>WBXD01000009.1 GCA_008932935.1 Verrucomicrobiota bacterium
AGGCGACCTCGTCGGGATTTTTGGGTGATCCATCGCGGCGCAGCAGGTCATGGAACCACACCGGCGGTTCGGGTGCGTCCTTGGGCGAGCCCCATGGATACTGGCACTGGGTGCGACCGTTGACCAAGCCCCAGTTATAACAGCCCACTTGTGCATCCTTGAACAGTGGCAGTTCGGTTGCATATTTAGCGCCCATGGTGCGGGCCATCCACTCGGTGCAGATGACCGGCCGTTGAGGAATCTTGAATGCCTTGATACGGGCCGACATGCTATTGTTATCGCCGTAATGATGGAAGCTGACGATGTCTGAAAGCTCGATCTGCCGGTCGCTAATTTCCTTGGGCCCGCCCCAGACACCGATGGTCAGTGGTTGCGTGGGTTTCATCAGGCGAGACCATGCGAAGGAAGCTTCCACGAGCGGCAAACTCTTGTTGGCCATGCCCGAGTTACCAGGTTCATTATACAAATCCCAGAGCACGATGCGCTTGTCATCCTTGAAGGTACCCACCATGTCCTTGACGTATCTCTCCAAGTCCGGCCAGGCCGATTTGTCAGTCACGAGTTTCAAGCCGGGACTGGGAACCCAGCGGGCGTTGGACGTGCCGGGGATCGGCTCGTCCTGTTTGCCAAGATAGGGGTCGCGGTTTGTATCAAACGCGCAATCATCAAACAGCACCGGCATGACGCTCAGATGATGCTTGTCAGCAATATCTAGCAGCTCGACGAAGCGTTTTTTAAAGCCGGCAGGGTCGGCTTTCCAGACGATGTATTGGACGAAAACCCTGCACGAGCTGTAGCCAATCCCTTGCGCCCAAGCGAGCTCACGATCGATGGTGGCGGGATCAAACGTTTCGGCTTGCCACATCTCCGTATCGTTGACCGCCGTACTGGGCACAAAATTAAACCCAAAGAGCCAGGGCTGCTTGGCGTACCACTCGTTGGCTTTTGCCGGTGTCCATTGGCCTGCGGCGGGGTTGAGTGGCTGGGCGGCAACAGCAGCGCCGCTGATCACCAGCGAGAAGACCGCCGGCGCCACAAAACTGCGGATCGATTTTAAATATAGGTTCATCATTTTTTGTTTTCTACTTGCTTGAAATTCGAAAGAAACCGGCCCCGTGCCATGGGATAAGCGGGGCGAACGTGCCGGTGAATTCTCCCACCGATTGTTGCTTCCACAGGTCGCGCACTTGGCAGGGACCTTGAAAACCCAACTCGGTGAGTTTCACGGGAATGGCCATAGCCGGCGCGTCAGATCCAACCATCGGATCCACGGTATAGACCAGAAATCGCACGGTCGCCCCGCCCGCTTGGCGGGTGCCACCTTGATCCAGACCGGCTTTAACCTTGAAGCGCGTGGTGCCGGCCGGCAGGTCGTATACAATCGTCGACGGTGCATGTGTGCCCAAGCCATAAGCCGCTTGCTTGTCATCTATCAGAATATTGCCACCGCTGATGCTCTTGTTGACTTTCACGCTTTCCCAGCCGGAAGATGCCGACACCCATTGGAGGTCGGTAAGTTTGGTTTCTCCCTGCGTGCCTAACAGTCTCGGCTCCGCCCAATCCGCGTGGTCCATCGCTGAGCCGTCGGCCGTAGAATCAACGACAAGCCAGAGCTTTTTTGCGCCAGTGACGTCGAGATCGATGTCCACCGCCTGGCCGGGTGTGTTGCGGGTGACCACTGCGCTTTTGAAAACGGCGCGGCTTTCATCGAGGACCCGCTGGTCGCGGGCGTTGAACACGGCTAGGTATTTGTCCTTGGAGCCGGGCACCTCGGCGACCCAGGCGAGCTGGTCGCCATTGCGATAGAGTTGGCGGTTGTTAGCACTTGCCTGGTTGACGCCGAGAACCTCACCGTTGGTGAGTAATGATTCGGTGAACGCATCGTTGAGCGGCATTTGCCCGCCGATCATGAGCGGCGAGCGGGCGATACTCCACAGGGTCATCATGGTGATCTGCTCGTCGCGGGTGAACTTGGTTTTCTCGCCGCCCGTCCACATCCGCAGGGTGCCTATCGGCAGCATGTCGGCGTCCGGCCAATGCCCGGATCCGCGGAATTGCGTCCAGTGGTCGACCCGCTCGAATTGTTCCTTGAGCGCCTTCCAATCATCCCAGAAGTCCCCGCTGATGCGCCACAAATTGGCATTGGCCGCGACGTGGGCGCCTTGCTCGAGAGGCGTAGCTCCGGGCGAGGTGCTCAACAGCATTACGCGACCGGTCTTATCGATGGCCTTGCGGATCGCCTCCACTTCCCCGGATTGATAGGGAGCCGACAAGTCATCGCACTTGACGAAATCCACGCCCCAATCGGCAAACATCTGATAGAGAGCATCATACCATGCCTGTCCGGCCGGCTTAGTAGTGTCCACGCCCCACATATCCGGGCACCAGGCGCAGGGCCGGGTTTTATCGGCGGCATCGGCGGCGTGCCACGTGCTGTTGGCGATCGGCAGGTTTTTTTCCACAGCGGGTTTGGGAATGCCACGCATGATGTGAAGTCCGAACTTCAAGCCTTTGGCGTGGACATAATCGGCGAGCGGTTTAAATCCCTTGCCGCCTGCAGCCGAGGGATGCCGGTTTGGCGTCGGCTGCGGACGGCCGAACTCATCCATGACAATCACCGGATTGGCAGGACAAAACATATCCTTGGCGCTGGACTCATACCATTGGATATCCACCACCACATATTCCCAGCCATACTTCGCCAGCTTGGATGCCATGTAATCCGCGTTGGCCTTCACCTCTTTCTCCGGAACGACGATGCCCCAGGAATCATAGCTATTCCAACCCATCGGCGGGGTCTTCGCCCATGCGTGAAAGCTGGGTGAAGGGGTGATTTCCGCAGCGGCAGCAGCGGCGCAGGCCATTGCGAGGGCGCTGAGCACGGTGCCCGCTAAACGACGGTTTGTCGGATAATTTCCGGCAACTGTCTTGCCGCACCTGGATGCGGATTGTGGTTGGGTGGCGTTCATGGCGGATTCTCTGGTGGCAGGCTGAACGTTATGGTTAGAGCGGTTTGGGGGCTACTTGGGTTTTAACCTGAAGACTCCGCACCACCACACTTCCGCGCGACTCTAAGCCCAGCGTGTGTCCGGCCTGATTGATGAAAAAGGTCGCCGCATATTGAGAATTGACAAAGACTTCAGCGATGCCACCGACAATGAACGCCTGCACTGTGATCGGATGTGTGAAATCAATCGGCAGCGGCCGTGATTCCAACGACTGCCCACCGGCGGTAATGAGGGATTTTTTATCTGCGGACAAGACGATGCGGCAGGTATCCGCAATCCCCTCCCCGCGGACGATCAAGCCAAAATCGCGCCCCTTGGACATATCTACGGTTGCCTCAAGCAGGTAGTCCTGCGGCACCTCTTTCATCACGGTAGTACCCTGTTCTAGCGAAATATTGGAAACCGACAGGGCCGCCACGCTGAAGGCGTTCACCACTTCCGGCACGGGTTTCATGAATAGAAAACCTTCAGGCCCCTCGTACACTTCACGCGGAATACTCATGGGGCCGTTGAGCCAGCCACCGAACCAGACATGACGTTTGCCGTCGAACACGCGCTTGGCGGCCATGCGCCGCTCCACCCGGTTATATGTCGGGAATTTCCAGGGTCCGCTGGCGGTTTTCGCGTAGGCATAGACGTTGCAGCCGTGTAGGTAATACGTTTCTCCCGATTTGAAAAAGTCGGGGCATTCATCGCCCGAAATATTCTCCAGAGCGGGAAGTTGTTGCCACTGCTTGAGGTCCGGTGACGTCAGGTGCCCGAAGACGAACCCGCCTTTGCCCGGCGCGTTGGCGTTGACATACATCACAAATAGTTTTTGTTCCGCATCCCACACCACGCACGGATCGCGGAAATCCCGCTCACGGTGATTCGCGTAGTGAGTGCCGTCAGGACCGAACATGTCTTTGGGTTGCTTGGTCCAGCTGATGAGATCTTTGCTGGTGGCATGACAGACAAACTCGCGCCCGGCTAGGTTGCCCGGGTTCCAACTGGTATAATATGCGTGGAATGTGCCGTTGTGTTCGATAATGGATCCCGTGAACATGCAACCGCCCTCGGGGCCGGCCTTATCAGCGGGATCGTGAAGGATGGCCGCAGGCATGTTGCGCCAGTGTACCAAATCTTTTGAGACGGCGTGTTCCCAATCGATATCTGCGTTGCCAGAGTTATTGAGCAGATAAAACACATGATACTCGCCCTTCCAGAAGAACGGCATCACATCACCCACCGAACGTTTGTCCGGACAAAACCGCAACGTTGAGGACGACATTGTGCCAGCTTCAGCTGGCGTTGGTGTCGCGGCGAGCGTATGCTGCGAGCACAGCAGCAGGGCGGCAAGGATAAAATGGGTAGGCTTGTTCATACTAGTTATCATTGATTATTCAGGTTAAATTGTTCTTCAAGTCACCAATCATCTGTTCTAAACGGCGAGGCTGGCAGCCCTTCCTTGTTATACAAATTGCAGCCAGCCGGGTTCATCGAGAAAGCATATCTCACAGCGACCGGCTTGGCCACCGCTGGACTAGATACGACCACGGTCTTGCCATCGATCACGGCGTCAGCCCAGACCCATTTTTTATCTTCTCCAGCGATGGCAAAGCATTGGAGTTTGGCACCCTTATCCTCGACAGTGGGTTTGCGGCCGTCTTTCTTTCCGACCATCAGTCCGCCGCCGATGCTATCGAAAGCAAGGATGAGCTTGCCGCTAGCGATCCGGCTGGTCTGATAGAGCGGTCCGGAACAGACGATTTTCTTGCCGTAATCCTTCGCCAGCGACCAGAGTGCCAGACGCTCGCCCATATCGCCCTTGTTCGAGGGATGAAGGTCAAGGGGATCACCGACGTCAATTGTTACGGCCAGGCCGACGTTGGGGATTTGCAGGCACTTGAGCTGTTGCTCGCGGGTGGTGGGCCACTTGTCAGGCTCGCCCTGGGGATCGTCGCTGGTCTTGTCGAAATTCGGCAGTTGCACGATGTAAACGGGGAACGCGTTGTTGCGCTCCTTGCGCATGGTTTCCACCATGCTGCGCATGCGCCAGTAGTAGGCCTTGCCGCTGCCGTTTTCACCCTGATACCAAAGCATCCCTTTCATGGTATAGGGAATGAATGGATGGATCATGCCATTGTAGAGTGTTTGCCAGCGAAACCAGCCGTGACCACCCACTCCGTTCCGGTCGGCTGGATGTGGCAGTAGCGGAATGCGCTTGATATTGTCTGGCAGGGAAGTCGTTAACAACCACTTGCCGACGGTGTCAAACTCCGGTTGTGCCGGAACCGACTGGTGTTGTGCTACTGCGACCCGCGCTGCCGCTACCCAAGTTTCCAACTCCATGAAACTCGGATCCAAAGACGTCGCGGAATTCTTCAACTTCGCCCGCACCTCAGCCAGCCAGGCGGTCGCTAGATCGAGCCCAATCGGTTGGTCCACCGGCAGATATGCCGGGCGATTGCCGGCAGTCGCTTTCGATGATGGCAATTCGCGTTCCCATTCTTGAATCGATTCCTTGCACCGCTTCGCCGCCTCGGCATTTTCCGGATAGTTATTGAATGCCTCGGGCGCCATCCAGCACTCGATTTCCGTGCCGCCCACGGCGCAGTTCAGAATGCCGATAGGCACCCCGGTTGCTTGTTGCACTTTGCGGGCAAAATAGAACGCGATGGCGCTGCAACCACCCGCCGAGCCCGGCTGCACGACGTTCCAGTTTGACCCGCCGTCACTCTGTGGGGAGCCGACAAAATGCTCCCATGATCCCGTGAAGCGAATCAGCGGGAAGTTGGCGCTGCTGACGTCTTCGGGGGCTTTGCATCCGCCAAGACCGAATGCGGCGTTCGACTGTCCGCTAACCATCCACACGTCACCCACCAGCACATCGGCAATCTGGAAGGCATTCTTGCCTGTTACTGTTAGTTCCTGTCCTGTGGCATTGGCTTTCATCGGCGCAAGTGCCACCAACCACGCGCCGGTTTTGTCGGCCTTGCCGACAAGTTTCTGGCCGCCAAACTGCACCGTTACTGTCTCACCCGGCTCAGCCCAGCCCCAGACGTTGGCTTTCATATCGCGCTGCAGAACCATGTGGTCACTGAAGCTGCGTGGCAACCGGACATTAGCATGTGCCGCCGCCGCCGCTCCCAGCACGGCCAACAGCGTGAGGGAAACCGTATTTAATAGATGTATCTGTTTTTTCATCGTTGTGTGGAGTGTGTATATCCTAGTTATTGTCAAAAAAATCACCAATTATCCGTTCTGAACGGCGAGGCGGGTAGGCCATCTTGGTTATAGAGATTGCATCCTGCCGGATTTACGCTGTATGCATAACGCGCGGCCACCGGCCGCGGCACCTCCGGGCTTGAGAGCCGCACGGTCACGCCGACGATTACAGCATCCGCCCAGACCCATTTTTTATCTTCGCCGGCGATGGCGAAGCGCTTGAGTTTGCCGCCCATATCTTCAACTGCTGGCTTGAATGGGTCCTTCCTGCCGACCATCAGGCCGCTGCCGACGTGGTCGAAAGACAGGATGATTTTCCCGTTGGCAATGCGCATGCTTTGATAGAGCGGGCCGCTGAAAGCGATCTTCTTGTGGTAATCCTTGGCCAGTGCCCACAGTGCCAGGCGCTCGCCCATGTCGCACTTATTGGTTGGATGCAGATTCTTGGGATCTCCAACATCTATGGTCACGGCCATTCCAGTGCGCGAAATTTGCAGACACTTTAACTGCTGCATGCGGGTGGTTGGCCAGCCCTCAACCACATCGCCCTGGGGAACATTCTTATCCTCCTCCATATTGGGCAATTGCACGAAATAGACGGGAAACTCATCCTGCCATTGCTTGCGATCGGTTTCGATCATACTTTTAAAGCGATCATAATAGAGCTTGCCGCTGCCATTTTCTCCCTGATACCAGAGCATACCTTTGATCGGCAACTTGGTTAGCGGGGCGATTCTGCCATTGTATAAGTGCGCTCCCGGAAACCACTTTGGCCTGAGCAGCGGATGCCCGGGAATTTCAGGCATTGCCGGTAGCGGCACATTCTGGCTGGCCAGCCACTTTTTTAAATCATCGACATCCGGCGGGGCTGGAGCCTCATTTTTGTGAGCCACCGCGGCACTTGCCAGCGTTTGCCATTGTTTGAGTTTGGCCAGGGCAGGATGGGAGATGCCAGCATCAGCGAGTGGCTTACCGATTTGCACGAGCCATTTCCCGAGGTCATCGAGCGGCAGAGAATCCCGCCACCCGTCAATCGCAGCGTGATACCTTTGCGCCAACTCGGCATTTTGCGGATAGTTGCAAATCGCCTCTGGCGACAGCCATGATTCGATGCATGAGCCACCCTGAGCGCTGCAGAGCACCCCAATTGGAACCTGGGTTGCTGCATTTACCTTCCGGGCAAAGTAAAAGCCCACCGCGCTACACCCGCCAGCATTGTCTGGCGACATGACGTGCCAGTTCATGCCATCCGGCACATTCGTCATCGGTTGCGCGCCCTCTTGGCCGGGCACCGAGGTCCAGCGGATCTGAGGCATATTGGCAGCTTTGATATCCGCCACGGCCTTACAACTGGCGAGCTTGAACTCCATATTAGACTGTCCGCTGCACACCCACACATCGCCCAGCAGAATATCCGTGATTTTCAACGTGTTTCCGCCTGTAATTGTCAGATCCTGTGGGACGGCATTGGCTGCCATCGGCGCGAGCTTGACGGACCAGTTGCCCTCTTTGTCAGTTTTACAAGACAGGCTTTGTCCTGCGAATGTCACGCTCACGCTTTGGCCGGCCTCGGCGGTTCCCCATACGCTAACATGCTTATCGCGTGGCAGCACCATGTGATCGCCGAATAGGTTGTTCACCGTTAGCGCCGCCTGCAGCGATCCCGCCATGGCAAGTGCCAGGCCTGACACAATCATGCACTTGATGTTAAACATATTGCAGAGGCAGCGCTGGCGTATCTGTTTCCAAATCATTGTAAAGCATCCTACGGTTTGTCCCACATCGATTTCATTTGCCAGATATTTATTTATTTCAGGACAGCTGCGCCACCCTCGGCAAAAGGCACGATGAGCTGGGCGGCCGGATCGTTAGCGTACACCTGGTCATTACCCTGCCACCGACGTAAACGTCCATGATCGATTGATCCACAAAAATCTTCATTGTCACATCCTCACCCGGCTTAAGGTAGCACTTCCTACTCCTATCCCCAGATCCAAATTCGCTGCCGGCACTGTCGAACCACACCGGCAGACTGACGGATTCGTCTGCCGAAGCGCGCACTTTGATTCCAAACCGCTTCGCCTTACCGGGGGAGAACTTTGAGACGATCTCCAGCGCACTTCCGCTAACACCCTTGAGAGGGACTGCCACGCCTTCGCCGACAGTGACGTTATTGAATGAGTAGTAAGTGCCCGCATCAAAGCTTTCAGGCTCGTTTTTATCGGGAAGAAAAACAGGCAGTTTATCGTCGTAGGAACCTATCCAATATGGGTTTAATCCCGCCCCGCTCATTAGCACATGCCTGCCGTCCAGCGGGATCAGATATGGCAACTCGAAGAAGGCAGCCGTAGCGGAAACGAAGAGCGGGTTGATAAACGTCCAATGCACGAGATCCGGAGATTTCCAGAGAAAGTCGGCACCCTGCGAGCCGGTCGTTCCGCCGATCAACTGCAAGCACTGGTTTCCGTCCTTCCAGACCTGACCATCCCAATGCACGGGAGAGGTCGCATTCGGGCGGTCGCTGTTCGGCATGACCATTTGCTTCTGGAAGGTGATGCCTCCGTCATCGCTCCAGGCCAGCATGCCGTAGGTTTCACTCCACCCATTCACATTGCCGCTGTAGAGCGCCTTGATCTTGCCGTCGTCAACCACGGTATTGCCCGAGAAAACGCCACTGCGGTCATACTGCGTATCGGGCCAGGGAACGCCCGGCCAATCCTTCCAGTGCACCAGGTCATCACTGACCGCATGCCCCCAAGTGCGGCCGCTGCGCCCTCCGTTGACGATGGGGTCGAACTGATAGAAAAGATGGCATTTGCCTTTGTAGAAGATCGGACCGTTGGGATCGTTGATCCAGCTTTCAGGGCCGGTGAAGTGAAAGATCGGCCTGTGGGAATCATTGGCGATGATCCCCTTTCTAAACTCCAGAGCCGCTTTTGAATAAATCCCAATGTCATGGCTTTTTATAACCGCACGATAATCGCTGACGAGCTTCTGGACGTCTATTTTTCCTACCTCTTCCGCGCAACTATCCGCCGCCACCATCGCCATGACCAAAAAACACGCTGCTGGCACCGTGTAATGGGAATTACTCAATGCCAAATTCTTCTTGGATTTTTTCCAGCGAGATGCCCTTGGTCTCTGGCATGACCAGCAGCACCCAGACCAACTGGCCAACCATGCAGAGCGCATAGAAGCCGAAGGCCGTCCAACCGGCAACCGCGGCAATCATCGGGAAAGTCCATGAAATTGCGGCGTTCATCGCCCAGTGGGTAAAGCTGCCAAGTGCCTGGCCGCGAGCGCGGACCCGGTTTGGGAAGATCTCGCTGATAAAGACCCAGATGACCGCACCTTGCCCAAAGCCGTGCGCCGCAATGAAAATCAGCAGGCTCACCAACAGCAGCGGCCCATCAACTTTCGCGTAAAAGGCATAAGCCGCCCCGGTGAGACCGATAATGTAACCAATCGAGCCGACGATCATGAGTTTGCGGCGGCCGAAGTGGTCGATGATAACCAGAGCAGCCATGGTGAAGACCAGCATGGTAAAGCCGACTATAACAGATTGAAGCAGGGCGGATTCCACGCCTGCGCCGGCCGCCTTGAAGATAGACGGTGTGTAGTAGAGCACCGCATTGATACCCGAGAGCTGGTTGAAGGAAGCCATGGCCACGGCCAGCATGATAGGTTTCATATAACGGCGGCAATAGAACTGCTCACGCAAGCTGTGATGAGTTAGATCCATCGAGTGCTGGATCTCGCGAATTTCATCATCGACGTTGCCGGTATCCGAGCCGCAGCGTTGCAGCACACCGCGGGCTTCATCCAGTCGTCCCTGGCCGACCAGCCACCGTGGGCTTTGCGGCGTGAGGAAGATAAGCAGGAAGAACACCAGCGCGGGCGCTGCCATAATTCCGAACATCCAGCGCCATTCGTTCTCGCCAAGATGCATGCCACCAATCAGATAATTAGATAGATATGCCAGTAGGATTCCGAGCACCACATTGAACTGAGTGATGGCAACCATGCGTCCGCGACAATACGCCGGCGAAATCTCCGCGATGTACAGCGGCGAGACGACCGATGCTCCACCCACCGCCAAACCTCCAAGCAAGCGGAAGGAAATGAACGACCACCAATCCCACGAGAAGGCACAGCCAAGGGCAGATACGAAATAAATCACGCCCAGTACGGCTAGAGCCCCCCGGCGTCCGAAGACGTCGGCCGGTCGACCGGCACCGATCGAGCCGATGATGGTGCCGATGAGAGCGCTGGCCACCGTAAAGCCGAGCATACCATCGCTGAGGACGAACTTGGCCCGCAAGGCATCCGTGGTGCCGGAGATGACTGCGGTGTCGAAGCCGAAGAGCAATCCGCCGAGAGCAGCGACGAGCGTGCAACCGAGCAGGTAAAGGTTGAAAACGGGTTTGGCGGCGTTCGAGACCACTTTAGCGGGTGTTGGAGGTATGTTCATAGGATTGTGTTGTTTCTGGTTTACGGTGCCCGTGGTCTCAGCGTTCGGCGTAGCAGGATTTCATTTTCCAGCTCTTGACCAGCTTGACCGCGACGTCAGCACCGGTGCTAAACAGGCTGATCCCAAGATTTTCAGGAGCAAACGGGCGGGCAGCTACGGCAGCTTGACGGTCGTTGGCGAATACTTCTACCAGGTTCTTGTCAATGAACACGCGCAAGGAGAGATCTTCGCCTGGCTTCAGCTCAAAGGGTGCCGGCACGCTGCCCACCTGTAACAGCTTGGTTTCCGGCACATACGCAATCTTCAAGCCGTTTTCGCCATTATTGTCACACAGAACATTCAGACCGACTTCTTTAGCCGCAGGCGCTTTGAATGTGATAGCCAACTCAAGTGTGTTGCCGCTGATTTTTTCTAACTTGTACGCAACATTGCCTTTGACCGAAATGTTTTTTTCTTGTTTTTCGTCGTAACGGAGGGATTCGAGTTCGCGCAACGGCTTGATGCGCAATGCTCCGTCTTTCGGAAGGTCAAGTTCGCGCGGCAGCGACTGCACGCCAGTGGGAACCACTGGCCAGTCCATGATCCAAGCCCACATCACGCGGCGCTTGTCTTTGGTCAGCACAGATTCTGGAGCGAAGAAATTCCGGCCGTTCCATGTCATGCGCGCATGAAAGTCTGGCACAAATTTCTCGTTTTTCCAATCGCCGAGGTAGTAGCGGCAGCCGAGGTTATGGCTGATGCACAGGAGCATCCACTTATTGCCGATTTTGAAGAAGTTCGGGCAGGAAATATCTTCGTCCTTCTGAACGCCCGGCATGTCGTGATCGAGAAACAAGCCAAGATAGTCCCAATTCTTCATATCTGCCGACTTGAAGAGCGTGGGCGGCTTGCCGCTGCCCGGACTGCCGCCGGAGAGCGCGTAGTAATTGTCGCCATCGAGCCACGCATCCGGATCCCAGTTGGCAATCTTGTCACCGTCCTGTCCCGGCTTGATCTTGGGCTCGAGCGGATAGGATTTGCTCCAGGTCTCCAGCTTGTCGTCCTGCGCGATGGCCAGTTGATTGCGGTTCGACCCCCAGCCGTGATAGATGATGGCGGGTTTCCCCTCCTTGGTGAAGAAGCCCGTGCCGCTGAACATGCCATGGCCGACGGCTTTCTGGTTGAGGGACGTCGGCTGCCACTTCCAGTGAACCATGTCGTCGCTGGTAACGTGGGCGAAGTTAATACCCTCGTGGTTGTAGATATAGTGGAGATGATACTTGCCCTTCCAGTAGAAGGCACAATTTGGATCTCCCGGGAAGGCCCCGCCCGGGCCGGGGTGAATCAGATGATAGGTCAGCCATGCCGGCGGCGGATTGGCCGGCATGGCCGGCACCGCTACCTCTTGCGCGCAGGCCAGCAGGCCGCCTGCCAACAACCCTGCCACCACCGTCAATTTTGTAATGTGTCTCATGTCTATGATTCGTTTTCTGTTGTTAATAAAGTTTTTCAGTTCTTTTCGAGGGTCCGCATCGCCTTGGCGAAGCGTTCGCCAAGGGAGATCATGCCCGCGGTATCATAGTGCCACGGATCGCCGAGCTTGTAATCGTCGGTCGCGAAAGTGGCGGTGTGCGGCACGGATTTTGTTACTTCCAACTGTGCGGCGCGAAGGCCGTCGCCAAGATCCGGGCCCCATGCCGCGGTTTTGGAGATCTGCGCAAGCACGACGGGCATGTCGGGCTGTTTCACCTCCGCGCGGACGTCCTTGATCAGAGCCGCTAGATTTTTCGCGTAGTCGGCGGTCATTTTCTTGTCGGATGCATCGGACTCGCCCTGCATCCAGAGCATGCCGGCAACCTCGGGTTCGAATGCCGGGTCTAGCTTCGCCATGGCTTCCTGGTAGAACTTCACCCAGTTGGTGTAAAGGTTGCCGGTAACGCCACCCGCACTCGGCGAGCGCCATTGCACACCGAGATTGGTGGCCCCCCAAGCGATCTTGACGATTGCCATCACCTGCGCGGGATCCTGCGGTGCCATGGTGTATCCGAACAGGAGCTCGGGGCCAAAGGTGCCCTTGCCATCCCGATCGCCGAAGCCGGAGCCGAGCCCGTCCCGCAGATAGGCCCAGCCGTATTCGCCAAGGCGGCACTCGCCGCGCACGAAGACGATGACGTTCTTGTTATAGCCTTTGTATTTGTCAGGCATGGGTGTGACCATGCTGCAACCGACCGAGTTGGACTGTCCGGAAGATATATACACCTTAAGTTTCTTTTTGACATTGCGGAAACTCCACACCTCACCTGCCGAGGCAGACAAGGGAGCGCTGTTGGTGGATTCCACCCGCCAGAAATAGCTCTTGCCCGGTGCAAGGTTCTTGTTTGGCAAGCTGATGGATGCCACCGTCGGTGCCAAGCCGGCAAAGTCCGGGGTCTTCTTGGCGAGCACCTCTGCTGCGGACTCACCGATGTATACATTCTGCTTGGTGGCGTATTTGCCCGGCGTCCATGACAACTCGTGCTTGCCGCCCTCAACCATGATATAACTATCCGCGGGAACCGGCTTGACGGCATTGCCAGTTTCGGTCTTGAACTCGGCCACCAGGCCTTTTTGCGTCACTTTCCCCGAAGCATCGAGCTGATCGACTCTCCAATAATAGGTTGTACCGAGAGCCAACTTCAACGGCCCGTATTGAGTTTCAGTTAGTTTGCTAACGACGAGTGGGAACGTATCCTTGGTTGCCACTTGGCTTTTAGGTGCAAGGTCCAACTGTGATTTTGTGGTGCCGACATGCAAGGCATAGGCAACCACACCCGAACTGCCCATTTCCCACTGCAGCGTGGTGGTGACGGCATCCAGAACAGCGCCGTGGAGCGGAGCGATTAAATGGGCGGATTGGAAGCCGCTGGCATTCCAGCATTCCAGCGTGGTGAACCCGCGATCATAGACCTGGACACTGGCGATGGCGCCATCGATGTGATGGGTGTACCCGACATTTGCAGCGGGATCCCCGGCCATGCACGCGCCGATCACCAACGGCCGGTCGGCTTTGATGGACAGGGAGAATTTGCGGTTCACGCGCAGATTTCCGTCGCACCACGCATGGAATTCGCCGTCTGGGCCGCCCGCGTATGAGTAAATGAACGTGTGCCAGGTGTCTTTTGCAGGCAGGTTTTCGAGCCAACCAGACACGTTGCCACTCCAGGTGCCGATGGCACCAAATTGGGTAGAGTCGCCGTATTGCAGCTCCAGGCAGTTGTCCGGCCGGTTAGCCCACGACACCAGCGTGCGCTCATCGCCCAGATTCCGGCAATGGGTCTTGACGATGACGGTCCACGGTTGGTTGCCAACGATTCCGGCAGAGGCCTTGAAATCGGCCAGCATGTGGTCTTTGCCGGAGAAATCCACGGCCTTCACACCGTCGATCACTTTAACCTGTGGATTGGTGCCATCGTTCTTAAAGACACCCTTCAAGCTGCCGGTGTTATCCCACGATGCCAACGGTCCTTCCGGCAAATTGGCAGCCTGCAGCGCCACCAGCGGCGCGGATGCCCCGTGGCTGATGTCTGCAGAAAATGCTGCTGCCAAGGCGAGCGCCAGTATCCATGATGGGGGTGAAGATGGCAGATTGATTGATTCCGTGATTATATATTTCATGACTGTGATTGATGTTATGACCGGATAAATCTGCTGGCAGCAGTGGATTCGTGCTATTTGGCAGAGGCCGCCCTCGGCATCAGGTCGATGAGCGTCGTTAGTTCCGGAGCCTTGCTTCCGGGTCTGATGTAGGCAATGAAAATCTGCCGGTAAGCATCGATGTATTTCATCTTGCACTCGCTGAAGACAGTCCAGGCATCATTCTCCTTGAAGTAGAAATCAGTTTGCGCCATGTTGTACGGATCGAGCTTTTTGACAGCCGCCACATTGGTAACTTTGCCCGGACTGCAGAGAACCTTATGCTCTCCCGCTTCAAGCGCGGTATCAAACGAGACCAGCGTCAGCACCTTGGATGCCCCTGGTGGAAAGGCTTCGGCTGAATCATCTATCAAAACCATGCGGTACGCTGGCGATGAGTTTGCGGGACCGGGAATGATAATAACGATGGCGCGTTGCATGTTTTTCGGCACCGCAACCTGTGCGGCGACGATCGATTCCGGGTTCTTTGGATCAACGCCTGCCGTGTTGAAGAGTATCAATGAACCATCCACAGGAATCGTTAGCTGCGGCATGCCCAGATCCTCTGGCGTTAGGTTCAATTTGACCATATGCCCTTTTTCATCCTTCAGATACATCTGCGCAGCAGTGCTTGACGGGTCATGCATGAAGGCACGAATAGATAGCGACGCCTTGGATGGCTTGGCTTCCTGGGAATGGGCTAACGCAGTCAGCAGGAAAATGGCAATCAGCGTTGTATAATTTTGAGCGAGCACGGCAAATTTAAATTTCAGTGAGTGAGAGCCAACGGAACGATACAAGTTGCATGCGCCGGCCGAATCTTGTGTTAGCCAGCGGGAATGAGGTACCGCTCAGATCCACGTCTGCGGGAGAGCTTGCCGGATCCACATACTCGGGGATCCGCTGACAGACCGCCTCGGCGTAGGCACGGACCACCTTGTCGCCGTCCTTCGCTTCACCACACACGCGGATGACAAAGGTATCCGAGCGGACGGTTGCGGCAGGCTCGAGGATGCGCATCAGGTCGCCCTGGCAGATCCATCCTGGCGCTCCAGCTGCTGGATTGCCAGTGACGACCGTGGGGGTTTGGAAGCCGTAGATAGCGGGATCGGATATATCGGCAGCTTGGATGGGGATTTGATTGGTGAACCTGCCGTTGTTGATACCGGAAGCCTCGATCGCGGCTTCCAGCGCACCTCGGCGGGTCAAATCGCTGTCAGATCCGATGCGGCGATTCACGAATTCCGACAAGGAGAGGAACGGGCCGCGGGATTTCACCTGATCGACGACGCACTTGGCAAGAGTATCGAGTTCGGTAGCACTGAGTTGGCGGAATCCGTTCCAGCGGTTCTCCTTGCCCGTATCCGTGGCCACACCCAGACTGAGATCATTAGCCGCGGCGTTCAGCAAGGACATTGGGAAGATGGGATTATCCGTCGAGGGCTGGAGGGTTTTCGCGCCAGTAAGCAACGACAGGTAGGGAACGTTGCTGCCTCTCATGGATGCGAGCTTCGCCTTCCAGGCATTCACATTGGTCGAGTTCACGTTGAATGGTCCCTGCACCATCTGATATTGGGCCGCCGATTTATAGGCGTCGGCTTTCGGCTTGCCACCAGAAAATAACGCTTTCGCGGCGTCCTGCGCCATCATTCCCTCAGGCAAATAGGATAGGAACGCTTGCGCAGCCAGGGTCCGGGTTCCAGCCATGAATCCACTGAACACGGCATCAGGCGCTGCGCCGTCGGTTGCGAAAGTCGAGAAGTAAAACCCATCATAGAGCGCGTGGTTGGCGAGCACCGAGTGATCGAGCAGATTGTATCCATCCGGGCCGGGGTCGGAAACCTTGCTGGTCTTCATCAGCGGAGAAGCCGTGGAATTTCCAACCGGCTGGACGAAACTCGGTGCAAATGGCGAAGCCAGGGCGTTAGAGCGGCGGAAATCCGCGATGGTTTGCATTGGCCCTAACGGAAGTTCCAGATAACTGCCGGATTTGGTGCCAAGGGTGTTCGTGTTGCCGGTGAGGTAGCGTGTGCGGTTGGTGGCGTCGCTCTGTAAAAGCTTAATGAGACTGCTCGTCGTCACGGGCTCGAGGCTCAACTCATACGCCAGGCCTCCCAATTTGCTATTTTTCAAATTGGCCATGGAAATGGGCAGCGCGGGATTGTTGAACAGGAACGGCTTGCCTGCAAACCGGCCATTGAGCAAGGCGTTGCCGGGGACGCTGACCTTAGAGCGGACACCCGATTCATTGACCCCCCCGCTGGTTGTCCGGGCATAGGCGGAAAACAGTGCGAAGGGCTGAGCGTTGGGGTGACTTTTTATCGGGTCATTCCAGTCAACAAAAGCCTTCAAGGCAGTCGTATCGTATGTCACGGTCTTGAGCGTGCCATTTAAATCCGATAGAGCCGGGTATTCAAAGCGGATGCCACCGTAGTCGCGCACGGTCGTACCGACGCCTATTTTCACTTTCACATCGAACGTGGCGCTGCCACCCTGGGTGGGCATCGTCGGTCCGCAGACCACCCTAATGGAGGAAGTGGCCGGATCATTCCTCTTGCATTCGAACGTTGGTCCGGCACCACGCACTTGATACGGATCGAGCCAATCTAAATCAAGACCGATGGATGGACCGGTGTATCCCGGCTTTCCCTTGAGCGATCGGCTCAAGGAATTCGCATAGTCGAAAAAGGTGCTGCCGCCGTATCCAAGAGCAGGGTTTCCTTCCCCGTTGGTGTTGAAGAATTCGGCTGGATTCAAATACGGCGCGCAGATGAGGGTTTGGCCCGGATTCATGATAATCGGTCCGGTCTTGGGCAGGCTGTTTTCGGCAGTCGATTCAGCCTCGATTTGAGCAGCCGAAAGGGTTCTGCTGGTGGTTTTGTCAAAGTCACTCCAATTCGCGATTTTCATCACGATCGACTTATTGATATAGCCCCCCGTGCGGCCGCCGCCGTCATAGAGTTCGTTAAAGGGAACAAGACGTCCATTGGTGCCAGTGCCGACCGTGAATTGGAACCCAATCGGCATGCTGTCAAATCCCACCTCCATGAAATCGAATGAAAGCTTGATATTGTAAGGATTGTGCAGGGTCACTAGAGGGGTGAACATCAGGTGGATCTTGGTGTCATTGGCACCGCCCCAGTGGTTATTGCGTCCCACCATACTGAAGAGGACCTGCATTTTGGCAATGACCGGGACGGGCACGAAGCCGACGGGCTGTGTGGGCTGGCTGCCGATGGCCGGCATGGTGATGCTGGCCGGAGGAGGCTGGGCATAGGTCGGCGAGGAATTGATATTGGTGATTTTCCGGAATATGTTATAGTATGCGGACAGCGTGTTCCATTGAGGATCGGATTTCCCGGTGATGCCGTGTGTGGATACGTACAAACCCTTATTCTTATATTCCGGGGGCAGATCGACCACGCCAGACGCGGAGTACATCTCAAAGATGGATGAGAGATCCCGCTTGAGGCCGCCCTTGCGGACATCCACCAACACGCCAAGCGAGTATGGAGTCACGTCGTTGCGGAATTTCCTGATGGTATCCCGCGACGATGCTTGGCCACCGAGCAATTCAACCTGACCGAGACTCGTGATTTTTGGCGCGCCGTTATTGGATTCTTTGTATTCCTGCTGAGTCGTGTCTTTCGGGAGAAAATTCAATGCTTTATCCAAGACCGTAGCATCGGGCCGGTGGCCCGCGAGCAGGGCACTCTGTTGGGCGAGGGTCGGAGTGGAGCGAGGATCCCGATAGAGATTGATGCGCGCCTTGACGGACTCATCGGAGACGTGCCAGGCGTAGGCCCCGAGCTCTTTGCCATTTTTGGAAATGGGCACCCTGCCCGCGACGATGGGACGGCCGTCAGGCAATACCCCGCCGAAGGTCGCCTTGTCAGCCAGGGTGATGAGAGTCCCGGACCACGGGGAATTGCCGAAATCACGCAGGGTTGCAGCGTTTGGGTCAGGGCAGGAAACTAGCCAGCGCTTGAAGCCACCACCGGCATTGCTGGCGGTTGCTATCTGGGTTTTGGGGGCGATATAATCCAAGCTGGCAGAGGCAGGGTTATAGTCCCACGAACTCCAAACCCCTGTGAGACCGGATTTGCCCGGACTCTTAAGGATCTCAGAGGGGGCGGTAACGGCTTTATCCGACCCTAGCGATTTTTGCAAATCGCCAAGCGCCAGCATGAGCGCCATGCGGGCATTCGCCCTTGCCGTGGCCATCGCCTCGCCTGCGCCGCTGGTGCGCAGTGAGACCGCCGAGAGACTTAACAATCCTACTAGAATAACGGTCAGAAGAACCATCAAGGCGAGCGTCACGACCAAGGCAAATCCGCGCTGGCGTACCGAAGCGATTTTGGCTAATGTGGCAATTCTCTTCATGGCGGTTTAGGTCCTCCTGATAATTGTTTTGGTTGTTTTAAGGGCGTGTATCTTCCCAGTTGTCGGAGCGGAATGGCGAGGCTGGCAAGCCTTCCTTGTTGTAGAGATTGGCACCTTGCGGGTTCCGGCTATAGGCATATCTCACAGCCACGGGCTTCGCCACTGCGGGGCTTGAAACAAGCACCGTCTTGCCGTCGATCACGGCATCCGCCCAAACCCATTGCTTATCCTCACCGGCAATGGCAAAACGCTGGAGCTTGGCACCCGCATCGGCCTGCACCGGATCGACGCCGTCTTTCTTGCCGGCCATCAGGCCGCTGCCGGTGCCGTCGAAGGTCAGGCGGATTTTACCGCCTTGAATCTGCATGCCGGTATAGAGTGGCCCGCTAAACACCAGGGCGGTCTTACCGTAATCCTTGGCCAATGCCCACAGCGCCAGTCTCTCGCCGACATCGCGTTTGTTCCTAGGGTGGATATCCTTGGGGTCACCGACATCGATGGTCACCGCCATGCCGCTCTTGGGGATCACTTTAAGCGCCTGGAGCATGCCCATCCGGATCAACTGCCAACCGGGCTTGCCGCCGGACGGGTCATCCACGGCTTGCTCGAAGTTGGGAAGCTGGACATAATAGAAGGGAAACTCATATCCCCAGAGTTTGCGCCAACTGCCAACCAGCGCGCTGAGCTTGTCGATATAGGTTTGCTGTTCCCCGCCGTTGTTCTCGCCCTGATACCAAAGGACGCCCTTGATGGGGAACCGGAGCAACGGATGAATCATGCCATTGTAGAGAGTGCTCACTTCGCAGCGGCCACGAAAATCCTCGTTGGGATGCGGTGCTATGGCCGGCGCTTTGGGCGCCTCCTTGCCTTCCGCCTGATTCTTCTTGCATTCATCCGCCCATTTCGCCTTGTCCTCATCAATTTTTTTCTGCCAATTATCGAGTGCCTGCTGGCGTTGTTTTGCGAGATAGGCCACAGCCGTATAGTCGGTGAAGGCAGTGGGCGGCAGCCAGGCTTCGATAGATGAGCCGCCGATGGCGCATTCCAGAATGCCGATAGGAACACCGGTCTCTTTGAGCACCTTGCGCGCAAAATAGAAGCCGACACCTGGGCAATCCTCGATCGACTTAACGTCGGGAACGATGCGTTTCCACGCCTTCAAGCGGGCCAGATCCTCGTCGATGGCAACGCGATGCCAGGGTTTTTCCACCAGATCTTCCATAAGCGGGCCTGACCAACATCCCCAACCACCGCGAAAGCGCATCAGCGGGTAATCGGCAGACTTGATATCCTCCGGGGTATTGATGCCACCCACACCGAAAGCCATGTTGGATTGACCGCTGCAAAGCCAGATATCGCCCACTAGAATGTCCGATAGCTCAATCTTGTTCTTCCCTGTGACGGTTAGGGTCTGCGGCATGGGGTTCGCCTTCATCGGGGAGAGTTTGGCAGTCCACTGCCCCTTGCCGTCGGTTACAACCGATAGGTTCTGGCCGCCAAATTGGACGTTGACCTTCTCGCTGGGAGCTGCCCAACCCCAGACGTTGACGTTGATGTCGCGCTGAATGACCATGTGATCGGTGAACACCCGATGGAGTTTCACATCTGCATGCGCCGCCGGCGCCGCACCCAGCAGAGCCGTAAAGACCGCGGGTAAAATTGATTTCATGTTCATGTTCATCAAGTCCTGTGCTGTTTGTTGTTATTAAATCCCCCTAAAAAAACATTACCACTGATCCGTCCGGAACGGAGCCACGGGCAGGCGGTTCCTGCCGTAGAGGTTACGCTGAGCAGGGTTAAACGTAAAGGCATATCGCACGGCCACGGGCTTTGGCACCTCGGGGCTCGATACCACGACCGAACCGTCCTGGATCAGCGCGTTCGCCGCATGGAACCGCTTGTCAGCTCCGGCGATCGCAAACTCCCGCAGCTTGGCCTGAGGGTCTTCAACCGCAGGACTGAGTCCATCCTTGCGACCTGTCATAAGGCCGGCGCCGACCAGCTCGAAGGACAGTATCACCTTGTCATCCTTGATTTCACATTGCTTGTATACCGGTGCCTGGTATTCGATTTTCACCCCGTAATCCTTGGCCAAAGCAATGGCGGCGAGGCGCCGGCCGGTGTCATATTTATTTCTGGGGTGAAGTTCCTCGTCCCCTACGTCGATGGTGACCGCCATGCCGGTGTTGGGAATGGCGAGGCATTTCGCCTGCACCTCGCGCATCAGCGGCCAGCCTTTGGCGCTTGCGTCCGGCAGGCCGCCGGCTCCGCCCATGTTAGGCAGTTGCACAAAGTAAAATGGCATCTGCGGGATATTCCACGCCTTGCGCCAACCGGTGATAAGGGCGAGCATTTTGTAATAGTAGATCGGGCCGTCGTCCGCGCTGGACTCGCCCTGGTACCATGTCACTCCCTTGATAGGAAAACCGGTGAGATAACTGATCATGCCATTATACATGCAAAAATAGCCGGGCTTGCCCGGCGGGGCGTAAACCGGGTGCATATCCACCGAGGGGATGCTGGGAACATCCAGGCCCTTTGCCAGCGCCTCTTGAGCGGCCCGCGACCATTCAGTTAGAAGCGCCGTGTTGCGGGGCAAATTCTCCTCGTAAACCTTGAGCTTGTTCTTGAACTCGCCATATAAACCACTGAGGGCAGCGACATCGTTCATGCTGTCGGGAGCCAGCCAGTTTTCGGCAATCGCGCCGCCCCAGTTGGCCTTGATAATACCTATGGGAATGCCCGTCTGCTGGTGGACCATTTGCCCGAAATACCACGGCACTGATGCGTAAGTGGGGACCGTCTCGGGACTTGAAACCGTCCACTGCAACCCGGGAGCCTCCTCGAGAGGTTTCACCGAGCATCGATTCGGAATGTTCAAATAGCGCAGGTTCGGCAGGTTCATTTCGCCTGGATCGAGCGGTGGATTGCGCCGCTTGAAGCCGACACCCATGTTGGACTGGCCGCTGCACAACCAGACGTCACCCACCAGAATATCCGTTAGCTCAAGTTTGTTTTTGCCCGCCACGCTCAGGATCCGCGGCGTGGCGTTCGCCTTCATCGGCGCGAGCTTGACGGACCACTTGCCCTGGTCATCGGTTATAGCCGACAAATTTTGGCCGCCGAACTGGAGATCGACTTTTTCGCCTGGAGCGGCCCAGCCCCAGACATTGATGTTGCTATCGCGCTGGAGAACCATGTGGTCGGCGAACACCCGGTGCAGCCTGACATCCGCATGCGCAGCCGGAGCCGCACCCAGCGCGGCCAGTAAAACCATGGATGAAACCAATTTCATATTAATCTAGGCTTATTCTGGTTGTTGTTCATGTTTTCAAAGATGTAGCTGCCCGGTTACTTCGAGGATTCGGGCCCGACGGGAGTTGTGGGTGGTTCATCCAGGTCATGAAAGAGTGCCAGCAGCGCGGGTTTGTCGCCGCGGATGAACACGGGAAGATGCGCCAGCGGAGCGGCGGCGGTGATCGTCTGGCCGCCGGGGATTTTCTTACCGGTCCAGGCATCGGTCCAGGCAGTTCCCGCCGGAAGATAGACCTCGCGGCTGCGCATCTCGTACTTGGTTATTGGAACAACCAGCAGATCCGATCCGAACATATATTCATCTTCCACGGCCGCGGCCTTGGGGTCGTTCATGAAGTCGAAGAACAACGGGCGCATCGGCGGCAATCCACGCTTGGTGGCCAGTTTCATCTGGTCCATCACATACGGACGCAGCCGTTCCCGGAGCAGCAGAGAGGCCCGGATATGGCTATAAGTCGTCTCGTCGCCGAGATTCCACGGCTCGTTGTTAGGGCGACTGGAATGGGTGCGGAAGACGGGCAGGAAGACCCCATATTGATACCAGCGCGTTATCAATTCCTGGAAGTGGGGACTTTTATTATCCGGACTTATAAAGCCGGTATCGCAACTCCACCAGGGAACGCCGCTCATCATCACGTTGAGGCCAACCTTAAGGTAGATTTCCAGATCCTCAAAGGTGCATTGGATATCATGCGGCGCGAGGCAGGCCCCGTAGCGCTGGCTGCCGGCCCAGGCATTGCGGCAGATGGTCACCACCTCCTTTTCGCCGGCGGACAACAACCCCTCATAGATGTTTTTCTGATGGGCTATCGGGAACCACGCATGGCATTCCTTGCCCGTACCAATGTGAAAGCGCACCTGGTCGTAATCCTGAATCTGATGAAATTCATCGCACGGATCGAGCCAAAACGTCCGGATGCCGAGGTCCACGTAATTCTGCTTCCATTTGCTCCAGAGGAATTTGGCGGCTTCCGGGTTGGTCGGATCATATTGGTATAAGTGCGGGCCAAAGTCATTCACGGTGTCTTTTTTCCCGTCAATGGAACCGGTGAACAGTCCGTGCTCTTTCATGTACGAGAAGTTCTCGCTCTTCTCGTTTACCAGGGTCCAGGGCGAGATCATGATCCGGCAGCCCATCTCATCCATTTCCTTGACCATGGCCTTGGGGTCGGGCCAACACTTCGGGTCGAGCCTCCAGTTGCCGAAGACGTCCCAGTGGAAGAAATCAATGACCAACACCGACAAGGGCAGGTTGCGCCGCTTGAACTCGCGCGCCACGTTGAGTAGCTTCTCCTGGTCCTTGTAGCGATTCTTGCACTGCCAGAATCCCGACGCCCAGTAAGGAAACTCCGGCGCGTGCCCGGTGGCATCCGCATAGTTAGACATGATGTCGGCATAGGAATCGCCGGCGGTGATGAAATAGTCGAGTTGTTTGCAGCCCTTGGACATCCAGCGGGTCCGGTCCTTGCCGAACTCGACCTTGCCCAGCGACGGGTTGTTCCAAAGAAACCCATAGCCTTCACTGGAGACCACAAACGGCACGACGGCTTTCATGTGGCGCTGAAAGAGGTCGATCGTACAGCCTTTCAGGTTTACCTTGTTGGGGGCGTTCACCGCGTTCTCACCCATGCCGTAGAGGCGTTCCCCTTCATGCGGTGCAAACTGCAGTTCGGAGGAAAACAGGCCGTCGCCCACCGACTTGAACGTGCGCGCGCCTGGATTGTTAGCATCAACGGCATCATCCGACTCACCCAGGATCGGAACCCGCTTGTCACCGGCATGCCTGAAAAACTGCATCTGTCCGTTGCAGTTGGGTGTGTCATGAATACTAACGGAAATTTTGCCGTTGCGGAGCGTGGCGGCCTTGGGAGTGATCTCGATCTTCCCGGGCTTTTCAAGCGGAATATCCAGCGCCCAATCCGAGGTTTGCCCGCCGCCATCAGGCGTGACCCGCACGCGGAGGCTGTCCCGGCCCCAGGCCTGGATGACAATCGTCTGCCCGCCATCCTTGTAGATCAGTTTATTGCCTGCATGGGTGGCCCGTGCCGCAAAACCAGTGATGGCCTTGCCCCCATTCTTTCCCGGTTCCTCTGCCGCGCAGACCATCAGTCCGCCCGCCAATAACCCAAATACCACAATCCTATTTACGGCTTGCTTCATATCAACTTTTATTTGTTAGACACATCCTTCGGGTTGGGTATCGGCATGGTTGCATCCACGGCTTTCCGCCAGTCGTGGAGCATTTTGCGCAATTCGGCGGCCTTGTCCGGCATTTTGGCAGCTAGATCGTTGTTTTCGCCAAGGTCGTTCTTGAGGTTATACAACTCGACCCGATCATCCTCATACCACTCGATAAGCTTCATATCACCCAAGCGCACCGCTCCACACGGCTCGCAGCCCTGATTGCTGTAGTGGGGATAATGCCAGAACAACGGACGCTGCGGCAGCGCTGCACCCTTCAGTAATGGCAGCAGGCCCACTCCGTCAACGTGCTGCTTCGGCCTCAATGGCAGCCCGGCAAGCTCGAGAATCGTTGGATAGAAATCGTTGCTGATCACCGGGGTGTGGCACAAGGTGCCCGGTTTTGTCACACCCGGCGCCTTGATGATCATCGGCTCGCGGATCCCGCCCTCGTAAAGCCAGCCTTTCCCCCCCAACAAAGGTAAATTCGAGGTGGGCGAGCCTTCCGAGGTGGACAGTCCACCGTTATCGGACATGAACATCACAATCGTGTTCTGATCCAGCTTCAGCTCGGCCAAGCGTTTGGCAATGCGCCCGACGCTCTCATCGAGGCTCTCAACCATGGCCGCATAGACCGGCTGGTTCTGCACTTGGCGCCCCAGCTTCCCTGGCAATACCTCCTTACCCGCTAAATGGGGCAAGCGCGCCGCCTTGGCCGTGTATTTCTCAATCAAGTGCGCCTTGGCCTGTTGCGGGTTGTGCACGGCATAATGCGACAGATAGACCAGAAACGGCTCGTCCTTGTGGCTCTCAATGAATTTGAGCGCCTCATCGGTCAGCCGGTCGGTTAGATACTCTCCATCCGGCCCGTCGCTGAGCGTGGAGTTTTTATAGGGGCTGAAATACGAGGGTGGAAAGCCGGACCCATCGCCACCCAGGTTAACATCGAAGCCTTGATGCTCCGGCTGGGATTCCCCGCCGCCCAGATGCCACTTGCCAAAGAACCCCGTGGCATACCCCGCTTCTTTCAATGTCTCCGCAATCGTCACTTCCTCCAACGCCAAATGACCGACAAACGGCGGCGGCTTCAGCTTGCCAGCTTTGCTGCCGCCAATGTAATTTGTCAGGTGAAGCCTGGCGGGATATTTTCCGGTCATAATACTGGCCCGCGTGGGCGAGCACACCGGGCAGGCGGCATACCCATCGGTAAAGCGGGTGCCCTGCGCGGCGAGCCGATTGATGTTAGGCGTCTCATAAAACGTCTGCTGATTGTTCGCGCCGATATCCATGTAGCCGAGATCGTCGGCAAGGATGAACACCACGTTCGGCCGCCGCGCGGCCGCCTGGGCCTGCAATCCCATGCATCCCAGCAACAGGCCGCCGGCCACGATCCTAACACCAGTCCTGAGGCGTGCCAGCATATTCGTTAGATAATGCGACATCAATATGGGTTTGAGGGCATCATTTCCCAGGCTTTCACGCTGGAGAATTGTACTTGTCCGCCCTCGGCGAAAAGAACGACACCGAGCGAATCCTTGCGGTCAGGATACACGCGGCGGCTAAGCACCTGACGGTCATTGGCAAATATTTCAATCACCGACTTATCGATAAACACCCGCAGCTGGAGGGGCTCTTTCGGTGCCAGCGCAAAGGGGGCGGCTTCCACGACCATGCGACCATCCTTGCCGCTCTTGGTGGAATCAAAGACGAGTGCCTTCTTCTCCGCATCGTAATAGAGCAGCGTCTCTTCCTCGCCCTCCGGAGAGCACCGGACTTTCACCCCGACACGTTTGGCGGTTGAAGGAGCGATGTTGATTTCCAGTTCGCAGGAATCACCCACGACCTTGTCCAAGCGTTTGGTTTCACCGGCGGCCAGAGTGAGGTTATTACCGGCTTGCACAGCCCCCCGGAGGGAGTTCAATTCCGGCACGGGTCTCATCCGCAGTGTGCCATCGGCACCCAGCCACAAAAGCCGCGGCAGACACATAGCACCGGACCAGCCTCTTTGTTTTTCGTCGCGGGGATTGTCGTGCAGCCAGGCCCACATGATCTGGCGGCCTTTCCCGTCAATGAGGGCTTCGGGTGCAAACGTCGTAGTGTCTTTCCAAGTCATTCGTCCGTGGTTTTCCGGAATGAACTTATCGGCCTTGGTGTCGTATTTTCCTACATAATACTGGCAACCTCTGTTATGCGCGATGAAAAGCAACAGATGCTTCCCGCTCGGCTTGCCACCTTCCGGGCTGGATGGCAGCGGCAGGAAGCTCGGGCACATGTCATCTTCACTGGCATCTGTCCATGCGGGATTGCGTTGGTAGAACTCCCACTTGTACTTCCAATCCTTCAAATTCGCTGACTCATAAAGATAGAGGTGATCGCCGGTGAATTGCGCGGGAGAATCGGGTTTGCGTCCGTACTTGTCGAGGACCGGACAGTTGCCGCCGAGCATGTAATACTTGCCGTTCTTCTTCCAGATGTTAGACGGGTCTGCTGATCCGGTCACCGTCATGGAGCCATCAGCGTTCTTCGTTTCCGTGATGCCAAAGGCGGTGGATTTGATGGCAGGGTCTTTGAATTGTTCCCAATGTTCGTAGGTGGAATCCGTGCTTTTCGCCACGCCAATCCCCTCGCTGCCACCACCCAGTTTCCAATATGTCAGATAGGCCGTGCCATCATCATCAAGGAATCCCCCGCCGCTCCAAGCGCCGTTTTCAATGGCATCGGGATGGTGCCGCCAATGAATGAGGTCATTGCTGGAAATGTGGCTCCACGTCTGCCAGCGCAAATACATCAAATGATAACGTCCGTTCGCATAAAAGGCACCGTTGGGATCGCCCGGCCATGAGAATCCATCCACGCAGGCAAAGTGATATCCCGGTCGCGTCGGATCCGCCAAATACTTCTCACGCAGCGACCTGGCCGTTTGCAATACCAACTCCGGCACCTCACCCGGATCCGATTTCGACCAATGGCCGGTGATGGTGGGCGCCGGCGGTGGGTTATCCGCTCTGGCCGCAGTCAAACTGCCTAGCACGAGCATTGCGAATCCTATCGTTAATTTTGTGGTCATGGTGGTGTTATAGTTAGGGCCAGATTGACTTCATCGGCCAGACGTCAGTCGTGGATTTGCCGTCGGAGAAGACCTCGACGCCCTTATCTGCGAGAGGTGGATAGAGCACCCGGACGACAGTCTTCTTGCCGCCGTTGATGAAGACTTCCATGATCGACTTATCGAGGAAAACCTGCAGGGAAAGCGTCTTGCCCTCGCCTAGTGGAGCGATCGTCACCTTGGTTCCAAACACGTCGAGCGTGCCACCATCATAGGTGATAGCCAGTGCCCGACTGCCATCTTCGGAGCGGCGAACGCGCAGTCCGCACTTGCCCTTGTCCGCCTGTTGGAACAGCGCGCGGATCTCGAGCGTATCGCCGCTGGTCTTGAGCACCTTGGTGCCGGCGGAGGTGGTGACGCTTTCCTGGGTGCCGTGGAGTTTGCTTAATTCAGGCACCGGCATCTGCACGGGTTGGCCGTCATCGCCTAGCGAAATCACCCGCGGCAGCGCGATACAGCAGTTCCAGCCTTTCGCCTCGCGGGTATCTTGAAGCCATGAGTAGGTGATGTGCCGACCCTTAGAATCAGTCGAGTGGCTGATGTGGGCGTAGCTATCGGCTTGGTCGAGCCTGCCCCCGGTCTCCTTGGTAAACTTAGCCGTCTGCGGGTCGAAGGTGCCGACGCAGTATTCGCCGCGATTCAAGGCGTAGAGCCACTTGGCTCCCAAAGGGATCATCTGTGGGCAATCAAAGTTCATATCGCACATGCTCCCGCGGTGTTTCCATTGCGTGAGTTCCTTGTTGAGCGCCTCATAAATGGGCGCTCCTGCGCCCGAGGCACCTAGAATCATGAACGTGCGACCGCCCGCGCTGAAGAACGACGGATCACGGAGGTAACTTTTCCAGACGTAGCCATCGCGGGTGCTCGGCAGCGTCGGCTTGTTAGCGGGATCCTCCGTGGTCTTGCCCCATTTGATGAAATCCTTGTCCATCGGCTTAAGCATCACCTGCCCGTTGAACACCATATCCAGCGGCCCTTTGTCCTTGTCCTTTTCGCGTACCTGAGACACGGAGGCATACCAGAGTTGCCAGTTGCCGTTACCGTCCTGGACCGTGCTCCCGGAATAACAGTGATCCTCGCCCTTTTCGGTCGTAGGCCACACCGCTACTGGCAGACGCTCCCAGATGACATTGTCCCGGCTGCGGGCATGGCCCCAGTGCATGTGGCCCCAGCCCGCGTCATAGGGATTGGACTGATAGAACAGGTGGAACCAGCCATTGGCAAAAAACGCCCCGTTTGGGTCATTCATCCATTGGGCTTCAGGCATCATATGATAGACCGGCCGGCTCGGATCGGCTTTAGCGATAGGCACCGCCTTTTGGATCCCCTCCATGGCCTTGCTGATGGCCGCCGCGTCATAATTCAGCGCGCCTTCAGCCCGCAACTCCATCTGACCTACGGTCAATGCGATTGCGGACCAAGTGATGGATCCAATGGCTTTATAGTCTTTTTTCATGGTGTTGAATTCTTGGCTTGTGGATCTTTCCCTGCGTGGGTGTTAGCCGCGCGTCATCTTCGGCATTTTAGTGCCGAACTGCACGGACCAGTCGATGGTGGTGGTTGCTGCGGGCGTGTAGGCGACTCGGAGCACCGCGCCCTCGGTTCGGATTTGGGCCGCGGTGCCGGCCACGGTGGCGGCGCGACAAATAAAAGGTGCTGTAACATCGATGGCAAGCTCATAAAGCAGTAACCGCTTGGATCAGGGAGCGGGAACCAATGGGGCTGGGGTGGCGGAGAACTCGATCGGAGCGACTTCCGTCTTGCCGTCCCACTGTTTGAAGCCTGGCAATTGCAGCGTGTGTTTCTCGCCGATCGTCCACGGCTTGTCCACCGTCAGCCGGACGACCGCGCTGTTGGGGTAATACTCCGCTTTGGTGATGGTATAACCGGCTATCCGATAGGAGCCTGGCTTCAGGGCATTGGCGCCAAACGGGATGTCCTGATGGATGGTCAGGGTGCTGCCGCTGCACGCATCGACCACATGCTTGCGCTTTGCCAGACGGAAGGGCGAGACCGGCAGGCCGCTGGTGTTGAAGAGATTGCCCAAGGGGTGGTCGCTAAAACTATAGTAAACTTCCGGCAAACCCTTCTCGCCGGTCAGGTCAACGATCACCTTATTGCCGTTCACGCGGGCTTTGGCCAGTTTCTGTGTCCCGTCCTCGCAGATGATGATAAACTGGCGAATCGCCGGACTGTCCTTGACCATTAGCTCCTTGGCCGCGTTGTCGAACTCGAGCGTCAGCGTCCCGTCCTTGAGCGTCGATTGCCGCAGGACCGGGCAGAGGTAGTCCTCGGCGGGCTTGCGGCCGTAAACCTTGGCCAATGCGGCGAGGGCCAGCCGCTTGCCGCCATCGGGTTTATTCTTAGGATGCAGTTCGCCATCCGTGCAATCGAAGTACACTGCCATGGCGGTATTGGGGGTCGTTAGATTAAACACCTGCGCCTCTTGGAGCAACGGCCATCCCAGAGTGGGGTTAACTATGGCATCGTCCTTTGGAGGTCCGTTGAAGCGTGGCAGTTGCATATAGATGAACGGCAGCACTGGGTTACGGAAGTCCTTACGCCACGCGGCCATCATGGTTTCCATCGCCTGCGAATACCGATAGGCCTCACCGGCATTCGACTCACCCTGATACCAAACCACCCCCTTGAGGGCGTAAGGCATGAGCGGCTGCAGTTGCGCCCTGTAGAACACTCCGCCCGGACTCCACTCCCCTACCTTGGATCCGCCAACCGCGCACTGGATCAAGCCGATGTGCAGGTCTTGCATTTGCTCCGCCAGATAGCGCCCGAACCAGTAACCCGTGCCGCTGAATCCCCCATTCACGCTTTTGTCAGACAAGCTCCACGCCTGTCCGCCGCTCAGGTGCAAATTCAGGGTGGTTGTGGCCTTGGCATCGTCTGCCCGATCACAGTTATCGACCTTCATATCCATGTTAGACTGGCCGCCGCACAGCCAGACATCGCCAACAAACACCTTTGCGAAGGTGATCGTGTTGTTGCCGGCCACCGTCATGGGGAACGGGCCACCGGGTTGCAGCTTTGCGAGCGTGACGGTCCATTGGCCCTGGTCATCCGCAGTCGCGCTGACCTTCTGTCCGCAGAACGTGACGGTGATCGCCTCGGCTTTATCAGCCACGCCCCAGACCGGTACCGGCGCATTGCGTTGCAGCACCATCCCGTCGCTGAACAGTGGGGCGGGTTTCACTTCGGCGAGGACTAGGGACGGCATGGCACAGCATGCGCCGATGAATATGAGTTGAATGAATCGTTGCATAAGGATGATGCACAATCAGATTTATTGATCTTTGGCCCACACAATGGACGGAGCGCCAACCTTGCGGTTGTTACGGGCATAGTTGGGGATAGCCAGCAGCGGGCTGCCCGTGGCGAACGAACCCTTGATGACGATCACACCCTCGGGCGCGCCATTCACGGCCTTCAGCAGGTCGGGCTGCCATTCGGTGGTCAGCGGTGAGTTAGATTCCAAAATGCCAGCGAGATCCTGGTCCACGCTCTCCAAGTTGTAAACCAGCGGACCATAGCGCAGGGCCACGCGGCCGCGGTCGGCGGCAATCTGATTGCCGGCTTTGACGCGCTGGATTTTCAGCGGGAGGACCAACTCGATTTTGTCACCGGCCTTCCATTCCCGGTTGAACACGGCGTAGCCTTTGTCAATTGCGGGCGTCACGGTCTGGCCGTTGAGCGCGATGGAGGAGACACCGTTGGCATCCGGGGTGCTGGTATAGAGTTCACTGACATTGCGTTTGGGGATGCGGACCTTGACGGTGAAGGTTTTGGGTGTGGCCGGGTTCACGGTAATGGAGACTTTGCCGTCCCATGGATAATCGGTGGCTTGCACCATCTGCACGTCGGTGCCGGC
>WBXD01000010.1 GCA_008932935.1 Verrucomicrobiota bacterium
ATCTGTCGCAGTGTAGCGGCGCGTCTATGACCGCCGCTGCCATACCACCAAAAACCCTACCATCCACAAGATTCTCTACTATTTATCTGTCACCTTATGGGAGTCTCTGGCCTCGCGGCGATTACGGTCACGGCGCAGGCTCAGGAGGGTCGGGCCGGGGCGCAAGATCCATTTGGCAAACCCGTAGCCTGTCGCGCCGCCGCCGACATGACAGGCGTGGCCGATGGCAAACCAACTGTGCAGTCCATGGGCGGCGAGAGCGTTGCCGAGGATGGTGAAGCCCGGCAAGCCGAGCTTTGGGTTGGCCAGGGCAAGGATCAGCTCGGCACTCAGGATGCCGAGACCGAGGCTGCGGCCGGAGACAGGTAGTGGGAACATGCGCGCCTGAGGTGATAGCGTGGTAATGAGGAGTAGCAAAGCCACGCCGGCACCGGACATGCCGACCAGCGGGAACGCCGCGCTGCCGCCGTCAGCCAGCAGCAAGTGGCCCACAGCTCCGCCGAGGATCCCGGCGGCCAGGGTTTGTAAAAACCCGCGGCTTCCTAGGATTTGTTCGACTCGGCTGCCCAGCACCAACACGCACAGCGCATTGGTGACGACATGTAGCCAACTGCCGTGCAGCCAAGCATAGCTGAATACCTGCCAAAGAGCGCCGTCACAGACCGCCTCCCGCCGTAAACCCAGCGCCAGATACCACTGCGGTACGTGTTGTGGGCCGCCCGCCCAAGTCATCAGGCCATGGATGGCCAAAATTTGCGCGGCAATCACCCACGGCCAGCGGGCTTGAGCCAGGCCGCGGCATATGTGCGCCAGTTGAGGAAAATGCACAGTTAGAGCCTGGTGCTAGAAAGGACGATAGAAACCACGGATTGCGCGGAATACACGGATAAAGAAAAAGTGATGAATGTTATGGCATTCAACTTGAGGATGAGCCAAGGATTTTTCTCGATTGCCCATGCCACTTTGCGTCCCTTGCGACGCTGGGGTAAATCTTCAAGTGAGTCGGGAGGTCAATCGGCGGCGTGTGAGCGCGGTTCGCGCAGCACGGTGTTAGGAGCGCCGGAGGTGGCGACAAATGGCCCGCCTTCCATGGGGGCCACACCGCTGAAGGCGACATCAGGCATTTCGGTGGGAAGGCCCGCCAGCGGAAAATCCTTGCGCAGCGGAAAATACGGGTAGCCCTCCCACATCAGAATGCGCTGCAAATTAGGGTGACCGGCAAAGCGAATGCCCATCAAATCCCACACCTCCCGCTCATGCCAATCTGCCGCGCCCCACAAATCCACGGCGCTGGCTACAGCGGCGTCCTCGGCCACCTTGACCTTCACCCGCAGGTGTTTGGAATCATTGAGGGTGGCCAATTCATAAACCACCTCAAACCGCGGACTTTCCCCGAGGTGATCCACTGCTGAAATATCCAAAAGCATGGCGTAACCGAGTTTGTCACGGCATTGTTCCAGCACCGGGTGCAGCGCGTCCAAGGCCACCCGCAGCGTCTGCTCGCCACGGAATTCCACCGTCTCCAGTACCTTTTCGGCAAAGGTTGCGCGGAGCAATTTTACATCTTCAGCGGCGGCCATGGGGGTGTTTTCGGTGCGGGGTAAGCGGTTCTCCAAGAGGATCAGGCTAGCATGCTGCGCTTTTGGTCGAGCAGTGCGTGCTCGCTATCTACTTTTTCTTGTAGGCGCATCAGGCCGGCGATGAGGGCTTCGGGTCGCGGTGGGCAGCCGGAAATGTACACGTCCACCGGGATTAATTGGTCAATCCCCTGCAGCACTGCGTAACTGCGGTACATCCCACCGCTCGACGCACAAGCACCCATCGCCACGCACCATTTCGGCTCGGGCATCTGGTCCCATATCCGTTTTACCGCGAGCGCCATCTTGTAGGTGACCGTCCCGGACACCACCAGCACGTCGGCCTGGCGCGGCGAAAAGCGCATCACTTCCATCCCGAAGCGCGAAATGTCGAAGCGCGCCGACGCGGTGGCCATTAGTTCGATGGCGCAGCAGGCCAAGCCCATGGGCATCGGCCACAGCGAGTTTTTGCGCACCCAGTTCATTGCCGCATCAATGCGGGTGACGATGACGTTGCTTTCGATCTTCGAATCGTAGGCGGTTTCTAAGGTGGTGGGACTGACCATGGGAAGTTGCCAGCAAAGTGCCCGCTCTACCGCCCAAGCTCAAGCTGAATTTTTGGTGGGGCTTTAGAAATCCCCTCCGCCGCCGAAATCGCCACCACCAGAGTCGCCACCACCAGAGTCGTTGTCGCCATAGTCGCCTCCTGAGCCGGAATAGTCGGTGTCTTGTCCGGAGTAACCCGTGTCGCCATTGCCTCCATTGTCGCCGCCGTATCCCGTGTCGCCGCCACCCCACGAGGATGAGCGGCCTGAAAACTGGTCATAAATCCACATGCCGGCGGCCGCGCCAAACATGCCGCCAAGCATATTGCTCATGAACCCGCCGCCACCGCCGCCGACCCCGGGCGTCATCGCCGTGCCGGAATAGCCACCGCCATTGCCGCCGCCGCCGGCCACGGCGCGCACGATGCGCAGTACTAGCCACACGGCTCCTCCGATGAGCAGAGCCTTGATGAGCCAGTTGTTCGACGAGCTTGGCGCTTCGGAGCGGTGTCCGACCACAGGCGTGCGGCCCCGTGTCGGCGCATGGGCCAGCAGGGTGGCGCTGACAAAGCGGACGCTCTCGAGCAAGGCCTCGTCGTATTGCTTATTGTGGAGTTTAGGCAGCATCAGGCTGCGCAATTCGTCGCGATCCTTCAGAGAGAAGGCACGCTTCTGGGTATCGTTACCGACCAGAATCTGCAGATGTGGCGGTTCCTTTACGAGCAGGATGTAGATGCCGTTGACCCGTTGTTGTTTTGCCTGCTTGAGTGCCCACTCCTCATAGAAGCGGCCCATCGCCGCCTTGTCGGCCAGATCGACGCCCTGCTTGAGGTCTTGTGGAATGGCGCTGTAGGTCTCGTACACCAGATCTTTGCGGAAACGTTTGCCAATATCGTCAATCCCACTGAGCGCCTCAGTTTTGGCCCGGGCGGAGAAGAACGCGCCATTGTCGCGGATTCCGTCCACCTCGGCATGGGCGACGGAGGCCACACAAAGCATGGCGAGACAAGCAGGCAGGACTAGGGATTTGAGAGGTTCAAACATGGGTGCGGCGGGTTGGAGTACACACATCGACGAGCCTAGCGCATTTGACAATGGTAAAGTGGGGGAGGGATCGGATATTTCGCGCTCGTTGCAAAAAAAGTCGCCGGCTTTGAGGATTGCGGGTTGCGCATCTGGAAGTGCCCCCCTAGTTTGAAGCCATGCACACCCAGTTTGCCTTCATTAATTCGCCACAAGATTGGATTGTCATTTTGCTGATAGTGATGTTGCTGTTTGGTGCGAAGAAGCTGCCTGAGTTGGCACGCGGGGTTGGCAAGAGCATGGGCGAGTTCAAGAAAGCCCGCGAAGACTTTGAACGTGAAATCACCACTGCGGCGACTGAAGTCAAGACCAAGGAACCCGCTGCCAAGGAACCCCACGAATCCTGAACCTCAGGATTGAGCAAGCGAGCTCCAAATCGAGTTTGCTGACCAGTGATGGCGGACGGTTTTTTTGCCAACTTGGCCAGGCTCAGGCCAGTCGTTCCGCCAGTTGGGGCGTCCACAGAGAGGCGACGATGGCTTCTTGGGCGGTTTCCATTCTTAGGCGTGCCGCCGGTTCGTCATCTTCGTGGCTGGAGAGGTGAAGCAGGCCGTGGACGAGGTAGCGGAGGATTTCGCGCGGTAGCGGTTCGGCATATTCGGAGGCTTGGCGTTTAGCCACTTCGGCGCCGATGACAATTTCGCCGTGATGAAAGGTGATCACGTCGGTGGCACCGGCGATGTCCATGAATTCGCGGTGGACCCGCTCGCTGGTAAGGTCATCCACTAGGGCTACTTCGATGGTGGCGAGGTGGCACAGTGGCGAATCGTCAATGGCAGCGTGGTGGAGGGCGAGGGTGGCGGCCTGCGCGGCGACCTGCTCAAGGACGGTGAGCCAAGTTTCCGGGATGTCTACGATTTGTTGGTGGTTGCCAATGATGATTTCTAGCGACATAGGGATGGGTCTGGGGGGATTGGCACTCAGGCGGGCGAGGCCGCCGCTTGCGGCGGGAGGTGTTTTGAGTTGATCTCCCCTTCACTTGGCCGGGGCCGCTGTAACTCGCTGCGCTTGGGCGTGGGCGGGCCGCGGTCATCCTCCCGCGGGTAGTCGATGCGGGCGTGCAACATGCTGCGCAGGGTAGCGGCAAAGCTGTCCTTGACCACGGTTAGTTCCCTGAGCGTTAGCGGGCAATCATCGAGTTGGCCATCCGTCATCTTGGAGCGCACCAATTCCTCAATCATCGTCCGGATTTTCGCCAACGTTGGCTTGCGCAGCGAACGCGACGCGCTTTCTATCATGTCGGCGAGAGCGATAATGCCACTTTCCCGGGTGCTGGGGAGTTGGCCCGGATAGCGGAAATTTTTTTCATCGACGTGTGGCAGGTCTTCGGGGTTTTCCAGGCCGCGGTCGACCTTGTCGAGGTTGGTCTTTTTCTGTTCCTGAGCGCGGCGGTAGAAGTAGTGAACGAGCGAATCGCCGTGGTGCTCTTGGATGACGTTGATGATGCGCGGGTTGAGCTTGTGTTTCACGGCAATATCCACTCCGTCCTTGAGATGGGCAATGATGATCAGCGCACTCATGGTGGGGGTGAGCGCGTCGTGCGGGTTTTCGGCACCGTCCTGCTGGTTTTCAATGAAATAGGCCGGCTTTTTGAGCTTGCCGACGTCGTGGAAATACGCGCAGACGCGGCACATCAACGCGTTGGCGCCAATTTTCTCGGCGGCGGCTTCGGCCAGCGAGGCGACCACCAGGCTGTGGTGGAAGGTGCCGGGGGCTTCCAGTTGCATTTGGCGCAGCAGCGTGTGATTGAGGTCGCTGAGTTCGAGCCAACTGATATCGGTGGTGAGCTGGAAGAGTTCTTCGAAGACGGGCAGCAGGCCGCTGATGAAAAGGGCCACGAACACCGCCGTGCCAAGGGCGGCGGCACTTCCCAGGCAGAAAACTTTCAGATGATCCATCGTACCGCTGCCAAAACACGACACCAGGTCCAAGCGCCCCCACAGGTTCGCGATGATCAGCGACACCACCCCGGTGAGAATGCCGGCGCGCAGTAACTGGCCGCGCTTGCGCACGGTTCCAGTGAGCAGCACCGCGCTCAACCCGGACACCAAGCTGATTGTGAGGAAGCCCAACATGTCCTGCGGCGGTACCAGCAGGCTGCTGATGAGGCTGACGCAAATTGCGGAAAACGTTCCCACGACGCGGCCGAGCAAAACCCCATGCAGCATCGGTGCTAAGGCAAATGGCACCAGTAGGTAACGGAGCACCTCTGGCGAATCGGTCGATTGGGTCAGGCGCAGGATCAGGCTGACGATGAGCAGATGGGCGAGGTTGCCGCCTAGCACGAGGGTGATGCGGCTGTTGCGACGGCAGGGCGCCTGACGCGTGGCATGCAGCATCACCACTGCCGCGAGCGCCAGCACCAACCCAAACACCGCCCGTCGCAGCGACTCCTCGGCCGAGCCGTAGTCGTCGGCCTTGAGGATGAGTACGACGCTGGCCATGGCAAAGGTGGCGTACAGAGCGAATTTTACCGTGAAGCTCTCTTCGAGGGCCTGGATGGCCGGGTTTTCACTGTAAACCCGGCGTTTGCGGCCCGATGAGAACCCTTGGCGCGCAAGCTGCCAGCGTTTGATTGCATCTAGGAATCCCACGACGTTGTTGATCGGTTGCTCGCGCTGGACCGGCGGTTGCCTGACTTGTTGCGGGCGGGAAGCTAGCCTAGTCTCCAGATCTTGGCAACCCGCAATTCCTGCGTGTGAAATGCCAGCCATTCGATGGTTGACGTTGCGTTAGGACTGCCTCGAGGCGCTCACGGCTCACCAGCGTGAATCCGCCACCACCTGGCGCGGATCGGATCCACAGCGCGGCCCGCACCAGCGCTGCCGGAGAGTCGACAACTTGGTGATTTTCATCAGGGTGGATTGCGTTCATACTGCGGGCATGACCGAGCCCGCACTCACGCCGATGATGGCCCAATACCAGGCCATGCGGAAGTCTTTGCCTGCGGATGTGCTGCTGATGTACCGGCTCGGAGATTTTTACGAGATGTTCTTCGAGGACGCCAAAACCGCCGCGCCCATTCTCAACGTGGCGTTGACCCGCCGCAATGGCATCCCGATGTGTGGCGTGCCCTACCATGCCGCCCAGGGCTATTTGGCCCGCCTGCTCAAGGCCGGCAAGCGGGTGGCCATCGCCGAACAAACGTCTGATCCTAAACCTGGCAAACTCGTTGAGCGGGAGATTGCCCGCATCCTTACAGCCGGGTCGATCGACGACCTGACCCTGCTCGACGACCAACGCCCGAACTACCTGGCGGCCGTCTGCCGCCACGGCAAGTCCCTCGGACTTGCCAGCGTCGATCACACTACCGGTGAGTTTACGATCGCCGAGTTCGCCGATTTCGGTCAGCTCGAGGATGAATTGGCACGCATCAGCCCGTCCGAGTTGTTGGTGCCGGACCATCAGAGCGCGGAATTCGCCAAACTGCGTCACAGCCTCACCTACGATGGCTATGCCTTCCTGCCCGAGCACGCCACCCAACTGCTGCGCGATCATTTCAACGTCCACTCGCTCGATGGCTTCGGCTGCTCCCAGCTCCACGCCGCCAGCGGTGCCGCCGGTGCCGTCCTGCATTACCTCATCCATCAGCTGCGCCGCGCCTGCGGCCACATCCACCCGCCGCAGGTGCGCGCCAGCAGCGATCACGTCCTCATCGATGCCGCCTCCCAGCGCAACCTCGACCTAGTGGACAGCCGCTCCGGTAAGGCTCATACGTTGTTAGGTGTGCTCGACCGCACTGCCACCCCGATGGGCGCACGCTTGCTGCGAGACTGGATTTTGCACCCGCTGCGGGATATTGCTGTTCTAACATCCAGGCAGGACCTCATCGCTGGCTTGCTGGCGGAGCCGTTTCTTTTGGCCAAATGCCGCGATGCACTCAAGGGCATCCGCGACATCGAGCGCACCACCGGTCGCTTGTCCCAAGGCAGCGGCAATGCCCGCGACCTGCAGTCACTCGCTATTTCCTTGTCCCACATCCCTGCGCTCAAGGAGGACCTTGCCACCCTCAGCGGCACTCACGCCGGCCTCGCCGCGGCTCTTACCTCGAGGCTCCACGATTTCTCCGACCTGACCAACATGTTGGAAACCGCGCTGGCAGACGAGCCGCCTGCCAACCTGCGCGATGGCGGCATCATCCGCGACGCTTGGTCGCCCGAACTCGATGAGCTGCGCAGCGCCGCGAGCGGCGGCAAGGACTGGATCGCCCGCCTGCAAGCCGACGAACGCCAGCGCACCGGCATCGACTCACTCAAAATCAAGTTCAACAACGTCTTCGGCTACTTCATCGAAATCACCACCTCCCATCTGGCAAAAGTGCCCGACGATTACACTCGCAAGCAAACCATGTCCAATGCCGAGCGCTACATCACTCCGGCGCTCAAGGAGATGGAAAACAAGGTGCTCGGCGCCGAGGAACGCTCCAAACAACTCGAAGGAGAATTATTCCTCGAGCTGCGTGCTCGCACCATCACCCACTTGCCAGCGCTCCAGCAAAGCGCCGCCGCCATCGCCGAGGTCGACGTGCTGTGCGCCTTGGCGGAAGTCGCCCAGTATCACCGCCATTGCCGGCCCGTGCTCGAGGAGTCGCGTCGCTTGTTCATCACCAACGGTCGTCACCCGGTGCTCGAACAAACCCTAACCGACGTCAAGTTTGTCCCCAACGACACCGAGCTGGACCCCGATAGCGCCCGTGTACAAATTCTAACCGGCCCCAACATGGCGGGCAAGTCGACCTATATCCGGCAGATAGCACTCATCGTGGTGATGGCGCAAATAGGTGCCTTCGTGCCTGCAGAGGCCGTCACTTTAGGCATTGTGGACCGGATTTTCTGCCGCGTGGGAGCCTCCGACGACCTCTCGCGCGGTCAGTCTACATTCATGGTGGAGATGAGTGAAACCGCCCTCATCCTCAATCACGCCAGCGACCGCTCGTTAGTCATTTTAGATGAAATCGGCCGCGGCACCGCAACCTTTGACGGTCTCTCAATCGCTTGGGCAGTCGCCGAGCACATCCACGATGTGATTGGCTGCCGGACGCTGTTTGCCACCCACTATCACGAGCTAATCGATCTGGCGAATACTCGCGCAGCCGTCGCCAACTACAACGTCGCAGTGCGCGAGTGGAACGATGAAATTATCTTTCTCCACAAAATCCTCCCTGGTGCCGCCGATAAATCCTACGGCATCCAGGTCGCACGCCTCGCCGGTTTACCCAAGGTGGTGGTCGAGCGCGCCAAGTCGATCCTCTCCCATCTGGAGCTCCACTCGATCAAGCCCGAAGCCAAAACCCAGGGGCCCAAGGCTAAAAACACCGTCCAGGACGCCCTGCCTAAAGCCAACGCCGCGCAAATGGACCTGTTCGGTAATTTCTAACTCAGCGCCGGCCTCCGTCGCCATGCATCCTGCCCCTTCGACCCGAAGTTTGATAAAACTCAGGGCGCAATGAACTACGGATTGCACGGATTTTACGGATTAATACGAGGGTCGTCCGGAGCGTCTGGAGTGCTGCGAATAGTGCGAGAAACCAAATCCGTAAATCCGTGAAATCCGTGGTTTCTCGCTCGGGTACCAGATTTTAATTGCGGAGTTAGGACTCACCCCGCCCCGGCTCCCGTGTGGCTACGCAAATCCCCTATGACCTGCGGTCGACACCCTTGCGGCGATTCTCCGATTCAGCCAATTGGCGTGGCTCCCACATCCCGTTAAGGTGCCAGCGATGAAAGAATCCCGTCCCACCACGTCGATTGAAATTCCCGCCGGCAACGCCGTCGTGCGTGGCACGCTCGAGATCGCCGCCAATGCCCGCCATCTCATTGTCTTCGCCCATGGCCTAACCAGCAACAGCCGCAGTCCGCGCAATCGCCTCGTCGCGCGCTCGTTACTACACCGCGGCTTTGCCGTGTTGCTGCCTGATCTCACGTGCGCGACGGAACCCCATGCCGAACTCCCGCCCCGCCGTGACGGTGACTCTCTGCTACCAACCGCCAATCGCCTCGTCTCCATCATCGATTGGCTCGGCTCTCAGGCCGCCACCAGCGGCTTGCGTCTTGGTCTGTTTGGCGCAGGTTCCGGCGCTGCGGCCGCCTTGGTCGCTGCCGCGCTGCGGCCCGCCAAGATCCACGCCGTGGTGGCGCGTGGCGGTCGCCTGGATCTGGCCGACGACCTGCTGGCCGAGGTGCTGGTGCCTACACTTATGCTGGTCGGTAGCAAGGACAAAGCCCTCATCGATCACAATCGCAAAGCGGGTGCTAAAATGCGCTGTAAGCCGATGCTTGAAGTGATTCACGGGACCAATCATCTGTTTGCCGAGCCCGGCAAACTCGAACAAGTGGCCTCTATCTCCTGCATCTGGTTCCAGACCACACTGACCCGCTGTGCCTGATGGCATCTGGCACAGCTCATCCGGGCTCATATATCTGACAAATCCTGCTGGGGTGCTACGTGAAATCCCCTAGGTAATCCTGCTCGATACTCGGGGCTTTCGGTTCCCTTTCCGCCAATAGGCAGTGCCAGCGCGATGGTCTAACCTCGCGGCGATGAAAGCACCATCCCATCCCATAGCCAGCCCCATTGACGTCACTAACCGAAGCGGTGGGGGCACTCTTGAAAGCTTCACCGGCGGCCGTTCCATTGCGGTATTCAACTTAGGGCTGGATATCAGTCCGCTGCGCCCGCGGCAACGTTATGTCGTGCGTGCGTTGTTGCAGCGCTTGACCCGATCGACCCTGCCGCTGCCGGGCGAGCCGCGCTTGTGATTGGCACGCACAGGAGCGGCGCCAGAATATCTGTTCCATTGTAGCGGCGCGTCTATGACCGCCGCTGCCCTTGCGCCGCCAATGAACCGCGTTGTCAGCAAGCGTCATTTCATTCACCTTGGCGGTCACAGGCCGCCGCTACAATGCATCTCAGACGCCTTGCGACAGTGATTATTGCGCGGGCGCTCAGCTGTTGATCATGCCCACCTCGACCCAGCGGATGGCATGGCGGGTCAAGGCGCTACCATCCTCGAGGCCGAGTTTTTCGCGGATATGGGCGCGGTGGACGTCCACGGTGCGCGGGCTGATGCCGAGTTGGCTAGAGATGTCATGATTGCCCTTGGCATGGCCGATCAACTCGAACACCTCGATCTCGCGATCGGTTAGACGTTCAAGTGGGAAACACGGTTTGGCCGAACTTTTGCCGGGCAACATCGCTTGGAGAAGATGTTTGGTAACCGCTGCACTGGCGAACACGCCCCCGCCGAGTACGCAGTTAATGGCCTCAATGATGCGCTCCGTTGGCGAGTTTTTGGTGACGAAGCCGCGGCCGCCGGCGCGTAATACGCGTTCAGCATACAGAAGCTCATCGTGCATGGAGAGAACGATGATCGGCAGTTCCGGGTGGGTGCTGCTAAGGTCCTTGATGAGTTCTAAGCCATTGCGCCCAGGCAGTGTCAAATCCGTGATCACCAAGTCCGGCGCGGTCGATTCCACCAGCGCGATGGCTTGCTGTGCCGAACTGGCTATCCCGCAAATACTCAGCCCGGCTTGCGAGTCCAATAACTGCCTCAGGCCTTCGGTCATCAAAGGATGGTCGTCCACTAGCAGAATCTTGCGTATCGTCATAGCGGCGAAGCCTGTCACTGTTTCAAACAATTTCAATCTATATTTGCGGTTCCGGCTTGGACAGGTGTGATACCATACCTGCCGCCGCCCAACGCGGCCACGAACTCAATGTTCCCGGCAGAATTGCTCGAAGCGGGTGAGGCCTTCGTTGAGCACGTCCAGCGTGGTGCAATAACTCAGGCGGATGCCCTCGTCATAACCAAAGGCAACGCCAGGCACGGCCGCCACCTTGTAACGGGATAGCAATTTGTCGCAGAGGTTGAGAGATTTGAGCCCCGTGTTGCCGGTATAGACAAAGAAGTAGAACGCACCCTGCGGTTCGACGACGCGGATGTTGGGGATGGCCTTGAGCCGTGCCAACATGAATTGGCGCTTCACGTCATATTCCCCGCGCAAATCCTCGATGAACGTCTGGTCACCTTGCAACGCCGCTAGCGCCCCATATTGCGCGAAACTCGTCGCATTGGACACCGTGTGATTCTGAATCTTGTCGATCGCCTCGGCCAAGGCCTTGGGGGCTGCCGTGTATCCCAGGCGCCAACCGGTCATTGAAAAGCATTTGGAAAAGCCGTTCACCGTGATGGTCAGATCGCGGATGGCGTCGCTCAGGCTGGCGATGGAAACGTGCTTGGCCGTGCCATAGATGAGTTTTTCGTAGATCTCATCGGAGAGAATGACGATGTCTTCGCCAACCGCAATCTCGCCGATGTCGCGGAGTTCCTGGGCGGTATAAACCGCTCCAGTCGGATTGCCTGGCGAATTGAGAATGACCATCTTGGTCGCCGGCGTCATCGCCTCCTCGAATTGCTGCGCCGTCATTTTCCAACCCGTTGATTCCTGGGTCTCCACAATCACCGGCTGGCCGCCCGCCAGTCGCACCATCTCCGGATAGGAAACCCAGTACGGCGAGGGAATGATCACCTCGTCGCCCTCTTCCACTACCGCCAAAATCGCATTGAAACACGCCATTTTCGCCCCTGCCGTTAGGCAAATCTGTTTGGCGTCAAACTCCAGATTGTTATCCACCAGCAGTTTCGCTGCGATGGCTTCGCGCAATTCGGGAATGCCACCCGAGGGCGTGTATTTTGTGCGCCCTTCCTGAATCGCCTGAATCGCGGCGGCCTTGATATAGTCTGGCGTGTCGACCTCCGGTTCGCCGCCGGCGAGGGCATAGACTTCCTCGCCTTTGGCAAGCATGGCTTTGGCCTGGTTGGTGACGGCGAGGGTAAGGGACGGGTTGACCTTGGCGATGCGTGAGGAGATGCTTTCCATGGAGGAGGGCGTGTGGGGATGGGAGGCACTGCGCCGGGCCGGCACCACTGCGGTGCGCAACCGCGAACGGGTGGACCGCTTTCTGCACGATCTGTCCGGCTCTGGCAAGCGAAAAGCTCGCCGAAAATTTCCCGCGGTTCCAACTTGACAGCACGCCAATCCGGTGACGGACCCGCTTGCGAGGCGCTGCTGGATGGCGCAAGAGGCCGTGGCTCACTCGGGCTTCTTGAACAAGTCTAGGAAGCGGTCTTCGTAGGCTTGAAAGACCTTGAGACGGTCGAGGGTTTGTTTCAGTTCGTAGGCTCTGGCGCGATCGTTGCGGGCGATAGCGAAGAGCTCCTCAAGGTGTTGCTGGTCGTGGGCGCTGAGGTGGGACGACGGCTTTTGTGGCTCGGTTTCATCGGCCGCAGCAGAGAGTCCTTCCGGGGTGCCGATGGAATTTTCCAGACGATGCAGGAATTCCCCGAGCCCCTTCTCTACCTGCCGGGACTGGTTCTGTAATTCCTTGAAGTCGATCGCTACCGTCGCCATGGCGCTGAAGGTCCGCAGCACCGCCAGCGAGGCCTTCGGAAATGGAAACTGGGAGAATACATGCGGCATTTCGCCTAGCAAGCAACCGCCTTTCATCCCGTTGTCGGCGGCCACCCCGAGCAGCACTCCGTTGAGACCGCTGATTTGGGCGTCCTCGAGTGCCTGCACATCGAGGCGTTTGAACTTTGCGAGCGTATCCCGGTCGATGGCGGCGCCAAACACCCGTGAGTCGTGTTCGGGCCGCATTTCGGTGGCCATGGCGGCGAAGGTGAAGACGCGCTGGACTCGGAGTTTTTGGGCAAAGCCGATGAGTTTGGAGCAAAATGCAGCACCCTTGGCCGGCGGCTGGGCCTCACCTATGAACACAATCAGATCGTGGGTTTGCGCCGGATTCTGCCATAAAAACAAGCGGCTGCGTGGCAGGGCGCTGGTCAGAATCAAGCCGTCCCTCACCTCGACGCATTCGAGATCGAAAAACTCACGCGCGGGAAACTCCGCCAGCAAGTGCATTCCGAGCTTGGCCATCAGGTAATAACCGGCGCTGATAGCCACTGCACCCATACCCGGCCAAGCCGCTATGAGCCACGGCTCGTTGAGCTGTTGCTCATTGTCCATGGCTTCAACATGCACCCGATCGGCGTCAGGTCAATGGCCGTTGAGGAAACGTTACTCCAATTCCGCCAACGGCAGCCTAGTCAAATTCCCTGCCACCCCCTCTGCCAAGGCGAGGGACGCGGCGACGGGCAAGGCCTTGCGCAGGCACAAGCTCTCCGCGGAGTGTTCGGCAGGATGCCGAACACAGCCGGCGAGACGCCGGCGCTCCCCGCCGCCGACGCGTTGTGAGCAACGCGCCTATGGACGCGGCCCACACTTGTCGAACGGGTGCCGCTTGGTTACAATCGCCTCCATGCCTGCCACCCTCGCGCCGCTGCTCAAGCAATACTTTGGCTACGACAGTTTTCGCCCGCTGCAACGCGAGATTATGGAACAGACGCTGGCCGGGCGCGACGTGCTGGCGATTTTGCCCACCGGGGCGGGTAAATCGCTGTGCTTCCAACTGCCCGCGCTGGCCCGCGACGGGCTCACGCTGGTCATCTCGCCACTCATCGCACTGATGAAAGACCAGGTGGACTCGCTCACGGCCAGCGGCGTGTCGGCCACCCTGTTGAATTCGTCGATCCAAGGTGCGGAGGCCCAGCGCCGCCGTGCGGCCCTCGCCCAGGGCGAGTACAAACTCCTCTACGCCGCGCCCGAACGGGTGATGACCGATGGGTTCATCCAAGACCTGCAACGCTGGAACGTGACGCTCATCGCCGTCGATGAGGCCCACTGCATCAGCCAGTGGGGCCACGATTTCCGCCCGGAATACCGCCAACTCGCCCAGTTGCGCGAACACCTGCCAGGCGTGCCATTTTTGGCGCTCACTGCCACCGCCACCGCCCAAGTTCGCGGCGACATCGTCCAACAACTCCGGCTGCACCAGCCGGAACTTTTTCTTGCTAGCTTTAACCGCCCCAACCTCGGCTACACTATTCTGCCCAAAGACAAGGCCGCCCGCCAGGTGTTTGAGTTTATCCGCGAGCGGCCTAACGAAAGTGGCATCGTCTATGTGCAATCGCGCAAAAGCGCCGAAACCCTCGCTGCCGCGCTCGTCGCCGAGGGAATTCAGGCGGTGGCCTATCACGCCGGCCTGCAACCCGAGCAACGCGTTGCCAACCAAGATGCCTTCATCCGCGATGAGGCCCGCGTCGTGTGCGCCACCATCGCCTTCGGCATGGGCATCGACAAACCCGATGTGCGCTTCGTCATCCACGCCGATTTGCCCAAAAACCTGGAAGGCTACTATCAGGAAACCGGGCGCGCGGGCCGCGACGGACTGCCCGCCGAATGCTTGCTGCTGTACGGCCGCGGCGACTTGGTTAGAAACCTGAAATTTCTCGATGACATGACCGACGCCGAGGCGGCCGGGGTAGCGGCGCGCCAGATGCGGCAGATGGCCGACTTTGCGGAAGGCAGCGAGTGTCGTCGCAGAGCCTTGCTGGATTATTTTGGTGAATCATGGCCCGGCGACAACTGTGGCGGCTGCGACGTATGTTTGCACCCGCACGAGACATGGGATGCTACCACCGAAGTGCAAAAACTCCTCAGTTGTGTGATTCGCATTAAACAAATGGGTGGCTTCAGCACCGGTCTCAACCACGCCGTCGAAGTGCTCGCCGGCGCCAACACCGAGAAAATCCGCAATTGGGGCCACGACCAGCTCAGCACCTATGGCATCGGCAAGGACACCCCGCGCGAACAGTGGATGACGTTAGGCCGGCAGCTCATCCGCCTTGGCTATCTATCCGCCAGCCCCGATGTCTACCAAACACTCAGTCTTTCGCCGATGGGTCGCGACGCACTGACCCAGCGCAGTCAGATTCTGCTGACCCGTGTGCCCCACCAAGTCAGGACCGGCAGCAGCAGTGCCAAGGTTTCGCGGGCCGGCAACATTGCTTGCGACGAAGGTCTGTTCGCGGAATTGCGCGGCCTGCGAAAAACCCTCGCCGACGCCCGCGGCGTGCCACCCTACGTGGTCTTCGGCGACGTGAGCCTGCGCCACATGGCCCGCCGCTATCCGGTCTCCGAAGCCGCCTTTTTGGCCATCCCTGGCGTCGGCAGTCAGAAGCTCGCCGACTTCGGTCCGGCGTGCTTGCAGGCGATTAGCAACTGGCTAAGCGCTCACGAGCCGCAGTCCTTTCCGCAGGACGAAGCCGCCCCCAAGGCTACGCCCAAAATGAAGAGTGAGGGGGCGCTCAACGTCTCCGCGTTGGAAACCCTGCGGCTGTTCCGCAGCGGCAAAACTCCACCGGAAATCACCACCCTGCGCGCCCTCTCACCCAGCACCGTCGCCCAACATTTTGCCAGCGCCATCGTCAGCGGCGATCTTCAGGCCGAGCCGCGCAATTTCTATAGTTTCGAGGACGAGCAGCTCATCGAGCAAGCGGCGGCCACACACGGATTTGACCGGCTCGCGCCCCTCCACGAAGCCCTCGGCGGCCGCATCCCCTACGACACGCTGCATTTCTATCGGGCCTTCAGGCAGCGCGCTCAGGCCACGGATTCTGCTGATGAGCAGGGCACATGAGATGTCTTGTCGCGGCGCTCTGTGAGCGCCGTTGTGCAAGGGCCGCGCCATCACTGTGGTGGCTCCTTATCGCCCACCAGACCACGGCCACGTTACTCCCAATGCCACAGCCGCGAGCCGGTGTCTGGTCTTCCTCTTCGCTGCGTCTTGGGTCTTCTCAGAGCAGATGGCCCATGCGCAGGCGCTTGGTGTCGAGATATTTGGCGTTCTGTGGATTGGCGGGAATACGAATGGGAAGTTGCTCGACAATCTCCAGACCGTAACCTTCAAGGCCGATGACCTTTTTGGGATTGTTAGTGAGCAGGCGGATGCGCCGCACGCCGAGGTCGCAGAGGATCTGGGCACCCATGCCGTAGTCGCGCAAATCCGAGCCAAAGCCGAGTTTTTCGTTGGCTTCGACGGTATCAAACCCCTGCTCCTGAAGCTTGTAGGCGTGGATTTTCGCCGGTAAGCCGATGCCGCGGCCCTCCTGGCGCAGATACAGCAGGATCCCGCCCTCGTCGGCGATGCGTTCCAAGGCAGCAGCGAGTTGGTCGCCACAATCGCAGCGCTGCGAGTGGAACACATCCCCGGTGAGGCACTCGGAATGCACCCGCACCAGTGTCGCGTGCTCCGGATCGATCGCACCGCGGGTGAGCGCCAAATGGTGGCTGGAGTCGGTATCGATACCGTAGAGGTGGCAATCAAAATCGCCGAAAGCGGTGGGCATGGCGATGGTTTGCTCACGGTGCACGAGCTTTTCGGAGCGGCGGCGGTATTCAATGAGCTGGGCAATCGTGCAGGCTTTCAGACCATGGCGTTGTTGGTAAGCGCCGAGCTGGCCGACGCGCGCCATCGTGCCATCGTCATTCATGATTTCACAAATCACCCCTGCCGGTGCCAGGCCCGCCAAGCGGGCGAGGTCCAAAGCCGCTTCGGTGTGGCCGGCGCGGCGCAGCACGCCGCCGGGGCGGGCTTGCAGTGGAAACACATGCCCGGGTTTGACAAAGGCCTCGGGGCCCACCGCGGGGTCGGCCAACAGGCGGATAACCAGTGCGCGGTCGGCGGCAGAAATTCCGGTGCTGATCCCGGCTGCGGCGTCCACGCTGATGGTGAAGGCGGTTTTTTGCCCCTCGCGATTGCGTTGTTCCATTTGCGGCAGGTCGAGCTGGACAGCCCGCTCGACGCTCAGCGGGGCGCACACCAAGCCGCGGCCATGCACGGCCATGAAGTTGACCATGTGGGCAGTACACAAGGCGGCGGCCCCGACCAGATCGGCTTCGTTTTCACGCGATGGATCATCGGCCACGATGACCAAGCGCCCGGCGGCGATCTCGGTTAAAATTTCATCTATTGGGCTGAAGCAGAGGGGGGAATCAGGCACGGGGTGTTGCGGTTGGATGGGGTGCGTGCACACTCAGTTGAGTGAGGGATTGGCGGGCGCTTCGGCGAGCACCCGGTGAAAGGGCGAAAGATGGCGCAGGATGCCGAACCACAGGCTGCGGTCGTGGTCGGCGCCGAGCAATTCGGGAGCGGGGCGGGTGGTGATCCACGAGGCGCGGCGCAATTCGCCTTCGAGTTGACCCGGACTCCAGCCGGAGTGACCGACGAAGGCGCGGACGATTCTGCCAGGGCGTTGCGAGTGTTTGATGGCCTCTGCTGCGGAAATTCGAATCGCCCAGCGCAGGCCGCTTTTCTTGTTCCACCAGAACACCGAAAACGTCAGATGCTCACGACCCACCGGGCCGCCATCATGCACTGGAATGCGCCGCAGCGGGCTCAAATCCGTGTCGGTGAGAAAATCCCCCACCACCCGATCGGTGGGATGATTGAGAATCAGCCCGAAGGCCCCGTCGGCCGGAGTATGGTCCGCGAGCAGGATGACCGAGTGATCAAACGTGCCATCACGCAACGACGGATCGGCCAATAGCAGGTACCCCTGTAGTTGGATCGTCGGACCTGGCGTAGAAGAATCAGCAGCCACAGCTGCAGATTAGCGCAGAAACTTAGCAGCGCCAACCACAGATTGTGAATACGCGAAATGGGGGCTTAGTGGTAATTACAGACGCCTCACGCAGGCTGCTGTTGGGAAATACAGTGCAAGGTGCCGCCCTCCTCGACCAGGTCCAAGCAATCGATGCCGATCACCTCGCGCTCGCTAAACACTTCGCGGAGCATGCCGAGGGCCCGGTCGTCGTTTTGCGCTTGGCGAAAGGTCGGCACCAACACGCCACCATTGACGATGAGGAAATTGACGTAGGAGGCCGGTAGTACCGGCAGCCGCCAGCCCGCCACCTCGCAGGCCTGCGGGAGCGGGAATTCCAACACCTCGAACGGTCGGCCCTGCGGGTTGAGGTAGGATCTGAGTCGAGAGAGGTTTTCGGCCAGGATTTGGTGGTTAGGCGAGTGGTGGTTGCGCTCGACGCAGGCCAACAGCGTGTGCGGATCAGCAAACCTAGCCAAATCATCGATGTGGCCATCGGTGTCGTCGCCCTCGATGCCTTGCCGCAGCCACAGGATTTCGGCGACTCCGAGTCCGTCGCGCAGGCGCTGCTCGATGTCCGCACGCGTCAGGTCCGGGTTGCGATTGGCATTGAGCAACACTGCTTCGGTGGTCAGCAAGTGGCCCGCTCCATTGATCTCAATGGCGCCTCCTTCCAAAATCATCCCGCCTTCAAACCGGGCCATCCCCAGCGCCGCGGCAATCCGCCCTGGTATCGCGTCGTCCAAGTCCCACGGCGGAAATTTTTCACCCCAGGCATTGAAGCCCCAATCCGTCACCGCCACCTCGCCGCTGGCTGTGTGCTTCACAAAAATTGGCCCGTGATCGCGGCACCACACGTCGTTGTGCGGATGATCGAACAACTCGACGCGCTCCGGCACGGCTAACTCCCGCTCACACGCCGCGGCAATCGCCCGGTGGGACGCGCCCGGCGCGTTGATGCGCACCGGTTCGAAGCGACTGATGGCGGCGGCAATCTGCGCAAATTTGCGCCAAATGAGTGCCTGTTTTGCCCCGCCCCAATGCCGTGGGTCATCCACCGGCCATGACGGCCACACCGCGACTTGGGGTGACCATTCAGGGGGCATGGCAAATCCGGCAGCAGCTGCATTCATGCGCCAACCCTGCACCAGCGACCCTGTACCGCGCTAGCACCGATTTACAAACCTCAGACTTCCTGAGCTAGGCATTGAATTGGCGAGCAATTGGCAGTGACTCAACGTTCCACACCCAGCCCGCCGGGTTCTGGTGCTAAAAAAAACATGGAAATGGTGGCCGCCACGTTTTTTACCACAACCGAGCGAAGCGAGATAGCCTGACTGACTGCCTTTCAAATAATCAGGCAAATTTCACGGATTGAAGAGGATTACACGGATCAGATGTGCCCTGCTCTATCAAGTCCCAGACTCACCCAAAAGGTGAATGTTATAAAATTGATAACTCATTCATTATCCGTGCGTTCCGGGTATTCCGTGGTTTCTATTTCCCTGTCTAGGATTAGGGTAATAGCAAACACCTGAGGCTAAGGCGCCACCACATTCCTGTGCTGCTAGCGGAAGAGCGGCCCACGCATGAGCGCCGAAGGCTCGCTTCATGGTCAGTCCTTCCGCGCGACGACGGTAAGGCCGGTTTTCCCTGGCTGGTGTCAGCGGTGGCAACTACAAGCTTTCCTTGGCCCGCAAGTCGGCGATTTTTGGGTCGTAGATGTTGAACTCGAGGCGGTTGAAGGCGGCGAGTTTGAAGGTGGCGGTGCCGAAGAGTTGGCTATGGCCGGTGATGGCCTCCGGGCTCAAGGTATCCAGGCAGAACACCAGCGAGGAACCGTCACCGAACCATGCCCGCACATCGCCGTTGCGGCGGATTGGCTCTTCGAGCGCGGCAGGTTTGAGGACGATGTTGCGGACGCGGGCTACCGACAGCTTGACGTCGGCGAACGGAGTTTTGATAGACATAACTCCGTCAACGATAGCGGTGACCTCGCCACCGATGGAGTCGCCATTGCGCAGTTTTATGCGACCGTCTGCCGCGGGTTTGGTTTTGGTCTCGGGCTTGGGTTCAGGATTGGCCGCACCGCGCTGGAAGCGCAGATTCATGCCCATGCCTAACATCGCGGCATCGTCCTGGGCGCCTTCTTCCAAAATACCGTCCCAAGCGGCCACCTTGATGGCGGACACCCGCAAGGCATCCTTGCCGCGCGGTACAAACTGGATCGATTTGCCGAATTTGCCCTTAGCGGCACCCGGGTCCTTCCAGACCGCGCCGCAGCGGCCATTGACATAGAGGCAAATGTTGCCGGATCTCCGGCTGGCCCGTAGTTCGAGGTGAACTTTTTCATTATCCTTGAATTCAGGAATGTTCGCCGGATCCCCAAATTGCGTGGCAGAATTCTGGCGGCGAATGGACGCATACGTACCCTGACAACTTACCTGATAGCCAAGGGCCGGACTTTCAGAACTTACATCATCGGCAAAAAAGTTGAAATTAAGCATCAGGCTGCCGCGCCAGGCGAGGTCGAAGCTTATGCAGCACTCGTCGGGCAGATCCACATCGCGGCCGATGCCCACACTCGCGGTGGTGCGCAAGGCCGCGTTATCATACGTCCAGGCGGATTGCTTGGCGGCTTGGGTCCAGCCGTCCAAGCTGGTGGGGCCGTTGAAGACCAACGCTGGGCGAGGGTCGACGACAATCCCCTTGACCATCACGCGGCGGAAGCTCAGGCGTCCGGCATACCAAGTGTCGAGGGTAACGGCGGCGTCGGTGACGGCGGCGATTTGCCCGCGCACACTATCGCCGTTCATCAGGGTGAGGGTGGCTTCGTGGGTGGCGCTGAATTCCGGCAGCGTTACCGGCAGCGTCACCTCCAGCACGCTTTTGAGCCAGAATGGGGTGGGCTGGTCGAGAATGGGAGAAGTCCACACGATGCGCTCGGCGGTGAGGGAGGCGAGGGAACCTGAGAGTTGGTCCATCGAGGCGTTGGCGAAGCGGATGATAGATGGCGGTTGCGCGGCGGCGGCGCAGGCCAGCGAGGCGGTGCAGAGAATCATGACAAGGCGGGTGTTCATGGTTGTGGGGCCTCCTTGGTTTTGAGATCGATGCGTTCGAAGGCGCTGATGCCGCCGCGCTGGAGCGTTAGCTTGCCTAACAATGGGTGGGTGGCCTCGATCTGCTCGCCGGTGAAGGTGCACGCAGAGACGTGGAGAGAACCGCCGCCATGCAGTTGGAGAATGAAGGGGTCGGTTGGGGTCTGGACTGAAGTGAGCTTTTTGCCGAGGAAGAAGACGGTGGAAATCTCCCCCTCCGGCACCTCTAACGCCTCCTCCTGAAACGCACTTTTGAAAACATAGAGCAAACCGCCCTGGCTGGTTTTTGCCTCTACCAGGCTGCCGCTGTGGTGCTGGGAATCGCTGGTGATGAGCACATCTTTGGTCACATCGCCGCGGTCCTCGCTACGGCGGCGTTGGGTTTTGAGATTCCACTCGAGCAGTTCGATGTGGCTGAGTTGCTGCCACGACGCCTCGTCGAGCATGCTTTCAATGATGATGCCGTTGGCGGTAGGCACCTTGGCCACCGGATCTTTGAACGGTCCTTCCGGCTCGTCGTTGAGCAATAGTTGCAGCATCCCGCCCAGCCGATCCACCTGGATTTCAATCATTAAATGCTTGCCCGGATACTGCTTGGGCACCCGCTGGAGGGTGGCGACGGTGGTATAACGCCGGCCACTGGAGGCCTCGCGCTTGATTTCAATACCGGCACCACTGAACGTCAGATAGTAGCGGTCCAAGGGGGCTTCGCCGATGCCGGGGGCGGCGGCAAAATAGATCTTGATGTTAGGATCGTTGATCCAACTGAGATTGAAGCGGACGATGAATTGTTGCGGCAGATCGAACTCGCGGCTGATCATGCCGGCACCTCGCACCTGCAACGCCCCGTCATTGAAGGACCAGTGATCGGCGGTGGGCGGGTCGCACGACCAACCACTCAGCCCATCCAGGCCGGCGTAAATCGCCTTGGTCTGATGGGCCCCGAGTTGCAGCGCATAGATTGAGGTGCGTGGAATGACGAAGCGGCCGCCGATGCTTGAATTGAGGGTTAGGTTGGTGGTGTCCACCGCGGCAACGTCGCCCGGCAGAATATCGCCGTTGACGAGGGTGACGCCGCAGGTGGCGGCGACAGGCTTGGTTTGGCGATCACTGAAAACGACCTTTCTGATGCTGTTAGATTTTAGGGGGACCGGCTCGGGGGCTAGCGGGGTTTCCAACAGCACCGAGCCGTTAGGGTTGATGGCGCGGACGCAGCCGGACAGCCGCTCGGCTCCCTCTAGGAACAAGTCGTCGGCCATGACACGGTGAGGCGCGAGGCCGGCGAGGCAAGCCAGCACGCCGGCGCATGCGGCAAGGTGGTTAGAACTGTGGATCCCAGTCATCGAGGAAATTGTTGGATGGTTGAAAATCGAGGATCACCGCGGAGTCGAGATTGAGGTTGAGCGTGCCGGCGTAGGGGGTGAGGAGTTTGAGAGAGGAGGCATCGCCGGAGACGGGGTTGCCGCTGATATTGCCGATGGGATCGAGGCGTACGATGATGCGCTCGGTGGCGGGCTCCTCGGGTTTGGAGAGCGAGTCGGCGGCGAAGCGGATCTCGGCAATTTCCTCGAGCGGGAAGGAGAAGTTGCCGAACTTGGCGTGGAGGAGGAGCTTGCCATTGAGGAAGCCGGTGACGTGGCCGGAGAAGCGATCGGTGCCGTTGGTGAGCAGGACGATATCCTGGGCATCCACCTGCATGCTGCGTGCGGAGTCGGGCATCCCGTGCCACTCGGCGATGACCACATCGGACACGCGCACCGGAGAGTTTTCCATTTGGGTGAGGAAGCCGATGCCACCGCCTTTGCCGGCGTAGCCGCCCTCCTCGGCGAGGCCTGGCTCGGACCACTGCATGGAAAACTCGCCATCGATGTAGAGGAGGATGGTACCTTTGAGGCGGTTGCAGCGCAGTTCGAAGGTGGCGGAACCGGTTTCCGGCAAGCGGATGCTGGGGTTGTTCACCTGGATATGCTCCATGGTGGGATTGGCTTTGTCATCGAAGCCGCAGCGCAGCAACATGGCATAGCCGGAGTTGATTTGAAGGACGTAACTGCTGCCGAAGAGTTGCGGTAAGCAGGACATGTCGCCGGGCCCTATCCCTTTCTGCATCATCATCCGCCGCTTCGCCTCGTCCTTATCCTTACCCTTCGCCTTGTCCTTGTCCTTCGCCACGTCCTCGTCGTTGACGGCAGGTTTGACCGGCCGGGTGCCATCCGCGTGAAAGGCCACACAAACCATGAGCCGGTTGCGCCAGGCGAGGTTGAAGCGCAGCAGCGAGCGATCGGTCATGCCGGATTTGCGCACCAGTGCGGTGGCCCCATGCTTGTGGTTCCAATACCACGCCGCCCCGGAAAAATCCCAGCGCGGGATGGCGGCCTTGGGGGCGTCTTTGGTCTTGGTTTCCTCGTCGCCATCGCCCGTGTCCTCCTCCGCCGCCGCATTGGCATCCTCTTCGGCCGGCTTGGCTGCGGCCTCCTTGTCTTTGCCGTCATCGGTGGCAGCGGGGGCTGGGATGCCATCGGGAAAGTCGGAATTGACCATCAGCCAACCATCTTCGGAATAGGGACCATGATAGATAACCCGTCCGCCTAGCGGCATCGGCGCGACCATGCCCACGAGCTTGCGCGGCACTTGCATCACTCCTGCGAAAGTGGTATCCACCGTGACCGTTGCGTCGTCGAGCGCGATGAGGGTGCCGGGGATGCGGTCGCCATTGATCATGGCGATGTGGGCGAGAGATTCGTTAGACTTGGCTGGGCGGCCGGCCCGCAGGATGATCTTCTGGATTTGCGCGGACTTGAACTCGCCAGGAGACGTTAGATCCGGGCGTTGCCACAGCGCCAGCGCGCCTGGCTTGATGCCTTGGAACGAGCCGTGCAATTGATCGCCATTGGCGAAGCGCAGCAAGTCCTGGGTTGGCTGGGGCGGCGGGGCGGCGGCGAGCAGCCAGGGGGTGCTAGCTAATAACGAAAGGCAAAGCGGACGGATCATTTTTCGTAGATGGGCAGATAGCGATAATTGAGGGCGAGGGAGAGCAGGGCGCCGGCGGTGTTGAACGAGGCGCCTTGGTTGCCGGGGAATGCACCCTCGCGGTTTTGGATGGTGCCGAGGTAGCGGATGTTGCGGGCGTTCCACTCGCGCCAAGTGGCCTCATCCGCATGAAACAGAGCTTGGGACATGTAGTACTCGTAGTAATAAGGGTAATACTTCTCGCGATAATCGAGGTTTTTCTTCAGATACTCAAAGCTCGCCTTGAACCCCCGGGTGTCCGTGTCCTTGGCCAGCGACGAACACAGCAAGCCAATGGCCGTGAGTGTCGGCTTGCCGCCAAATGCCGACGTGTATCCGTACGAACCGTCGCCGCTGCGGCACTTGGCCAGAAATGCCAACCCACGCTTGATCGCCTCGTCGGGCACCGCCATGCCGGCGTTGCGTGCGGCAAACAACGTCACCATGTTGCAACCCGTCACTGTGGTATCCGCATCGGTAGACTGCGGGGTGTAGCGCCAGCCGCCGCTGTGGTTGCGTTTCTGGGCGCTGAGGATCAGCTCGACAGCCTTCTTCAAGGCCGGGGCGATTTTCGGGTTGTCGATGACGCCATAGGACTCGGCCAGGGCTTTAGTGGCGAAGGCGTGATTGTACATGCTGTTGCCGATATAGCCGTTGGAGGCATCCTGCTGGGTGAGGATATAATCGATGCCGCGGCGCATGACCTTGGCATAAGGACCATTGTTAGGATCCTCGCCGTGGGCCAGAAACGCCGCGACGCACAGGCCGACGGCGGCCGGTTCGGAGCCGGTGCTATCGCTCCAGGCCCCTAGTTCATTCTGGGCCTTGGCGAGGTATTGCAGGCCTTTCTCGTAGACCGACTCGGCCTGAGGCGGCACGGTGTCGTCCTGACGGCGGGTCAAGTCTTGGGCGCAAGCAAGCGTTGCGGAGAGCAGGATTAAAACTGTTGGGTAGCTGCACATGATTCCTATAACTAATAACCTATAACCCATACATCTTACTTCACCTTCTTCTCGAGGCCGCGGTTGTAAGCGTCGAGGGCCTTGCGAAATTCCTCGGGCAGGGCGTGGCCCGCGGTGCCCGCCGCTTTGGGGATGCGCCGCGCCTGGTTCTTGCCGTCGCCAGCGGCACCGGTCGGGTCGTTGGCGGCATCCGAGCCGCCGGTCATCCCCTGGCCGCCCTGATCGCCGGGTTTTTGGCCTTTGCCGGGCTTTTTGCCACCCTCCTTGCCCTCGCCTTGCTCCAGCATTTTTTCCATCATCTCCATCATGGCTCCGCCGGATTTGCCAGCGCCTTGTTGTTTCTGGCGCTCCTTGGTGGCTTCAAAAATTTTCTCAATCACCTCGGTTTGAGCGGCCAGGGTGCCACCGCCAGTGTCGTAGTCGGCGAGCCAGTCGGTGGTCTCGTCCATGATATGTTCCACCTCTTGAAACAGGGCGATGACCTTGGGGATGGTTTGTTCGAGGGTGAGTTGTTGGACGTCGGCGGCTAGCTCGTCCTGGTCGTTGGCGACCTTGGTGGCTCCCTGGTGATGCTCGGCGACGGGGTCCAGCGGTTGGGCGGCGGCGGCGGGAGTTGCCTCGTCGGCGGCCCACGCGGTGGCCGCCAGGGCTAGGGCAGCCGCCATGTTTGCTAGATGGAGGATGGTCATGGTTTGGGCGCGGCGGCGGGTTTTGGCGCGGGCGGGATGGCGGGTTTTGGCGCGGGCGGGATGGCGCGGTGGAATTGTTCCAGGGCGCGGGTGCGGGCCCGCAGGTCCTGCTGCTGCTGGATCATTTTCATGACGCGCAGCATGAACTCGAAATCATCGTCGTCGGGGCTGGCCCCGCCGCCATCGCCGCCGCCGCCCTGCGGGTCATTTTTCATTTCGCCTTCGAGTTTTTTGGCCCACTCGATGAGTTTGGCGGCCCATTGTTTGGCGCCCTCGGTGGCGAGGTAGGCGTGGTTGTCGCGCAGGCGGTTGCGGATATCGTCCAGGCCCATATCAATTTTAGACTCGCGCATCTCGTCAAATATCTGCTTGAACGCGTCCTTCTCGGTGCGGGCAAAATAATGTCCCAAATCCTCCTGCAGCCAGCGCACGTCGCCCGCCGTATCGCTTTGCTGACGGCTGGCTTCCTTGAGGCGGCGGGCGTCCTTGGGGTCAGTTTCGCTGGGCTTGGTGCCCAACAGGCTGGCGAAGGCCTCGATCAGGGAGCCTGCAACGGCATCTTCTTCGGTAGCGGCTTTTTTCAAGCGGTTGATGAAGGTGCCGGCCTCCATACGGCGGTTAGCGTCATTGGCCTTGTTGATGGCCTCCTGCATTTTCGCGACGACCTTGGCCTGCTCGTCCTTGGCTTGGTCGACGTCCTTGGCGGTTTTTTCCGGAGTATTGGACTGCTCCTGGGAGTCGGCCAATTTGGCTTGCACCTTGGGCATGTCTTGCTTGGCAAGTTCCTGCATGGACTTGAGCGACTCGGCCATTTTTTTGAGGGTGGCCTTGTCGATTTCGCCGTTGCGGGCGGCATCCTTCATGAGTTGCTCGGTGCGGGCGGTGAGTTCATCCATGCGGTGGTTGGTTTCCGCCTCCGCCTGTTCTTGGGCGGCGAGGCGCTTGCGGTTCTCCTCTTTTTGAAGGTCTGCGCCGGCAAGCTCGTCGAGGCGCTGGGTTTCATCGAACTGGCCTTCCTCGCGCCGCGCCAGGTCTTCCAACTCGGTGATGACGCGGTCGAACTGGCTTTTGAGCAACTGGGCGTGTTCATCGCGGGTGAGCACTAAAATGGTTACAGGTTCGGAGAAGACTCGGGCCCGGCCCGGGAAATAATCCTCGGCAAACCCCCGCAGAGTGATTTTCTGCGGCGTGATGCCAAAGGCCTTGGGCGAAAAGGCGGCCGGGCGGGACACGTGCTGTTGTTGCGAGGCCGCTTCGACCAATTTCATCTCACCCTTGGCCGGCGCCTCGGCACTCGGCTTGGTGAATTCCCCAGACCACTCGATGCCCGCCAACTTGATGCCAAAATCATCCTCGGCGAGCACTTCAAAATCGAGAGTTTCCTCTGGCAGCATCACTTTTTGGCGCTCAATGCCCTGCAAATAACACGCCGGCGCGGCGTCGGCCAACGCGTCCACCCGCAAGCGGAACCCAGCCTCCCCGGCTAACCCGTATCGGTCCGTCCAACCAAATGGTATTTCAAACGCCACCTTGCCAATTTCAAAATCCGGCGTGACCGAATCACAGTCGCGGGGCGTGAGGGCACCGGTAAGCGGCGCATAGGGCGCTGCGACAGGAGGGGCTGGGGCCGGGGTCTCTGTTGGCGCGGCGGCGTGCGTGCCAGCGGCTTCGCCGGCAGGGGCGGCGAGCAAGGCGCGGGTTGGTCCGTACGTCGCGCTCGCCAGCGCCCGGTTGGTGGTCAGCTGGATGCGCACGCGGCTGCCTTCCACGGCGCTAAGCACGCCATTGCTCAGATCAACGGTTTGTTCGGGGATGGAGAGATAGGCGGGGGGCGTGATGCTGGCGCTCACTGCCTTGACGGAGGGGCGCTGCAGGGGTTCGACTTTGAGCCGATGGCGCGCGTCGCCAATGTGAAACACCACCGTGCCCGGGTCCTGCTGACCGGGAAAGGAAAATTGATAGGTGTTGCCGTCGCGGCTCGCCTGCACCGGCGCTTGCAGGCCGTAGCGGCCAGAGGCGCGGTCCGGGCGCTGCTCGGAATCTTTTGCCAGCTGGAGGGTTACATCAAAGGCCTCGCCATACGGCACCGCCAAGTACTCAAGCGGTTTATCCAACAGCGTGAAGGTGTAGCGCTCAGTGTCGGACAGAGGCATGAGCCAGCGCTGGAACGCATTGATCCCCGCTCGCGGCGTCAGTGTGAGCACCGCGGCCACTCCTCCCGCCAGCACGAGCAAGGCCAGTGCCCAGCGCCGGTGCCGCGGCGCTGGCAAGGCGTCAT
>WBXD01000011.1 GCA_008932935.1 Verrucomicrobiota bacterium
AGAAGAAATAATTCACCGCCAACCAATCCGCACCTCCTACCGCCATGCCACGCCGCAAGCGAGTCTTTACTAAGCCCGACCGTCGCGATCCACGCTACGACAGTCCCCTCGTCGGTCACCTTATCAGCAAGGTGATGCGCGACGGGATGCGTTCGTTAGCACAACGGATCGTCTATGCCGCCATCGACCGTGCCAACGAAGGCATCGACACGGTGGATCCACTCGAAGTGGTCACCCGTGCCGTCGAAAATTCCAAGCCGCGCGTTGAGGTGAAGAGCCGCCGCGTAGGTGGTGCCACCTATCAGGTGCCACTGGAAGTAGCTGCCGATCGCTCCGAATCGCTGGCAATGCGCTGGCTAGTCAATTACGCCCGCAACCGCAAAGGTACGCCGATGCATGTAGCGCTGGCCAATGAGATCAAGGACGCAGCGAACAACCAGGGCAGTGCCGTACGCAAACGCGATGACGTGCACAAGATGGCGCAAGCCAACCGCGCGTTCGCCCATTTCCGCTGGTAACTCGCCGCCGCCGCAATTTTTTCATCTATCCCGATCCGGTCACCATTCGTGAATCCCAACAGTCCAAACCGTCAACACGTGCTCGAGCGCACCCGGAATATCGGGATCGCCGCGCACATTGACGCGGGCAAGACGACCCTCACGGAGCGGATCTTATTCTATACTGGGATGATTCACAAAATCGGTGAGGTGCACGATGGTGCGGCCACCACCGATTGGATGGAGCAGGAGCGTGAGCGCGGCATCACCATCACCTCCGCCGCCGTAACCACCGAATGGTGGCAGCGCGCCGAGGAGGGATCAGTGAAGTTGTTTCCCGAACAAAAGCACCGCATCAATATCATCGACACTCCCGGCCACGTGGATTTTACCGCCGAGGTGGAGCGCTCGCTGCGGGTGTTGGATGGCGCGATCGTGGTGTTTTGTGCGGTGGCCGGTGTCCAACCCCAAACTGAAACCGTCTGGCGCCAAGCAACCAAGTACAATGTGCCGCGCGTCGTCTTCGTCAATAAGATGGATCGCACCGGCGCAAATTTTGATAGCGTCTGCCACGAGATGAGGGAGAAACTCGGTGCCAATGCCGTGCGCATCCTCATCCCCATCGGTGCCGAAGATCGCCTCATCGGCCAAATCGACGTAGTCAACCAGAAGGCCGTCTATTTCTCCGACGACGACAAACTAGGCTCTACCTACTCAGTAGCAGAACTCGATGGCGAGCTCGCCGACATTGCTGCCAGCGCCTACGATGAATTGGTCCACGCAGTGGCCGACGTCGACGACGAGATCGCCGATAAGTTCGTGCACGAGCAGCCGATCAGCGCCACCGAACTCAAGCAAGGGATCCGCCGCGCTACCATCGCTAACAAGCTCGTGCCCGTCGCCGGCGGTTCCGCTTTCAAAAATAAAGGTGTCCAATACCTGCTCGATGCAGTCGTGGATTATCTACCCAGCCCGCTGGACATTCCGCCGGCTCAGGGCATGGATCCTGACAACCGCGAGAGTATCATCGGCGTACTCACCTCCGATAACGAAAAATTTGTCGCGCTTGCCTTCAAGTTATGGGCTGACAAATACGTCGGCAAGCTGGTATTTTTCCGCGTCTATTCGGGCATGGTCAAAAAGGGCGACACCATCTATAACCCACGCACCCGCCGCAGCGAACGCGTCGGCCGCCTGATCCAAATTCAGGCCAACGAGCACAAGGACATCGACGCGTGCTACGCCGGGGATATCGCCGCTTTGGTCGGACTGAAAAACGTTACCACCGGCGACACGCTAACGCTACCAGGCAACGATGTGTTGCTCGAGCCACCGACGTTTCCAGATCCGGTCATTTCGATGGCCGTTGAGCCCAAAACCGTTGCCGACCAAGAAAAACTGGCCATCGCGCTGGCCCGTCTGTCCGAAGAGGATCCGACGTTCATGGTCAAGACCGACGAGGACACCGCCCAAACGATCATCTCCGGCATGGGCGAGCTGCACCTTGAAATTATCATCGACCGCATCCGCCGCGAATTCAAAGTGGCTGCTAATACCGGTGCCCCGCAAATCGCCTACCGCGAAACAATCACCAAACCCGCCGACGGCGAAGGCAAACTTGTCAAGCAGTCCGGCGGCCGCGGCCAATACGGCCACGTGGTGCTGAAACTCCGGCCTAACGAAGCTGGCAAGGGCCTCACTATCGAAAACAAAACCGTTGGCGGCTCGATCCCCAAAGAATACATCAACTCAGTGTTCAAGGGCGTCACCGAGTCCATGACCAATGGCGTCATTGCCGGCTATCCGGTTATCGACGTCGCAGTGGACATCACCGATGGCTCATACCACGATGTCGATTCTAATGAAAACGCCTTCACCATGGCCGCTATCTTCGCCATGAAGGACGGTTTCAAGAAAGCCGGCCCGATTCTGCTGGAGCCCATCATGGCGGTGGAAGTTTCCACCCCGGAAGACTATCAAGGCGATGTGATGGGCGATTTGAATCGCCGCCGCGGCCAAATCGGCAACACCGAAACCAAGGGCCGCCTGGCCATCGTCCACGCCAAAGTGCCGCTGAAGGAAATGTTCGGCTACTCCACTGCGGTACGCACACTCTCATCGGGCCGCGCCTCCTACGCGATGACCCCCTCGCATTTCGAACAAGTCCCCAACAACATTGCTGACACGATCGTCAACGACCGTCTCAGTTAACAGTTCCCCCCGTCCTCACCCCACACGCATACCGCCACCCCCCTCCACCATGGAAACTCAGAAAATCCGCATCCGCCTGCGTGCCTACGACCACCGTGCCATTGACCGCTCGGCTCAGGAAATCGTGGAGACCGCCAAACGCACCGGAGCCCGCATTGCAGGTCCCATCCCGCTGCCTACCCGCATCGAGAAATTTAGTGTCAATCGCTCCGTCCATGTCAACAAGAAGTCGGCAGAGCAATTCGAAATCCGCACCCACAAGCGCCTGCTCGACATTGTCGATCCGACCGCGCGCACCGTCGATGAGTTGAAGAAGCTCAACCTCCCCGCCGGCGTTGATATCACCATCCGCATCTGAGTTGCCCCCGCTGCATCCTCGATTTCTCTATCCACAATCTTTCTATCTACCTCCCCGCCATGTCTCTCGGAATTTTAGGCAAAAAACTCGGCATGACCCGTCTGTTTGACCAACAGGCTGGCAGCATGATTCCCGTCACTGTCATCGACGTGTCCGGCAACACCGTGCTCCAGGTCAAAACCCCCGACAGCGATGGCTACACCGCCGTGCAGGTCGGCTTCAGTGACCAAAAGGAACAACGCGTTTCCAAGCCAGATATGGGCCGCTTCAAGAAGGCCGGCTCGACGCCCAAGCGTTTCATTCAGGAATTTCGCCTCAAGGACGGTACCACGCCGCCGGCAGTGCATCCGGGATTGGACGTGTTCACGCAAGGCCAGTGGGTCGACGTGATCGGCACGACCATCGGCAAGGGTTTCCAAGGGGTTTACAAACGCTATAACTTCGGCGGTCTCAAGCAGACCCACGGCTCCATGATGCATCGGCGCACCGGTGCCATCGGTTGCCGCTCCACCCCGGGCCGCGTCTGGAAAAACCAAAAAATGCCAGGTCATCACGGCACGACGCGTACCACCGTGCAAAACCTCAAGATCGTCGCGATCCGTCCTGAAGACGGCGTGATCCTCGTCTCCGGCCCGGTTCCCGGTGCTACCGGCAGTTATCTCACCGTCCGTCCCGCCAAGAAGAAGACCGCTTGATTTTCTGCAAGCTCTTTCTGAAACCTTCCACACAGCTTCCCAGTCATGTCCGCAAAGACCTTCACCGTTGAAGACGCCCAAGCCGCTAACCTCGTGTTAGCCGGCGTCGAAAAAGGCCGTCAGGCAGTTCACGACCTCGTGACCGCCTATCGCGCCAACCGCCGCACCGGCTCCGCCTGCACAAAAACGCGTGGCGAAGTATCCGGTAACAACAAGAAAATCTTCAAGCAAAAGGGCACCGGTAATGCCCGTCACGGCGACAAGCGCGCGCCGATTTTTGTCGGTGGTGGCGTGGTCTTCGGCCCCCGTCCCCGCGATTATTCGAAGAAAGTACCCAAGACCGTCCGCAAGCTTGCCCTGCGCCGCGTGTTGGGAGATCTGACCCGCGCCGGCACCATCCGCACGGTGGACTCGTTCACTATTGCTGATGGCAAGACCAAGTCGTTCATCACCGCAGTGTCCGCCATTACCTCCCCGGCCAAAATCCTCGTCGTCGGCAATACCTTTGACGACAACACCTATCTCGCAGGTCGCAACGTCAGCTGGGTCCAGCTCGTCACCGCCAGCGATCTCAACGTCGAACAACTCCTCCTCGCCAAGTCCGTCATCCTCGTGGGTGACGCGCTCACCACTTTGGCGTATCGCACCGCCTAAATCCGGCCCCCTTCCCCGAAGACCATGAAAGACATTTACCAGGTCATTACCAACCTTCACCTTAGCGAAAAGGCGACGCTCCTCCAGGAGACCAACAACGAAATCGTCCTTAAAGTGGACCGCCGGGCTAACAAGCTTGAAATCAAGCACGCCGTCGAAACGTTGTTCGGTAAAAAAGTCGACTCCGTCCGCACCGCCAATTGCCTCGGCAAGGCGCGCCGTCGCCGCCGCGCCGATGCCGGCCGCACCAACCACTGGAAAAAAGCCATTGTCCGTCTTGTAGCAGGCGAGTCTCTCGACCTAGTCTGAGTCGTACCACCGTTGCAGCACACGTAACCTCGAACCGTTCCGCGAGTCATGCCCCTGAAAAACTTCAATCCCATCACTCCATCCTCCCGCTACAAGTCACATCCCTCGTTTGAGGAAGTGACAAAAAGCAAGCCGGAGAAGAGCCTGCTCACACCACTCAAGCGCTCCGGCGGCCGTAACAATACCGGACGCATCACCTGCCGGCACGTCGGCGGTGGTCACAAGCGCCATTATCGCATCATCGACTTCAAGCGCCGCAAGCATGACATGCCTGCCATCGTCATTGGAATCGAGTATGATCCCAACCGCACCTGCCGCATCGCCCTCATCCAATACGAGGACGGCCTCAAAAACTACATCCTCGCCCCAGTCGGCTTGGAAGTCGGTGCGGCCGTGGTCGCTGGTGATAAGGTCGCTCCAAAAACCGGCAATGCGATGCCGCTGCGTGATGTGCCGCTGGGCACGTCCATCCACAACATCGAATTGCTTCCTGGCAACGGTGGCAAGGTTGCCCGCTCCGCCGGTCAGCTCGCCGTCCTCTCCAACCGCGATGGCGGCTGGGCGCTGGTCAAGATGCCTTCCGGAGAAATCCGCCGCTTCCACGAAGCGTGCTTCTGCACCATCGGTCAGGTCGGCAACCGCGACCACATGAACGAAATCTCGGGTAAGGCCGGCCGCACTCGTTGGATGGGCGTTCGCCCAACCGTCCGCGGCATGACCATGAACCCGGTTGACCACCCCAACGGCGGTGGCGAAGGCAAGTCGAAATCCGGCGGCGGTCGCCAGCATCTGCTCAGCCCCTGGGGCCACGCCAAGGGTCAGAAGACCCGTAAAGTCCGGAAGACCACTTCCGTCTTCATCGTCCAATCCCGCCACAAGAAGCAATAAGCCGCTTCCTCCGCCCCTCAAGTCCCGCATTCTAACGCACCGATCCCCATGCCCCGTTCCCTCAAGAAAGGCCCCTTCGTTGATCAAAAACTCCTCGCCAAGATTGACGTCGTGGCCGACGCCGGTTCCGACCGCAAGCCCATCAAAACGTGGAGCCGCAAGTCGATGATCACCCCGGACTTTGTTAGCCATAACTTCGCCGTCCACAATGGCAAAACCTTTGTGCCGGTCTACGTCACCGAAAACATGGTCGGCCACAAACTCGGCGAATTTGCTCCGACCCGCATATTCCGCAATCACGGCGGCATCGGCAAGAAGTAAGCAGTTGCCCTAGTTCCTGCATATCCTCCACCAGCTCCAACTTTTCATGCGTTCCTTGCTCCATCTGCCAACGCTTGCCGCCACCTTCGGGTTGCTGGCAGGTGGCGGATTGTGCCCGGCGCAGCAGAGTGAGAGTTTTGAGAAATTGCAGGAGACTCTCGCCGATCTGCGCGACCAGAACCGCAACCTCCAGCGCAGCCTCGCCGAGGCCAACCGCGGCGAAAAACAAGCTTCCGAGCAACTCGCCCAAGTCCGGTTGCGCCTCGAAGCCCTCGGCAAAAACCTGCTCGATGGCGGCGATGACCGCTTGGTGCGCGCCGCCGCGGATATCGAACTGTCCAAGGAACGCATCACTGAACTCGAAACCACTTCGGTGCACCTCACCGCGGCCGTCTCCGATTACCTCCGCCAAGCGGTCGTGTCCGACCCCGCCAGCCGCCTGCGCGTCGAAACTTCCTTGCGCCAGCTCGATGCCATCCTCGGCTTGCGCCAAAAACCCCGCCCCGACGTCATCGCCGGCTGCCTCCAAAAGTCCCGCGTCGTCAGTATCGATCAGGAAAGCGGCATGCTCGTCCTTAACCTCGGCGAAAGCCAAGGCGCGAAAATCGGCATGAGTTTCCGCCTTTTACGCGGCCAGCAGGCCTACGCCAAAGCTATTCTCGCCGACGTCCGCAAGGCCGTCAGCGGCGCCTTCACCGAACAGGTGAGTGCCTCCGATTCTCCCCGCCCCGGCGATCTCGCCGTTCTCGAAACCGAATAAGCCTAACCGCCCAACCAACCCCTCACGTCCGCCGACCTATGGAAGTCAAAAGTAGCACCAAATTCATTCGCGTCTCGCCGCAAAAAGCTCGGGATGTAGCTCGGGAAATCCAAGGCCTCCCTGTTTCGAGCGCCCTGGATATTCTCAACTTCACTCCGAAGAAGGCCGCCACCCTCATTGGCAAGACGCTTAAAACGGCCATCGCCGATGCGGAAAACAACTACTCGCTCGATACCAATTCTTTGGTCATCAAGGAGGCAGTCATCGGTGCCGGTCCCACCTTGCGCCGCTTCAGTCCTCGCGCTAAAGGTTCCGCGGGTCCCATCCTCAAGCGCTCCAGCCATATTTACATCACTCTCGTCGGCTCCGCCCCCGAGAAAAAGACCAAGGCCATCCCCAAGGTCGCCAAGAAAAAGTCTCCCGCAACCCCGGTTGCTGATGCCCCCGCAGCAGAAGAAGCACAAGCCTGAACCCTCCACATTAATCTCATCCCTCACCGACCATGGGCCAGAAAGTAAATCCGATCGCATTCCGCCTCGCTGTCAACAAAGACTGGCGCTCCAAGTGGTATGCCACTGGCAAGGACTACACCGATAAGCTCCACGAGGATCTATCAGTCCGCGCATACCTCCGCAACAAACTCCAGAACGCCGGCCTCGCCAAAGTGGTCATCGAACGCGCCTGGAACAGTGTCCGCGTCACCCTCCACACTTCCCGCCCCGGCCTCATCATCGGCCGTCAAGGTAAGGAAATCGAGATCATGACCAAGGACATCGGCGACATCTGCAAAGGTGCCCAAGTCAAACTCGATATCCTGGAAATCCGCAAGCCCGAACTCGATGCCCAACTCGTCGCCGAGCAAGTGGCCGTCCAGCTCGAACGCCGCATCAGCTTCCGCCGCGCCATGAAACGCGCTATCCAAACCGCCATGGAATTCGGTGCTGAAGGCATCCGCCTACGCGTCGCCGGCCGCCTCGGCGGTGCCGACATCGCCCGCTCCGAATCTTATCGCGAAGGCAAGGTGCCTCTCCAAACACTGCGCGTCCCCCTCGAATACGGCTTCGCTGAAGCCCGCACCCTCTATGGCATCATCGGTGTCAAATGTTGGGTCAATAAAAAGGAGGAGGATCCCAAGCTGGCCCAACAAGGCCGCGGCGACCGCGGTGATCGTGGCGAGCGTGGTGATCGCGGTGATCGTGGCGACCGCAATAATCGTCGCCCTGGCCCGCCCCGCAACTGAGTTTCCCCAATCGCTTCACCGTTTTTTTCAACCGAACATCTTACCTACGAAGGACTGATCCATGGCCTTAATGCCCAAACGAACCAAGTTCCGCAAAGCACATCGCGGAAGCCGCTCTGGCAATGCCCAGACCGGAACCACCGTCGCCTTCGGTGACTTCGGCCTCCAAACCCTCGATCGCGGCTGGATGACCAACCGCCAAATCGAGGCCTGCCGTATCGCTATTAACCGCTCCCTTAAGCGCAAAGGCAAGGTGTGGATCCGCATCTTCCCGCACAAGCCCATTACTTCACGCCCCCCGGAAACCCGCATGGGCAAGGGCAAAGGCGCTGTCGAAGGTTGGGTAGCGGTCGTGCGCCCCGGCAATGTCCTGTTCGAAATCGGCGGCATCCCTGAAAGCCTAGCCCGCGAAGCCATGCGCTTGGCCTCCTACAAGCTCGGCATCCGCACTCGCCTCATCGTTCGCAATCCTCACCTCTGAGTCCCGCCCCGCTGCTCCAGCCCTTATCCATTTCCATCATGGCCAAAACCAAAGTTAAAGATATTCGCGAGTGCTCTGCCGACGAACTCGCTCTCCAACTCCGCGAACTCAAGCAGGAAGCCCTCAACCTCCGTCTCCAGCAGGCCACCGGCCAACTCGAGAACTCCGCTCGCATCCGCCTCGTCCGTCGCCAGGTCGCCCGCATCCTTACCATCCTCGCGGGTCGCAAATCCGCCTGACCCGCTGCACACTTAACGTCTAAATATTCTACTCATGAGCGACACGCCCCAGGAAACCCGGCTCCACCTTCGCAAGACCCGCGTCGGCTTAGTCATATCTAACAAGATGGAGAAAACCATCGTCGTCGAACACATTGCGCGTGTTCCCCATCCCAAGTTCAACAAAATCGTGAAGCGCTCGAAGAAGTACTACGTGCACGATGAGGGCAGCCAAGCCCAAATCGGCGACCGCGTGCGCATCGTCGAGACCCGGCCGCTGTCCAAACTTAAGTGTTGGACGCTGCAGGAGATCATCACCCATTGAGCCGGCACCACCTATCTCATCTCTCCAATCTCTAATTTTAATCTCTAATACACTACTGCCATGATCCAAATGGAAAGCATGATAGCCGTCGCCGACAATACCGGCGCGCGCTCCGCTAAAATGATCGGCGTGCTCGGCAAACGCACCCGCTCAGCCCGCATCGGCGACGTTATTACCTGCCATATCCGGGATTCCACGCCCACCGCTGCGGTCAAAAAAGGCAGCGTGGTCAAGGCTGTGGTCGTGCGCACAGCGTATCCGATTCGCCGTCCCGATGGCTCGGTCCTGCGTTTCGATACCAACGCGGTGGTGCTCATCGACAAGGATAACAATCCACGCGGCACCCGTATCTTCGGGCCCGTCGCTCGTGAACTCCGCGAAAAGGGCTTCATGAAAATCGTCTCCCTCGCCCCGGAAGTGCTCTGACGCATCCCACCTGTCCCAACTCTCCACCTCTCCCTATCTGATGAGCAAAATCAAGACCCACGTCAAAAAAGGCGATCAAGTCCAAATCATCGCCGGCAACCACAAAGGCAAAAGCGGCCTCGTCCTCAGCGTCGACGCTGCCAAGGGCAAAGTCGTTGTCGAAGGCGGTCGCCCGATCAAGAAAGCCTTCAAACGTACTGAAAAAGACCCCGATGGCGGTATCAAAACCATCGACGGCCCCATTCATATCTCCAATGTAAAGAAACTGGCCTGAAGCCCACGCTTCAGGCCGCGCTTAAGCGCCCCATCAACCCCGCGCTGACCCGCCACTGCCATGACCACCCCGCCCCTACAACAACACTACCTAAATAAGGTCGTCCCGAACCTCAAACAGAAGTTCGGCTATACTAACAACCATCAGGTGCCCCGCCTCGAGAAAATCGTGGTCACCTCCTGCATGGGCAAGTCACCCGACCGCAAACTCGCCGTCGATGACGCCGTCAATGAGATCACCAAGATCACCGGCCAACGCCCGTCGATTACCTTCTCGAAAAAAGCCGTAGCTAACTTCAAGCTGCGCGAAGGTGAACCACTCGGTGCACGCGTCACTCTACGTGGTGCGCGCATGTGGGAGTTCATGCACCGGTTCATTCACATCACCGCACCAAACATCCGCGACTTCCGTGGCATCTCCTCCAAGTCGTTCGACGGCCGCGGCAACTACGCTTGCGGCATCACAGACCAGGCGATCTTCCCGGAGATTGAGATTGATCAAATCAAACGCAACATCGGCTTTGACCTTATCTTCGTGACCTCCGCCGCCACCGATGCTCCCGGCCGCGAACTGCTCGCCGAACTCGGCATGCCGTTCCGCGATATGAAAAAAGCCACCGAAGTGGAAGCCGAAGCCGCCGCTGCGGCCGCCGCCGCCGCCGCCCTCTAACCTACCGGACCCACCCACACAGGAATCCCTACCATGGCAGTTTTAACCGATCCAATCGCCGACTTCTTCACCCGTTTCAAGAATGCTTGCAACGCGGGCAATGAAGAATTCTCCGCCCCTTACTCCAAGATTAAGGCCGATATCGCCCGCATCCTCCAAGAGGAGGGCTACATCTGGAATTATGAGGTAGTCACCGGCACCCACACCAAGCTCAAGCTCAAGCCTAAGTTTCACGAAGGCCGCGCGGTGCTTACCGACCTCAAGCGCCTGTCCAAACCGGGCCGCCGCAGATACGTTGGCTCCACCGCCATCCCCTCCGTCATGTCCGGCCTGGGCATCACGATCCTTTCAACCTCGAAAGGCATCATGTCCGGCGGCTCCGCCAAACGACAGAAACTCGGCGGCGAACTCCTCGCCTCCATCTGGTAAACCCCAACTCGAATAAAGGAAACTTATACCATGTCACGAGTCGGTCTTAAACCAATCTCCCTCCCGGAACAAGTCGTCGTCAAGCTCGACGGCCGCACCGTCATCGTCGTCGGCCCCAAAGGCCAGCTCGATTTCACCCTCCCGGACGGCATCTCCCTCAGCAACGAAGGCCTCACCGTCGTCGTCTCCCGCGCCAGTGAATTGCGCCTGCACCGTGCCCTCCACGGCACGGCTCGCTCGCTGGTCCAGAACATGATCCTCGGTGTCACCCAAGGCTACGTCAAGAACCTCGAAATCCAAGGGGTCGGCCTGCGTGCCGCCGTCAAGGGATCGGATCTGGACTTGTCGCTGGGCCGCTCCCATCCGCTGCTCCACCCAATCCCTTCCGCCCTCACCGTTACCGTTACCGACAACACCAAAATCAAGGTGGAAGGCATCGACAAACAACTCGTCGGCCAGTTTGCCGCCGAAGTGCGCGCCTACTATCCGCCAGAACCTTACAAGGGCAAGGGCGTCCGCTACGTCGGTGAACACGTTCGCCGCAAGGAAGGCAAAAGCGTCGGCAAATAAGCCGCATTCACCCCCATTCCCATTACGGCAATATGAGCACTATCAATCGCAAGGATATCCGTCGGCGCATTCACAACCGCATCCGTCGCAAAGTCATCGGCACGGCAGGGCGTCCGCGCCTGGCTGTCCATTACTCCAATCAGCACATCTACGCACAGGTCATCGACGACGCCAATGGCCGCACTCTCTGTTCGGCCTCCACCATGGACAAGTCCTTCGAAAAGGCTTCGTCCAATATCGTCAGCGCCCAGCAAGTAGGCACGCTGCTCGCCGAGCGCGCCCTCGCCTCCAGCATCAGCATCGTGGTCTTCGATCGCGGTGGCCACCTCTATCACGGCAAAGTAAAAGCCCTCGCCGATGCCGCACGCGCCGGTGGTCTCCAATTCTAACGTTCATCTCATCATGGTAACTAATCCTGAACCAAGTAACGAACCCACACCTGCCGTTGCCCCAGTGGCAGCAGCCATTGGCCCAGTGGCGCCAATCATTACCGCTCCGCCGCAACGCGAATTTCGTGGTGGCGGCCAAGGCGGCGGCCAAGGCGGCAACCGTGGCGGCCAAGGCGGCGGCCAAGGCGGCGGCGGCCAAGGCGGCCGTGGTCGTGGTCCGCGGCGTGAAGAACGCGCCACTCCGACCGATGCGGATGGCAACGAGATTTCCGAAAAGGTTGTCTTCATCAATCGTTGCGCCAAGGTCGTCAAGGGCGGTCGGCGTTTCAGCTTCTCCGCACTGGTGGTGTCCGGCAACAAGGTCGGCAAGGTCGGCCTCGGCTTCGGCAAGGCCAACGAAGTGGCCGACGCCATCAAGAAAGCCAGCGAGGGTGCCAAAAAGGTACTCAAACCGATGTGCATCGTCGATGGCACCATCCCCCATGAAATTTACGCCGAATTCGGCGGTGGCAAGGTGCTCCTCAAGCCGGCTTCGCCCGGTACCGGCATCATCGCCGGTGGCGGCGTGCGCGCCGTCTGCGAAGCGGTCGGCATCCGTGACGTACTTGCCAAGTCGATGGGTTCGTCCAATCACGCCAACGTCGTCAAGGCCACACTCAAAGCCCTTTCGCAACTGCGCACCCGCGACCAGGTGCTCTCCGCCCGCGGCAAGAAAAAGCGCGAGCAGGCAATCTAACTTCTAACTGATAACCATTCCATGAATTTACAAACACTCAGCCCCAATCCCGGAGCCAAGCATCGCACCAAACGCCTTGGCTGTGGCGAAAGCTCCGGCCACGGCAAAACCTGCTGCAAAGGCAATAAGGGCCAGAAAGCCCGTTCCGGCAGCGGCACCCGCGTTGGTTTCGAAGGCGGCCAGATGCCCTTGCATCGGCGCTTGCCCAAGCGTGGTTTCAATAACTATGACTTCCGCGATGTGCCAGGAGTGATCAACGTCGGCGATCTCGACGACGCGTTTGAAGCCGGTGCCATCGTCGATGAGGCCGCACTGCGCGCCAGCGGCTTGCTCAACGGTCGTTGCGATTACGTCAAGGTCCTCGGCACCGGTGAGGTCACCAAGGCGTTTACCCTGGTGGTCAAGACCGCCAGTACTTCCGCCCGTGAGAAAATCGAAAAAGCCGGTGGCTCGGTTCAGGCTCCGGCTTGATACCGCTTGCTGCCATCCATTGATCTCCGGTGAGGAAGTGCCAGCGCACTTCCTCGTCGTGCATATAACAGCTTACACAGTTTTGCCCCTACACAGCCATGATTTCCGCCTTTGCTAACACTTGGAAAATCCCGGAACTCCGGGACCGCATCCTGTTTACCCTCTTCCTTATCGTCATCGTGCGCCTAGGCACCCACGTGACGATTCCCGGCGTCGATGCCACCGTCATCAAGCTGTGGTTGGATAGTTTGCAAAAGCAGGATCCGTCAAGCCCCTCCGGCGGCATCACGGCGCTGCTGACCGTATTCTCCGGCGGCGGCCTGCAACAGGCGGGTATCTTCGCCTTGGGCATCATGCCGTATATCTCGGCGTCCATCGTGGTGCAGCTGATGACGGCCATCGTGCCCAAGCTCTCGCGCCTCGCCCGTGAAGACGGCGGCCGCCAGAAAATCACCCAGTACACCCGCTACATCACCATCGGCATTGCCTTTGTGCAGGGATTTTTCGTCACCCGCAGCTTGATGAGCCCTGGCAGCATCCCCTACATGGCCGGCGTGGAAAAATTTGGTATTTTGGTACCCGATCCGTCCTACAGTTGGATGGCGATCACCGTGATAACGATTGTGGCTGGCACGGTGCTGCTGATGTGGATAGGCGACCAGATGACGGATAAGGGTATCGGCAATGGCATCTCGATCATCATCACGGTAAATATCATTTCCGCGCTGCCCGGCGCGCTCATTCAAGCCTGGAAGTACTTTACCAGCGGTGAGAACCAAGGGTTTCACTCGCTGATGATGGTGGTCATGATAGCGCTCTTGCTGGTAGTCATCGCAGCCACCATTTCCATCACTCAGGCACAGCGCCGCATTGCCGTGCAATATGCCAAGCGCAACGTCGGACGCAAACAATTCGGCGGCCAAACCCAGTACCTGCCGCTTAAGGTGAACTATGCCGGGGTCATGCCCATCATCTTTGCGTCAGCCGTGTTGTCTTTGCCTCCAATGATGTTGCAGTGGTTTTTCCCTAACCAGGCGTGGTCCACCAAGCTATATGGCGAGCTCGCCGGCGGTGGTACTTACTATTACATTCTCGGCGGTATTGGCATCTTCCTGTTCTCGTACTTCTGGGTGGCGATGATGTTCCAGCCTTCGCAAATTGCCGAAGACCTCAAGCGCAATGGTGGCTATGTCCCCGGTGTGCGGCCCGGCAAACCCACCGCCGACTTCCTCGATTTCACCATGACGCGGCTGACCTTCGCCGGAGCCATTTTCCTAACTGTCATCTTCATCCTGCCGGTGGGTGTGGGCAAGCTTGTCGGCCTGCCACCCGGTTCGCTGGTGCTGCATTTTTTCGGTGGCACTTCACTGCTGATCATGGTCGGCGTGATTCTCGACGTCATGCGCCAAGTCGAAACCCATCTGCTGCAGAAGCATTATGATGGCTTCTTGCGCAAGGGCAAACTCAAGGGTCGCTATGACCGACTCAGCCAGACCGGCGACGGTGCCTCGCGCACAGCCATGGTCTATCTGTGGGTGGTCATCGCCGTGCTGATTGTCTTTGGCATCACCGCTTTCATCTACAAGGGCTAAGCGTCGAGCTTTCAGACATTTACCCCTGCCAGCAAGGTGTCCCGTCGCGTCCGTATCCCTATCAAGTCCGCGCGAGAGATAGATTTTATGCGCGCCGCTGGCGCCATCGCCTCTACCATTCTGCAGGCGCTGGCTAAGGCCGTCGAGCCCGGCCGTACTACCGCCGAGATTGATCAACTCGCCGCCACGCTGATGCGCCAGCACGATTGCAAAAGCGCCTTTCTCGGATACCGCGGGTTTCCCGGCTACACCTGCATTTCCATCAACGAGGAAGTCGTCCACGGCATCGCGGGCCCGCGGCGCATCCTGCCTGGCGACATCGTTAAAATTGACGTCGGCATCATTAAGAGTGGCTTCATTGGTGACAATGCCACCACCGTTGCCGCCGGCGATCTGCCGCAGGCAACCCGTCACCTATTGGCCGTAACCGAACAGTCGCTCTATCAGGCCATCGAACATGTGCGCCCCGGTGCTAGGCTCGCCGACTTGTGTGGCTCAGTCGAAGCCTTCGTGGTGCCGCACGGGTACTCGGTGGTGCGCGAATTTGTCGGCCATGGCGTCGGCCGCCGCCTCCACGAAGAGCCCCAAATCCCCAATTTCCGTCCGCCGGGTGTGACCACCACCCTGTTGCCCGGCATGACGCTGGCCATCGAACCGATGATCAATGCCGGCGTGCCCACGGTGCGCATTCTGGGCGACGGCTGGACCGTCATTACCGAAGACCGCAAGCCATCCGCCCACTTCGAGCACACTGTTCTGGTCACCCACGGTGAGCCCGAACTGCTCACCTGGCGCCCCCGCGAGGCCCTGCCGGAAATGCTCGGCCTGGCCCCGCTCTAGCGTGCCCTTGAGAAGCCAAAGTTGCTGTCAAGCGAAGGAGCCGCGCAAGAATATCTGTCGCATTGTAGCGGCGCGTCTATGACCGCCGCTGCCCATGAACCGCCAATGAACCCGCGTTGTCAGCAAGCGGCTTCTCATTCACACCGGCGGTCACGCGCACCGGGCCGTTCACTTGGCGTCCACCGAATTGAGCAAGATCCTCAGCGCCACGCACCCTCCCCCCTCGCATTCTTCGTCGACCGTTCGAGCTCCATGACTGATGCCGCCATCGCCGGCTTCAATTTAGAGGTTTCTGTTCCTCGGTGCCAACCAGGACGCCGGATGCAACCTCCAGCCCGCCGAAGTCGCTTCCGCCTCCCAATCCATGGCCGAAACCCATCAGAAATCCAGGAAGAAGTAGACCCACCCGCCACGTGCGTGGCTGAGGCGTCTCGCCGCAGGCCGTGGTCGCGGCGTCCCGCCGCAACGCCCATGAATAGCAAATCCCAGATAGAAATGAACCGGTCCCTGTAGCGTTTGGCCCTTGCCATGGCCCACTAAAAAAACATCCACATCGGCATGAAGCTGGACGGGCGCATTCACGTGGCTGTCCCGGAAATCAACCGAGAAGCCCTGCGCGAGACCATCATCAACGCCTTCTGTCTCAGCGATTCCTAATTGTCGCTGGACACCTGAGCCCCTGAGTCACTTTCCCGCATTTCCCCCTTCCATTCTAGCAATGATTCCGCTCTTCTCACCGCGTGCCTTCCGCCGATTGACTGTTGATTCTAGCGCTGTCACCGGGCAAGCCAGTCACCTCGTCGCCACGTGACCGTCATACCGCGAAACCCTCCGTCTCATGCCAGCCAAGACAAAGCCCCACAAAGCCCCCAAACCCACGGGGCTCCGCGATTTCTAGTCTGCTGTTCGGTAACAGGCCTATATGAATGCCTCGGAATGAGTAAGTTTAACTCACCCTTCTTATTGCTTCCGCCGAGCGCTTGGCTCTGCTCGAACGATCTTGCTTTTGCAATCTTTGACGGCTTTCCTGTTTCTCCTGGGCATGTGCTGGTCACCACCCGTCGCATCGTTGATACTTGGTTCGATGCTTCGGATGCGGAACAAGCTGCACTGATGGCGTTGGTGAAGGAGTCGAAGCGACTACTCGACATACAGCTATGGCCCAGACCCGACGGCTACAACGTCGGCTTCAACTCCGGTGGAGCCGCCGGCCAGACTGTCCCACACGTCCACATCCATGTGATTCCGCGGTATCATGGCGATATGCCGGATCCACGCGGCGGCGTGCGCCATTGCATCCCTGACAAGGGAAACTACATGGTCAGCAAGCCAGCGAAATCCGGCAACAATCAGGCCTTAACGCTTGCAGCAGGCCAGCCGCACTCCCCACTGTGGAAGAGTATTGGCCAGCGAGTTTCCACCGCCATTGAAGTCGATCTTCTGGCGTCGTTCGTCCAACCCTCCGGCCTCGATCTTATCCAAATATCAATTTTCTCCGCACTGCGTGCTGGAGCAAGAATCCGGATCCTTGTCGGCGATTATCTCTATATCACCTCGGCTGAAGCACTGCGGCGCCTGGTGGGCTGGATGTCGCTTGCTGCCGAGATTTCAGACGCCTGTCTGCTTGAAGTCCGGCTGGCGGAGATCTCAAAACTCCCATCCAAGCCTGCTTCATTCCATCCGAAAGCATGGCGCATTGTCGATTCCTCCGGCGGGCTGCTCGTTGTCGGAAGCAGTAATCTATCCAAAGCCGCGCTTGAAACCGGAATCGAATGGAACCTGATAGGCCAGACCTCCGGCTCCGAGCCCATTGATCTGGCTATCGCCAATGCGTTTGCCGATCTTTGGCAGCAAGCCACTCCGCTCGATGATGCGCTCGTCTCTCGTTATGCAGAGCATGCCAAGGAAGCACATCGGAAGTTCATCCCGCCGGAATCGGTTGATCTCCCCACAATCCTTTATCTGCCGCGCCCTTGGCAGATCCGCGCTTTGGAATCCCTGGATCAAATCCGGGCCAATGCCTACCGGCGAGCTCTGGTTGCCGTCGCCACCGGCCTCGGAAAAACCTGGCTCGCCGCGTTCGATGTTCTGGCGGTGGGAAAGGTGCTCAACCGGCAACCGCGGGTTCTGGTCATCGCGCACCGCGCCGAAATTCTGGTCCAGGCGGAGGCCACCGTCCGCACGGCCCTGCAGTCGGAATGGGATGAAACCCGCGTCACTTGGTACCTCGGCGCGAACAGCGACATGAGCGGCGATCTTGTCATCGCCTCAGTGCAGAAACTCACGCGCCCCGAGGGCCTCGCCGCGCTAGCTAGCCAGCACTTCGACTACGTCATTATCGACGAAGTCCACCACGCCCAAGCACCCAGCTACCGGCGCGTCATGGCCCGGCTGAATGCGACCTTCACCCTCGGCCTCACCGCCACTCCTGAGCGCACCGACGGCGTGGACGTGGCGGTTCTCTTCGATGACGTGCTAGCATGGCAGGCCACAGTCGGCGATGGCATCGCGGAAGGCTCGCTGGTTCCCTTCCATTACCTGGGGCTCAAGGACGATGTGGACTTCGAGCAGATCCCTTGGCGCAACGGCCGCTTCGATCCTACCGCGCTTGAGGAAAAGCTTGAAAACAGTGAGCGGATGGAACGCCTGTGGCTCGCATGGCAGGCCGATCCCGACGCACGCACGCTCGTCTTCTGCTGTTCCCGCCGCCACGCGCTTTACACCCGCGACTGGCTCCGCCGCCGCAAGGTCCGCGCCGCCGCCGTGTTCTCTGGCAGCGGCGGCGATCCGCGCAGCGACAGCCTGTCCGATTTCATCGATGGCAAACTCCAGGCCCTGTGCGTGGTCGATCTCTTCAACGAAGGCCTCGACGTGCCGAACGTGGACCGGGTGGTCATGCTACGCCCCACCGAATCCAAGGTCATCTTCCTCCAACAACTCGGCCGTGGCCTCCGCGCCGCCGATCACAAGCTGCGGCTGAAAGTCATCGACTTCGTCGGCAATCACCGGGTTTTCGCCAGCCGTCTCACCCACCTGCTGTCGCTCGGCAACCGGTCAGCGACATGGATGGATCTGAAAAAATTCCTCAACGGCGCGGCCCCGGATCTACCACCGGGTTGCCTGCTGGATCTCGAAGTTGAGGCCAAGGAACTGATGCTGCGCCTCGTGCCAAACACCGGCTCAGCCGTTGTTGAAGCCTACCGCAGCATGCGCGACGAACTCGGCCGCCGGCCTTCACCCAGCGAGCTGTTTCACCACGGCTACCTGCCTCGGACTCTGGCAGCCCGCTTCGGCTCATGGTTCGGGTTCGTTTCCGAACAGGACGATCTAACCGCCAACGAGCGGCTGGTGTTCGCGTCCTTCGCATCATGGCTCGCCATGCTGGAGGGCACCAACCTCAACAAGTCCTACAAAATGGTCGTCCTGCGCGTGCTGCTGGACCGCGATGCGTTATGGGATGGGATGGAGGTGGAAAAACTCGCCGCCGCCTGCCGCGAATTCCTCCTTTCACACCCGACGCTCCGCCACGACCTGCCGCCCACCCAACAGTTTCCCGATCCCGCAACGGCACCGATCCAAGCATGGGCCGCATGGTGGCTGGAATGGCCGCTGTCCCGTTGGATGGACGAGCAGGCCGGGCGGCATTGGTTCAAGTGCGAGGGCGACCGATTCGTCGCCGCCTTCCCGTGCCCGGAAAACCTCCGGACCGACTTCGAATCCATGACCGCTGAGTTGGTGGACTACCGTCTCGCCCACTATGCGAAGACCCGCATGGAGAGAACCGCTGAATTCACCGCAGGCCGCTTTGTCGCCAAGGTCAGCCATTCCGGCGGCAAGCCCATCCTGCGGCTTCCCACCGTCGAGGAACTGCCCGGTCGCCCCGTGGGACTGACGACCGCCACCCTGCCCGATGGCAGCCAGTGGGTGTTCAGATTCGTCAAAATCGCGTGCAACGTCGCCTCTCCGGTCGGCAGCGAGGACAACCAGATCCTCACGCTTCTTCGCGGCTGGTTCGGCGACAACGCTGGCGTTCCCGGCAGCAACTATCAGGTCGCCTTCACCAAGTCCGAAACCGGCTGGTCCGTCGAACCCATCGCCGTAGCCACCGCCTTGCGAGTCGTGGACGCAAACCCTGTCACCCACGAGCGCGAAAATCGTGACCTCCCAGGCTTCGTAGAGGCCCCGGCCGCCAAGGACAAATTCACCCGTCTCGTCCCCGTTTACAGTCTCGAAGCCGCCGCCGGCCTGTGGGGACCGGAGACCAGCCCCGAGGAAATCGGCTGGGCCGAGGCCGCCGGTGCATCTATCAAACCCGGCATGTTCATCGCCCGCGTCCGCGGCCACTCGATGGAGCCCAAGATCAAGGACGGATCATGGAACCTGTTCCGCCCCTGCCCGCAAGGCTCCCGCGAGGGCCGCATCGTCCTCGTCCAGTTCAACTCCATGGGCGACCCGGAAAACGGCGGCCGCTTCACCGTGAAAAAATACCACTCGCTCAAGAGTGTATCCGAAGATGGATGGAAGCACGAGAGCATTCAACTCCTTCCACTCAACCCTGACAATCGACCCATTCCTATAGATTCCCGTGAGGCATCTGATATGACAGTGATCGCTGAGTTTGTGAATACGCTCATTTGAAATGCGAACTTCATGTTAGATAGTAAGCAATCAAATCCGATGCTTCTCCCGATGCCGGACTAAATATGCGGGATCCGGCCTGAGGCGTGCGTGACTGTTAGCAGCATCAGCGGCTTGTGCGGCGCAATTCCGCGGTGCTCTGTGCGGGCGGTGTTAAGATTGGCGAGTTTGCCGAGCCAAAATGAAGCATGCATGAAGCGAGAGGGAAATAATCAGAATTCAAGAATCCCAGATGGCTTGCGAAACCAAGGCTCCCCTCTCGTGAGCCCATGAGCGGAGGAATGCCTGCTCCTCCATTTTTGAACATCCTTGATTTGATCGCGAATTTTGCCCAATGGCGCGAGCGGCCTCTTCGCCAAGGCCTCGCGGGCCGCTATAATGGCGGGATGCGGAACCGGTGTCTGGAGTGGACTCATCAGGCGAGAGATTGGCGTCGGTCATTGGCTTGTCAAGGGCGACAGGGCGGAATTGGGCTTCCAGATTTCAGATCTTCTTGAATTCAGTGTGAGTTGATTCCGCGACAGGATCCGAAATCATGGTGGAGAGGAGCATGGGAGGAATTGATGAGCTGCGATTGGGAGGGGGCTGAAGTGCTGCGGAAACTACTAGAGGTCTCGCTTGCGAGCTGCGGTTTCTATCTTCTGTGCCTCCAATCCGCCTGAGCTGGTGCCACCTGACGCCGGAGGTGGATTGGGGTGCTGTAGCGGAGCGGGTCAAGGGGGTGGGTTGACGGGAGTGGTCGGTGGTCCGTAATCAGGGGCAAAGGTCGTCAAGAGCCGCTGGGGTGGATGATCGTCATGAAAGGTGTGACCTCCGGCTTGCCATGAGGGGCGACTGGTGGCATCCTTCAGCCATGAGCATTACCATTACAGTTGGCAAGGCGGGGCGGCTCGTGGTGCCGAAGGCCATCCGTGACAATCTGGGGCTGCGCGAAGGGTCGCGGCTGCGCTTGGAGGTCTTAGGCGGCAAGTTCGAGGCCGTGCCAGAGACGGACGGCGTCCGGATCGTGATGAAGAATGGATTTCCGGTCATTCGTGGCGGACCGCCACTGCGGGAGGGAGATATCACGAAGTCGATCAAGGAGGACCGTGAAGCAAGAGCAGAGAGCCTCGTCCGCAAATCGAAATGAAAGTGGCCTTGGATTCGACGGTGATCATCGCCGCTTTGAACGAGGCAGAGCCAAGCCACAATGCATGCAGGAAGCTGCTGTTGTCAGGCGAGGCACATATTCATGGGCATGCCTTTTCTGAGACGTTCTGCATTCTTACGGGCGGACGATTGGGAATCCGCGTTTCGGCAGCGGATGCGGCAGCTCTTCTACGTGAGCAGGTGGCACCTCGGGTGAAAGTCATCAACCTGACGGCAACGGAGCTTTTGGACTCCTATGCGGAGGCTCCTGACCGCGGAATTCGTGGCGGAGCGATCTACGACTATCTGCACCTGGTGGCAGCAAGGAAGGCCGGTGTGGCCAAGTTTTTCACCCTGAACGTTAACGATTTCAAGTCCTTCCAGCGTCCGGGTGATCCGGGAATTGTGCACCCTTGAAGTCCGGTTTCATGGTCTGCGAATCATTATCCCACGCGTGGGCTGTTTCCGTCACTCGCAGGCTGAAGCCTGCGCTCCGTTAGAGTCCACGCCTCCCACTTTTCCTTTGACGGCCCGTAGCCGATGGTTTCCTCCCATAGCCGTGGGCTCGGGCCTGACTCTCCGCAGCGTCGAGGACCGCGCCGACCTTGTCGAAGAGGCCGTGGCGCTCCATGAGATCCTCCATGGCGGAGCGGGTCCATCGGTGACTGGCGAGTAGGGTACCCTGCGGGTCGGTGCGTTCGGTGGTGAGATCGGCTAAAGGCAGGCTTCGCGCATCCTGCGTGTCGGCATCCCAGAGGGCGGCGACGGTGTTGGTGGTTCCGAATGAAGGAGTTTACGGCGTGCCGATGAGGACCTCGGCGGGGATGTGCAGGTGTTTGTGCAGGGAGCGGATCATCCCGAGGCTGAGCGGGCGCTTGCGGTGGAGCACTTCCGAGACGCGGTTCTTGCCGGGTAGCACCTTGGCGAGGTCTTTCTGCCGCAGGCCTTCCTGCTCCATGCGGAACTTGATCGCATCCACCGGATCGGGCAGGTCGATCGGGAAATGCTCCTGCTCGTAGCGCTCGACGAGCAGCGACCAAAGTTCCAGTTCCTCCTCCTTGGCGGAACCGGGCGTGGCATCCATGAGCGACTCCACGCGGGCGATGGCCGCCTGGTAGTCTGCTTCGGTTTTCAGAATTTTGGCTTTCATGGTGTTCAGATGCTGGAGGCGTCGATCTTGTTGTATTTCTATTGGCCGAGGGATTGCCAGGCGGAGTCGGATTGTTCGACGGGTTGGTCGTATTCCGGGGTCATGGATGATCAAGTGGCGAATTCTGGCTGCCAGTAGGATGCTAAAACGCCAGTGTCGCCAACAGGATGAAACCCGCGGCGATGTCGATGTTGTGCTGGGATTGCGGAAAGAATGGGGAACGTTTTCATGGGGAATAATGACGGAGCCTATCCAGATAACTCAGAACTGATCGATGCTGTCTGCTAGATAAATCACTGGCAAGCTGGAAAACCGGGAAATCCTGAAAATCAAAAGGGGCAAGAAAGGACGGACAAAGACCCGGACGCCAACCTGAGGCGATCACCACATTACCCGGTTCGACCCGCCACTCCTCCGACTTGCTCTTGAGTTCCCACGTCAATGCCTTGCCATACGCCAGCAGCCTCCGCCAAAGACGGGTGGGGGCATTTCTCGAAGTCCGGGTAGGCGAGAAATGACAGCTTCGGCGAGACAGTGTGAAATTTGAGAAGATTGAATTCCGGGCCGATTTCCAGACGCTTCCGCAACTCAGCCGCCGTGATGCGGAGCAGCGAGGGAATGCCCGGGTCAGCAGGCCTGCGTCTTCTGCTGTCACCCATTCCCCTTTGCGGCCCTTTGCGGCCTTTGCGACTCTGCGGTAAATCTTCAAGTGAGTCGGGAGGCTAAGCGCAAGGTCCCATCGCTGAGTACGCGGGCCCGCAGTCCGCCGCGGAAGTGCGTTTTAAGAAACTCCTCCACTCCCGGTGCCACAGCTTCGTCCATCCAGTAGCAGGGTTTGCATTCTTCGCTGCCTTCAAACTCGACGCCCTGAAACCGGAAACGCTGCCCTACCCATGCTGATAAATCGACCCCGCGGACGATGAAATTGCGACGGAACTCGCCACTTGATTGATCCGGCCGTTTGAATTGTTGGCGCACCGCGTCCACTGCGGCGGCGTCAAAAAACGTCACCTGACCCTTGAAATCGGCCTTGTAGCCGAAGTAGCGGTCGCCCCGCAGCCCCATGCCTGCCACGCACTCGATCTGCGCCACGCTCGTGATGCCGTGAGTGCCCCGCTCCGCGCCGTGATGGCCGCGAAAATCGTTGCCCGGGGAAATCCAGATTGTCACCAATTCCGCCCGCCACTCAGCGAGCTCTTCAAGCGCGCGCCCGGTCTCCGCGGATTTATTGTCGGGGCCAACCCACTCGGTGCTGCCATCGGCATAGGTTTCCTTTTTCCAGACTGGCCAACGTCACCAAAACCTTCGGCACTCAAACGCTCGTTGCGGCATCGCCTAATCCTCGAAAGGAAAATAGAAACTACGGATTGTCTGTCCTGATGGCCGGAGCCACCGTACACTCGGCCATGCAGGCAAAGCGACGCTTCGAGGAACTCGACTACCGGAAAACCCCGCTGGGAGATCTCATTCTGCGCCGTCGGCTGCTGCCGGCCCTCGATGACATCGTGGTTTACGAAATCATCCTGGGCGACGCGTTCTTGATGACGAGCTTATTCACCGAGGTCGAGCAGGCGCTCTCGAGGCTGGGATTGGCAGCGGCCAAAGCCGCCTTTCCGGGGGAAGTGCTTGAGGTGGTAGTCGGTGGCTTGGGCTTGGGATATACCGCTCGCGCCGCGCTGGAGATTTCCGAGGTGGGCTCGTTGCTGGTGGTGGATTTCCTCGAAGCGGTTATCGAGTGGCACCAGCGCGGGCTCGTGCCGCTGGGCCCGGGCCTCACCGCCGACCCCCGCTGCCGCTTGATCCACGGGGATTTTTTTCAACTCGCGCTGGCCCGCGGCGGCGAACCGTGCTTCGACCCGCTGGCGGCCGATCGGCTCTATCATGCCGTGCTGCTCGACATCGACCACTCGCCCTCGAAACTCCTCCATCAAGGCAACTCCGCGTTCTACGCGCCGGAGGGACTGCGCCGCTTGGTCGGCCACCTGCACCCGGGCGGCGTGTTCGCGTTGTGGTCAGATGATCCGCCCGATGCCGGATTCATCGCCTCGCTCACCGGCGTGTTCGCCAGCTGCGAGGCGCATGTCGTGCGATTCCCCAATCCCCATCAGGACTGCGACGCCGCCAGCACGGTGTATGTGGCGGTTGCCCACCGTCAGCAACATCCCGATTATTAGGCTGCTTGGATTGCCGCACTTGATTGACTAGATCGGGTTGCTGGCGCATGACACGGCAAGACTGAGCGGAAAACACGCTGCCAGCGGGTGAGGGGAAACCGCGTGTCCCTGCTGTCCACCTGCTCATCCCGGCAACCGCGCCTCGTGCCGCTTGCGCCTGCCGCCGTCGCCGCGGGCCTAGGCCCATCGCCTTGAACGAAAAAGGCAGCGCGGACGGCCTGCATGGCACCAATGATGAGGCCCAAGCGCTCTTCCGTCCTTGCGTCTTGCGCTGAGGCGCAGCCTCGCTCTCACCACGTCTTCACGTCGTCGGCGGTGCCGAGTTTTTTGTCGGCGCCGGGGGAATAGACGGCGACGCGGCGGCCGTTGAGTTGCACGGATTTGCTGCCGAGGGAGACGCGCAGGCGTTCCTCGTAATTGATGTCGAGTTGCACGGAAAAGGGACTGCCCCATGCATCGTAGAGGCCTTCGGCAGCGCGACCGTTCGCGGAGTAGAGCAAGCCCTTGGCTTTCGTCTTGGTTTCGACCGCCTGCAACAACTTGAGCATCCGCAAATTCTGCATTTTGGAGGAGTTTTCCTCCAGCCCTAGCAAAATGTTGAGCAAGCGTACCCCATCACCACTGTCGGTTTTCACTCGTTCTGGCACATCCGGCAGGCTGCCGTACTCGGTGTAGAAATTGTTCACCGCGCCCTCCACAGCCCTAGCAGTGGCCACCGAGGCGATTTTTTTGGCATTGTTCATGGCCACGATGCCAGCGCTGAAGCCGGCGGCGGCGAGTACCACGATGATGGCGATGACGACGAGCAGTTCGATGAGGGTGAAGCCGCGATGGCGGCTGGAGCTTGGGCAAGTCATAAGAGTTGATGGATTGGTGTGAACGCGAAAAATCTAGACGCGTTGGCCGGCCTTGGCAATGCAAACTCACGACTCAGATCAACAGGGAGGCTCAATTTGGATCGATGAACCGCAGATGACCGCAGATGGGTAGAGAAGATGAGATTGGGTGGTTGACTGGCTGGACCCACTGAATTTCGGCTCTTACTCCTTCTTTTTTCGCGTCCATCTGCGTCCATCTGCGGTTTGGTTTCTAAATCTCCAAGTGACACGGGAGCATTTTCCGGGATGCATTTTCCCGGATTGGCGTTGCGAGGCAGCCGGCTTTGGCCCAAGCTTAGGCCATGCCCGGTGACACCCTGCGAGATTTGCTGCTCAACTTCATGCGCTCCGGCGGCTACCAGCCGCTGACCAAAGCCGAGTTGGCCCGCCACTTGGGTGTGGCTTTCGAGCGCCGTGCCGAGCTGCGCGCGGCGCTGGCGGCCTTGGTGGGGGATGGTTTGGTGGTGGAAGGCAAGAAAGCCCGCTACGAATTGTGCGCCCGCTCTGGCAACTATTTGGTCGGCACCCTCAAGTTCCATCCCAAGGGCCACGCGTTGTTTTTTCCAGACCCAAGCGCCGATGAAAACCTCGCCACCGGCCTGGACCTCGCCGCGCTTTCCCGCATCCAAATCCCCCGTCGCGAAGCCGCCACCGCGCTGGATGGCGACCGGGTGCTGGTGTCGCTGCGCAGCCCCAAGCCGCGTGGCGCGTCCCGCAGTCGCTTCCGCGATGAGTTGGCCGCGGACGAACCGAGCGGCAAGGTCGAAAAAGTCCTCGCCCGCCGCTCCGGCCGGCTCGTCGGCGTGTTTCACCAACAAGGGCGCTACGCCTCGGTTACCTGCGATGACAAGGCACTCGACGGCGACATCGAGATCATCGGCGAGACCACGGCCCAGAATGGCCAGCTCGTCGTTGTGGATCTGGTGCAATGGAGCGAGCGGACGGTGGCACCGCGCGGCCGCATCATTGAAGTGCTCGGCTGGCCCGGCGAGTCGGGGGTGGATATCATTGCGGTGATCCATCGCTTTGGTTTGCGCACGGCGTTTCCCGAAGAGGTGCTCGCCGCCGCCCGTGCCACCCCGGAATCCCCGGATCCCGCGGAAATTGCCCGCCGCAAGGATTGGCGCCAACAGCTCGTCATCACCATCGATCCCGCCGATGCCAAGGACCACGATGATGCCCTCTGGTTGGAAAAAACCGCCCACGGCTGGTCGCTGGCCGTCCACATCGCCGATGTCTCGCATTATGTGAAACCCGGCGGCGTGCTCGACCGCGAGGCAGCGGAGCGCGGGAATTCGACCTATCTGGTGGATCGGGTGCTGCCGATGCTGCCCACCGAGTTGAGCAATGGCATCTGTTCGCTTAAACCCAACGTGGACCGGCTGACGAAGTGCGCTTTGTTAGATGTTGCGCCGGACGGAGCAATCAAAAAGGCTCGCTTCATCGATGCGGTCATCCACAGCCGCGCCAAACTTTCCTACGAACAAGCCCAGGCCATCCTCGATGGCAAGCCGGCCCCTGCCGGCTCCGACCCGGAGCTGGCCGGCATGGTCCGCGAGGGCTGGCGGCTGGCCAGCGTCCTACGCCAACGCCGCTTCAAACACGGCGCGCTGGATCTGGAAATGCCCGAAATCCGCGTCCGTATCGATGACCAGGGCCGCGCCATCGCCGTCGATCCGGTCGTGCACACCGCCAGTCACCAATTGGTGGAAGAGTGTATGTTGGCGGCCAATGATGCGGTGGCGCGGGTGTTGCGTGAGCGTGAAAAGCCCGCCATTCACCGCATTCACGAGGATCCGGATCCGTCGCGCTTGTTGGATTACACCGCCACCGCCAAACTCTACGGCTACAACCCCGGCGACCTAACCAACCGCGCGCACATCCAGAAACTTTTGGATGATTCCAAGGGCAGCCCCGAGGAGCACGTCATCAAACTCGGATTGCTCAAAAGCCTCAAACGGGCCGCTTATTCCGCCGAGTCGCTCGGCCATTACGGCTTGGCCAAGGGCGATTACTGTCATTTCACCAGTCCGATCCGCCGCTACGCCGACCTCATCGTCCACCGCGCCTTGCAGCCGTTGTTGGACAACGCGCCCAAGCCCGCCGACCGCACCCCGCCGTTCGCTGAAATGCGCGACATCTCCCGCCATATCTCCGACACCGAACGCGTGTCCGCCGAGGCCGAGGGCGAAACCAAACAACTCAAATTGCTGGAATACCTCCAGTCCGTCGCCAGCTCCGCCAATCCACCACTCTTCGACGGCCTCATCACCGAGGCCCGGCCAATGGGCCTGATGGTCGAAATCCCCGCCCTCGGCGTCCGCGGCGTCGTCAAACGCGAGGATTTGCCCGACGGCCGCTGGCGCTTCGA
>WBXD01000012.1 GCA_008932935.1 Verrucomicrobiota bacterium
GAGGGCGCGGAGGGTGTCCGGGGGGCCGTGTTGGATGAAGGCGTCGGGCCAGCCGATGCGTTCGACCGGGGTGTGGATGCCGGCGCTGTGGAGGTGTTCGATGACGGCGCTGCCGAAGCCGTTGGTCAGCACGTGGTCCTCGAAGGTGCACAGGACGCGGCATTTGGCGGCATAGGCTTCCAGCAGGGCGTTATCGAGCGGTTTGATGAAACGCGGGTTGATGAGGGCGACGGACAGGCCCATGGCTTCGAGCAAAATTTTAGTACGCTCGGCCATTTCGAAAAGCGTGCCCAGGCCGATGAGGGCGACGTCGCAGCCATCGGCGACGAGTTCGGCCTTGCCGATAGCGAGGAGTTGTGGTGTGGGCTTGAGCGGGGTGCCCTTGATGGGGCCGCGGGGGTAGCGGATGGCGGAGGGGCCGGCGTCGTAGGCGGCCATGGTGTGGAGCATATCGACGAATTCATCCTCATCCTTGGGCTGCATGTGGACGAGGCCGGGAATGAGGCGGAGGTAGCCGATGTCGAAGAGGCCGTGGTGGGTGGGGCCGTCATCACCGGAGAGGCCGCCGCGGTCCATGCACAGGCGCACCGGCAGGCCTTGCAGGGCGATATCGTGGATGATCATGTCATAGGCGCGCTGCATGAAGGTTGAGTAGATGGCGAGAAACGGGCGGAAGCCCTTGGTGGCGAGGCCGGCGGCGAACAGCGCGGCGTGTTCCTCGGCGATGCCCACATCGAAGTAGCGCTCTGGCAACTCGCTTTTGAAGATGTCGAGTTTGGTGCCGCCGGGCATGGCGGCAGTGATGGCGACGATTTTAGGGTCGGTTTTGGCGATGTTGGTGAGGGTGCGGCCGAAAATCTCGGAGCAGGTGGGTGTTTTGGTGTGGCTGGTGGAGCCGTCCTCGAGTTTATAGGCACCGAGGCCGTGAAATTTGCCCGGATCGTTGAGGGCGGGTTGGTAGCCACGGCCTTTTTCGGTGATGATGTGGAGCACGACGGGCTCATGGAGCGTCTTGAGGTGCTCGAAGGTTCGGATGAGCAGGCGCAGGTCGTGGCCATCGATGGGTCCGAAATAGCGCAGGCCGAATTTCTCAAACAGCACGTTGGGAAACAGCAGGTTCTTGGCGCTTTCCTCCACCTTATGGGCGAGAGTACGGACCGCCTTGCCGGCGAGCTTTTCGACAAATTCAGCGGCCTTGCTGCGTACCGCGGCATAGGTCGCGTGGGTTTGCAGGGCGTTGAAGTAGCGGGCGATGGCGCCGACGTTCTTGTCGATGGACCACTCGTTGTCGTTGAGCACGACGATGAAATTGCGGGTGGTTTCGGCGATGTTGTTGAGTGCCTCGAGGGTCGGGCCGCAGGTGAAGGCGGCATCTCCTGCTACGGCCACCACGTGGCTGTGCTCGCCGGCCAGATCGCGGGCGGCGGCGATGCCGAGGGCGGCGGAGAGGGCGGTGCCGGCGTGGCCCGCGCCATACGCGTCGTGGGCTGACTCGCTACGCAGCAGAAAGCCGTTAAGACCTTGAAAGGTGCGGATGGTGTGGATGAGCGGGGCTCGCCCGGTGAGCATCTTGTGAACATACCCCTGGTGCGCCACGTCGAACACCAGGCTGTCGGCCGGGGTGGAGAAGACGCGGTGGAGGGCAATGGTCAGCTCGACAACGCCGAGATTGGGGCCCAGATGGCCGCCGGTTCTGGACAGCGAGGTGATGAGCGTACGGCGGATTTCGGCCGCCAGGTCCACTAATTCCTCGTCGGTGAGTTGCTTGACGTCTGCGGGCGAATGGATGGCCGAGAGCAGGGGGCCGAGCGCGGGGGGGTCAGAACAGGCGGATGTCGTCATCGTCGTTGGGCGCCTCGGCCGTGGCGGGCGAGGTGGTGGGAGCTTGGGCTTCCAGTTGGCTATCGTTGTGGTTGCGCAGGGTGATCAGTTCGATGCGACCGCGGGCGGTCTTGAGAATCGCATCGCAGTGGTTGAGCAGGGCCGAGCCTTTTTCGTAGCTGGCCACTAACTCTTCGAGTGGCAGTTGCTCATGCTCCATGGACTCAACAATGGCTTCCAGCCCGCTCAGCGCATCCTCGAAGGACGCGTCGGCAGAGGTGGGCACGGAGTGGTCTTTTTTGCGTGGCATCGCACTCATTCGGATTTGTCGTTGGTTTTCACCGGTTTGGCACTATAAAAGATCACATAGTAACCTAACAGAGGAATTCGATACGGGTAGCGTTTGGCAACGGTTTCCATTTTTTTGTCCTTGTCGTACAGTGAGGTGAGGGTGGTGGTGGTGGCGATCATTGCCTGGCCATCGATGGCGAGGGAGGTGAAGTCTTTGTACTTGCCGGCAATGTCGAGCATGTTGTTCATGCCGTAGGACGTCGGAGTGATGAGAATACCCGCCGCGGGGCAGTCCAGATCGGTGGCGGCGTTGTCGAGTTTCTCAAATCCCTGGCGATCCGGCGGCAGCCAGATGCTGGTGCGATCGGCGTACCATGCGACTGCCCAAGGTTGGTCGGAGAAGGTTACTTGGTGTTCCGGGACAATCTTTCTGAGACGCAGATTGAGGGCGGGGGCATAGTAGGGCGGCCAGTACGGGAGCCCGCCCTTGTCGCGGTTTTGGATCCCGTCGCGGATTTTTTGGGGCAGTGCCAGCAGCAGGGGCAGCGAGCAGATGGTAACGATGACGAAGTAGTGGGCGTTGCGCAGGGCTGGAGTGGAGGCCACAAACTCGAGGCGTCCCCAGAGGATGGACAGGAAGGCCAGGCCATAGGCGGTCATCACAGGGGCGAAGACGATGTGGAGTTGGTTTGGATCCAAGCCCTTGGGGGTGACGCCGAAGAAAGAGAGGCCGATGGTGGTGGTGAACCACATCAGCAGGATGGCCCAGCGGAAGTTGGCGATGGGCTTGCGTTTAAACGGGTGCAACAGGGAGATGAAAAACAACGGGGCGACGATGATGCCGGCCAGAAACGGGATGATGTCGGTGGTTTGGAGCAGTGCAACACGGATGATTTTGGAGAATATGCCGTTGAGGTTGAGGTTATCTTGGAGGTTGACGGTGCGCATGATGTCATCCTCGGAGCCGGCCAGGCCGTTGTAGAGGGTGAGGTAGGCGGTGCCGAATGGGTTACCGCTGACGCTGGTATTGTGGACCATCACGAAGCTGGCAGGGATGAGCAGCAACAGCAGAATGATGGCGGCGATGATGCCGCGCGGGCGGAAGGTGATGGCGGCAAAGATGATGTAGCCCAGAGCGATCCACACCGTCATCCAGTGGGTGAGGGCGAGCAGGGTGAAAAACACCCCCGCAATGATCGCTGGGGTCATCGCGACGCGGCCCTCGGCGGCCGCTTCGATGGCCCGGTAGACGAAGTAGATGGCACACGAGAAGAGCATGAGCATGAGCATCTGCGGCAGGCCGCTGAGTGCGTAGTTCCAGAACGATTCACAGAAGAGCATCAGAATGGCGCACACGGCGGCGATCTTGGTATCGAACACCCGGGCAACCAGCAGGTAGTTCACCCCGATGGCCATCAGGAAAAACAGGGTGCTGATGGCGGCGATGACTCGGTCGAGTGGGAAGATGAGTTCCTTGTCGCCCATTTGCCATTTGCTGCTGTCCACCGCGCCGACCAATTTGAGCACGGCGGCGGTGAGCAGCGGGTTGAGTGGCGAGTGGTAGGTATCTTCAAACTTATTGAGAGCGACGATGCTCTTTTTGGCATTTTCGGCCTGGCAGTAGGCGGCCGGGCGGATCATTTTGGTGGTAAAGCCGTTGCCGCGGGCGATTTCCCGGGCGATTTGCGCCTGATCCATGGCTTGTGGCGAGTTGAGGCCACGGAAGAGTGTGAACAGGTTGCCTAGGGTGAGGGCGATCATCACCAGGAAAAACAGGCAGTGGCGAATGATGATGCCCTTGTCGACGGTTGAGGATTGGGCGTTCATGGATGTGGGACTCGGAGAGATGGAAACATTACAGGTGGAGGTCTTTTAATTTGCGTTGCAAGGTACGGCGGCTGAATCCCAAGAGGTCCGCTGCATGGGTGCGGTTGCCGTGGGTGGCGGCAAGGGCGCAACGGATGGCATCGGCTTCGAGGGCATGCAAGTTGAAAGCGGGGGCGTTTTCAAGGGTGATTTTGCCGGTGGGGGTGCTTTCTGCAGCGGCGGAGGGCGCGGCGAGCAGGAATTGTGGCAAATGGCGGGTATCGATGAGCGGCTCATTGCTCATGACGACGCCGTGTTCGATGACGGTGCGCAGTTCGCGGACGTTGCCGGGCCAGGGGTAGGCGAGCAGCACGTGGAGGGCGGTTTCGCTGAGGGGTTTGAACGGGCGTTGATTTTCGGTGGCAAATTCCTGGAGGAAACTATTGGCGAGCAGCACAATGTCCTCGCGGCGGGTGCGCAGTGGTGGCATGAGGATTCTGACCACGTTGAGGCGGAAGAACAGATCTTCGCGGAAGCTGCCGGCATCCACTAGGCCGCGCAGGCTTTTGTTGGTGGCGGCAATGACGCGCACGTCAATCTTGATGGGGGTGTTCGAGCCGACCCGCTCAAAACTGCGCTCGGAGAGGATACGCAGGAGTTTCACTTGGGTCGAGGGGTCAATTTCGCCGATTTCGTCGAGGAAAATACTGCCGCCGTCGGCTTGCTCGAAGCGGCCGATACGGCGTTGGGCGGCACCGGTGAAGGCACCTTTTTCGTGGCCGAAGAGCTCGCTTTCGAGCAATTGGGGGGACAGCGCGGCGCAGTGGACGATGACGAGTTTGGCCGCCGGGCGCCCCGACAAGTGGTGCAGCGTGTGGGCCACCACTTCCTTGCCAGTGCCCGATTCGCCTTCGATGAGGACGGTGGCCCGGGTCGGCGCCACTTGCTGGATCATCTCAGTCACCGCGTTCATAGCGGGGGATTTGCCGATGAGCCGGTCGAGTTTGTGGGATTGCTGGACCTGGCGGCTGAGGTGGCGGTTTTCCGACTCCAAACTGCGGCTGCGCAAGGCGCGTTTGAGCAACATCTCAACCTCGTCGAGGTTGAGCGGCTTGGTGACAAAGTGCCAGGCCCCGCGCCGCATCGCCTCCACCGCGGTGTCCACCGAGCCGTAGGCGGTCATCATGATGGTCACCGGTGGCTCGGGCAGGGCTAATGCCGTCGCTAACAAGTCCATCCCGGACTCCGCGCCGAGTCGCAGGTCGGTGAGTAGCAGTGCGATGGGCTCGCTCTTGAGGATTTTCAAGGCTTCGGCGCAACCGGCCGCGGTGTACACATCGAATTGCTCTTCCAGCGCGCTGCGCAGCCCTTCGCGGGTGGCGCGTTCGTCATCAACGATGAGGAGAGTGGGGAGCATGGGGGGAAGAAAAGATGAAATTTTAAGCAGGAAATTCTAAAAGAAGACGCAAGACGGCAAGACACAAGACCCAAGAGAAGAGTTAGAAAGAAGCCGGATCGTCTCTTCTCTTGACTCTTCTTGTCTTGAGTCTTGCGTCTTGCCGTCTGGCGTCTTGCCGTCTTGTGTCTTGCCGTCTTGTGTCTTTCTCATAGCTCTATTGCCGGGGTGGCGAGGAGGCGCACCGTGCGGTCGGAGCGCGGCAGGTGGATGGTCACGCGGGTGCCGCGGTGGACTTCGCTATCGAGTTCGATTTCGCCGCCGTGTTGGCGCACGATGCGCCGCACGATGAGCAGGCCGAGGCCGGAGCCGGAGGCTTTGGTGCTGCGGTAGGGCTCGAAGATGGCGCCCATGAGCTCGGGGGAAATGCCGCTGCCGTTGTCCTCGATGGCAATGCGGTACTCGTAGTCGTTGCACTGGGTGCTCACTGTAATGCAGCCATCGGTGGTTGGCAGTGCTTGATAGGCATTGCGGATCAGGTTGTAGAACACCTGTTGGAATTGGCCGGGGTCGATCATCGCGGTGGGCAGGGCCTCGGCGAGTTCGAGTTGCACGGCGATGTGGCGGGATGAGAGTTCGGGTTCGAGCAGGCGCAGCGTTTGGTGGAGCAGGGCGTGGAGGTCATGGCGTTCGCGCTGCGGCGCGGTCGGTCGCACGGCGTGCAGGAATTGTTTGAGAATCGTGTCCAGGCGCTGGATTTCCTCGCGGGCGGTGGCCAGACTGTCCTCCAGCGGCGCGCGATCGGCGGGGGCCAATTTGCGGAATTTTCGGCCGAGGAGTTGCAGGTGGATATCGAGCGAATTGAGCGGATTACCGATTTCGTGGGCGACCCCGGCGGCCAGCAGCGTCAAGGCGTTGAGCCGTTCGGATTCCAAAGTTTCCTCGGCCTCGGCGCGGGTGCTGGTGACATCGCGCACCAGCATCACGTAACCGAGGTTTTCCGCCGCCGACCCGTGATCGGTGATGGGAGCCAGATAGAAATTGAGGAACCGGCTCTCCGGATAGAATACCTCCAGGTCGCGACTGATCGAGCGGCCGGGCTTGGCGAGGTTGTCCCAATCCAGGCCGCGTACTTGCGAGGAGAGTTTGTCGCCGACGGCGCGTTGCGGCTCGAGGCCGAAGAATTGGCAGGCGGCGTGGTTGAGGAAGCCGATGGTGCCGTGGGCATCGAGGATGATGACGCCCTCATGCAGCGCTTCGAAGACTTTTTCGAGAAACCCTTTCTCCCGAATCAAGCGCGTTAAAATCTGTTGCACCTCGCCAGGTTCCACTCGGTCAAGGCGCGCCACGAGCTTTTCTAGAAATCCGGATTTCATGGAATGACTGGCATTTTAGCGCGAAATAATTTGGGATGGGGCCATGCAAACCATGATTTTGGTGCTCTGCACCTTTCCTGACGAGTCCCAGGCGCGACAGATTGCCACAGCTATGGTCGAAAGGCAACTGGTAGCTTGCGTGAATTTGCTGCCTGGGGTGGAATCCATCTATCGCTGGCAGGGTCAAGTGGAGCGGGCGGCGGAAGTGCTGGGGATTTTCAAGACGTCAAGCCACCTCTACCCGGCGCTCGCCGAGGCGCTGGCGGCGGCTCACCCGTATGCCGTGCCGGAAATCGTCGCGCTCCAGCCCGCCGCGGTGGCACCCGCCTATCTGGCCTGGGTGCTGGCGGCGGCCCCGGCAATTTTCTGAGTAGCTTGAAAATTCAATGTGCTGTCGAAATCCAGGTCTAGGGTTCCTGCACTCAGAAATTTTTGGGACGGAAGTTTTTGGCGTTGGCGATGCCGGTGATGCCGTCCTCACAGCGCAGGACCCACAGGCCTTTGCGGAAGGCGTAGCGGTCGCTTTCCTCCTCAAAGTGCATCGCCGCCAAGCCCCCCTGGACGTGCCACTCGGCGTATTCCTTGAAGGCCTCCTTGAATCGCCCCAGTTTGTCCAGATGCCAAAGGACGTCCTCGACCTTGAGGGTGGTTTTCACTTCGATGACCACGATGGTGTTGCCATTCACCAAGGTCATGTCCACCTCGATTTTTTCACCTTGGCTGTCGCGACCGGTCCGCCGCTCGGTCATCTGGTTGACCTGCAAGCCGCGCTCTTGGAACAATTTGACCGTGCCGGGACGCATCAGTGCCTCGACGAGTTTTCCCCACTGGCTGGTGAATAGACCGCTCAGATCCTTGATTTTCTGGTCGGTGTCCTTCATCTGGATGGAGGTTTCCTTCATCTGGAGCTCGGTTTCTTTTATCTGGAGCTCGGTTTCTTTTATCTGGATGGCGGTTTCCTGTTGAGAAGCCCGCAATTCCGCCGTGGACCTGGAGAGCTCCGCCAAGAGTTCTTTTAATTCCGCAGTGCTCATGGGCAGATGCTAGTTCATGGCCCATGGTGAGTCAATCTCCGCCAGCCCGAGCCCTTCCTGGACTGGCAAGGGCGAGAAGGTCGTCGACCGCTGTCACCTCACCGTCATCGGATACGGCGAACGGACCGAGTTGATCTTGAGCGGGTGCCCCTCGCAGATCGAGAATCCCCCGCACGGCACCATGAGTTTGACCCGCAAGGTGTCCGACGGCACGAACTGCCACTCGGCCAACCGCAACAACAACACGCCAGACAACCGAAACAACAACATGGGCTTCCGGGTGGCCGCAGCTCCCGCGGGCATGGGATGGATTTCCCGCTCCGCCGGAACCGGCCCGCGCCCGGTCCTGTAGCCGCAAGGTGGCAGGCAAACCTGAGTGAAGCGCCGCCGGACCTTGGTAGGGCAAGACGGGCAGAGCCCCGGCCCGAAGAGTGCCGGCGGCGCGGAGGCACGGGGACATTTGTGCTTTTTCGAGCAAACCGGTTAACGGTGGCCGCCACTGAATCTACCATTGCGCCATGAGTATTACCCTTGACAAGGCCGAACGCTTGGTGCTTCCGAAGTCGATCCGGGATCGGTTCAATCTGGTTTCAGGGGCGGAACTGGAAGTGGAAGTGGAGGCGGATGGAGTGCGCTTGCGGGTGCTTGACGGGGGCGGTTCGTTGCGTCGCAAGCGGGGAATTATGGTTCATCACGGCAGCCAAGTGATTCAGCTAGACGTGGCGGAGTTCATCTGCGGTGAGCGGGAATCACGAGTACACCTAGTGGCGGCAGCGGGAACCATCACGCGATGAAGGAATGCTTTGACACTTCGGTTCTGGTCGCAGCGGTGGTCGATCAACTTGCAAACCATGAGGCAGCCTGCGCCTGTTTTGTCCAGTATTCCCAAGGCACACACCGCTAGTGCTGTTCGACTCATTCCTTGGCCGAATGCTACGCAACCCTCACCGCGTTGCCATTGCCTAAAAGGATCCAAGCCGCCGAGGCCCGCATCCTCATCGAGGAGAATTTCATCAAACGCTTGACGATTCTGGAGCTGACCCAAGCCGATTACGCCACCGCCATCACTCGCTGCAGCCAACTGGGACTGGTGAGTGGCGTGGTCTACGACGCCCTGCACCTGGTTGCTGCGGAAAGGGCGAATTGTCAACGAATCTATACCTACAATCTTATGCATTTCAATCGCCTGCAACCCCACAGGATCACCGTGACCGCGCCTTGAACAGTGAGATGAGCACATCCAAACAATCGATCTCGGAAAAATTGATAATCGGTGTTGTATTGGAGATGATCAGTGGTTTTTCCATGCCGTAAGATTGGTCAAATCCTGCTCATAGTCCGTCTGCGTCAAGGGCTGCCGATGCCCTCGTTCTCCGAGTATGAATTGAAACTCCGCCTTGTCCATGCCTGCCATTCGGCAAGCCGAGGCACCGGAAATGATGCCATCCGAAAACAACGCCGCAGCCAAACGCCGCCTCAGTTCGGTTTCGATTTCAAACGGCGGTATCCGCGCGCCAATCAAGGACTCACCCGGAAGTTTGAGTAAAACATCCTGCATAGGTCCCAATCTACGCCAAATAGATGCTCCGACAACCTTCAAGTCCCCGGGAATCTTTCCGAGCAATCTTTCCGAGTGACAGCGGGGCGCTGGCAGGCTAGTTTTCCCCTGCGAGCTACGATGTGGAAATTCATTGAAGAGAACTGGCGCAACGGGATCGAGATATTCATTCTCGCGGTGTGTATTTATCAAATTTACCGGGCCTTCCGCGCCACCCGCGGGGCGCAAATTTTGGTGGGTCTGGGCATCATCATCGTGGTGCTTACAGTGGTGTCCCAGGTGGCGAATTTCACCGTGATCAGCTGGCTGGTTACGCGTGCCACGGCCTTGCTGGCGTTTGTCTTGGTGGTCATTTTCCAGCCCGAGTTGCGGGATTCGCTTGCCCGCCTGGGCAGCAAGAGTTTTTTCTCCTATTCGAGCAAACGCCGCCTGGCCTTCTTGGAACGCCTAGCTGACGCTGTCATCATGTTGTCCAAAAAACGCATTGGTGCCCTCTTTGCCATTGAGCGGGGCATCAGTTTGAAGAAATTCCTCGAGACCGGCGTGCCTATCGATGCCCAGTTTTCGCCCGAACTCGCCCTCACCATTTTCCATCCCAAAACCCCGCTGCATGATGGCGGCATGATCCTCGCCGACGACCGCATCGCCGGCGCCGCCTGCGTGTTTCCCGTCACCCAGCGCGAAATGCACGACCGCTCCACCGGCTTGCGCCACCGCGCCGCCATCGGCCTCACCGAGGAAACCGACGCCGTCACCGTCGTCGTCAGTGAGGAAACCGGTGGCATCTCCATCTGTGTAGAAGGCCGCATCGAACGCAACCTCACCGAAAAACAATTCCGCGAAAACCTCGCTAAAATATTTCTAACCGGCAACACCGCCTATGACAATGTCCCCCCCGAAAAATTGGATCGCCAAGCTGCTGTCACTCCTGCTGGCGGTCGCGATTTGGTTTCTGATTAAGGATCACCTCAAGGAAACTGCGGGCAAGCCCGCGTTACCTACGCCCAGCATTGTGGTGCCCGAACCCGGCAGCAAGTGAGATGCCCCGCGGCACCGGTCGGGTTGATGAACTGCGGCCAAGCCACGCTCCGGAGTGCGGCGGCTTGCCACCGCCTGGGGAGGGGGCGGGCTCGCCCGCCGCGGTGCGGAGCCGTCCAAGATGTGTCAATGAATTATCCGCAAATGGGAGCCAAAGCGGCGACGGAGCCGCGCATGTGGGCGACTTCACGCTTGCCTCCAAGCCGGTTCGCAATTAGACAGGGCGGCGAATGCGCGTGGTAACACCATTCACCTGCACGGCAGCACTGCCGGGGTGGCAGAGTGTCGTTGCCGGGACCGCTTGTTACTGAGTTCTCCGCCCCCCCCACATCAGATGTTTCACCCATGAGCACGGTTCTGGAAACCTTGGACGGAGGCACCCGCTACTTGGAAAAACGCGACATCGCCGATGCGCGGCGCAACATGCAATTGCTGGTGGCCCATCAGCTCAAATGCTCCCGCATGGAGCTTTACGTCCAATTCGACCGCCCCCTGAGCGAGTCGGACCTGCACCCCTTGCGGGAAAGCCTGAAACTGCGCGGTGAAGGGGTGCCACTCCAACATCTGCTCGGCCAAGTGCCGTTTCATCACCGTGAGTTCAAGTGCGATGCCCGCGCACTCATTCCGCGACCGGAGACCGAAGAACTCGCCGAATGGCTGCTGGATATGAGTTTGCCACAGGATCTAGCACTGCTGGACATGGGCTGCGGCTCGGGCGTGCTGGGCTTGACGCTGGCCGCCGAACGCCCGGCCTGGCAGGTGACCCTCGCCGATATCTCATCCGCCGCCCTCGCACTGGCCCGCGAAAATGCCGCCGCTCTAGCCATCCCCAATCTGCAGTGGTGCGAAAGCGATTTGTTTGCGGCCATTGACGGGGCCTTTGACGGCATCGTGGCCAACCTGCCCTACGTCGCCGAGTCCGAGCGCGCAGGGCTGAGCCGCGAAGTGCAGCACGACCCGCCGCTGGCGCTGTTCAGTGGGCCGGAGGGGTTGGACTTGCTCAAGCGCTTCATCCCCGAGGCTTTTGAGAGGTTGAGGCCCGGCGGGTGGCTGGCCTTGGAAATCGGTCACGATCAGGCTTTCCAGGTCGGCGAAATTCTCCGATGCTGCGGGTTCAGCGACCTCGAAATCAAAACCGACCTCTCCGGAGTGGCGCGTTTCCCCTTCGCTCGACGTCCTGCTCGTTAGGCGGCCCTTGCCTCCACCCCCTCCACTCCAAGCCACTTTCCCACTCTATCACTTATGGACAAACTGCTGGTTCACGGCGGCGCCACCCTCCGCGGTGCCATCAACATATCGGGCTCAAAAAATGCCTCGCTGCCTATTTTGGCAGCCTCCTTGCTCACCGCCGAGGATTGCATCATCGGCCGCGTGCCCGATGTGTCTGACACCAATTACATGATCCAGATTCTCAGCGCGCTGGGGGCCAGCGTCGAGCGCTCGTCGGGCACCGTGCGCATCTCGTGCAGCGATCTGGCGGTCGAAGCCCCCTACGAACTGGTGCGCCGGATGCGCGCCTCCATCTGCGTGATGGGCCCGCTGCTGGCACGCAAAGGCCGCGCCGTGGTGTCCTTGCCCGGGGGCTGCGTGATAGGTGATCGCCCGGTAGACCTGCATCTGCGTGGCTTCCAAGCGCTCGGGGCCAAGGTGGAATTCGAGGGTGGCAACATCATACTAACGGCTCCGGACGGTTTGCGTGGGGCCGAAGTGGATCTTTGCGGCACGCACGGACCGACGGTGTTAGGGACAGACAATGTGATGATGGCCGCGACCCTGGCCGAGGGCCTCACCATCATTGAGTCCGCTGCAGCAGAACCCGAAGTGCTCGATCTGGCAAATTTCCTCAATTCGATGGGTGCAAAAATCGAGGGTGCGGGCACCCGCCGCATCGTCATCGAAGGCGTCAAAGCCCTCCACGGCACCCAGCACACAGTCATTCCGGACCGCATCGAAGCGGGTACTTTCATGACAGCTGCCGCTCTGGCGGGTGAGGGCGTCACGCTGCGGCGCGTTTGCCGTGATCACCTCAAGGCGGTCACCGCAGCGCTGGTGAAGGCCGGCCACCGGGTGGACTTCAACGCCGCCGGTGACATCTGCACCGTGTATCGCGGGGACGATCCCAAAGGCTGCGATCTGGTCACTGCGCCCTACCCCGGCTATCCGACCGATATGCAGGCGCAAATGACCGCGCTGTTAGCCACCACCCCCGGGCTGAGCGTCATCAAGGATACGATTTTTGCCCAGCGCTTCATGCATTGCGCAGAGCTCAAGCGGATGGGCGCAGACATCACTGTGGACCATGGCACCGCAGTCATCCGCGGCGTGGCCCAACTCTCCGCCGCCCCGGTCATGGCATCCGACTTGCGTGCGTCCGCCGCACTGGTGCTCGCCGCTCTAACGGCCAAGGGCACCACCGCAATCCACCGCCTCTATCACATCGACCGCGGCTACGAGCACATCGACGAGAAATTATTGCTGCTGGGGGCGGACGTTCAACGCGTTAGGGACTGACCGCCAATGAACACCTCCGCCATCATCGTTGCCGCGGGCCGCAGCCAGCGCATGGGCTTTGACAAGCTAGCAGCACCCTTGGCGGGCGTGCCGGTGTTGCGACGTACGCTCGATGCGTTTCTAGCATCCGAGTGCATCGCTGCAATCATCGTGGTCTGCTCGGCGGAACGCTGGGAATCGTTAGAAAATGCCGATACCCGCAGCTTCACCAAACCGCTGACGCGCGTCGACGGTGGGGCCACGCGCCAGGACTCGGTGGCCAACGGGCTGGCGGCGCTAGCAGTGGGCACCCAATGGGTGGCTGTTCACGATGGCGCGCGGCCGCTGATTAGTCCTGAAGATATTACCCGCTGTGTAGCGGCAGCCGGGGAGTTTGGTGCCGCTAGCCTGGCACGGCGTGTCACCGAAACACTCAAGCGCGCCGACGCCGGGGATTTTTGCGCCGAAGCGGTGGCCCGCGAGCAACTGTGGTTCATGGAAACGCCACAAGTGTTTGAGCTCGGCCTGTTGCGCGAGGCCTACGCGGCGGTGAGGGCCCGCCAACTCGAGGTGACAGATGAAGTCAGCGCCGCGCAAGCCATCGGCAAACGCGTGAAATTCATCGAGGCCACTCATCCGAATCTCAAAATCACCCGGCCGGCCGATCTGGCGCTGGCCAGCGCCATTCTAGCAATCCAATGAGTTCCGCGAGTTATTCATGGCGGCAACTGCCCGGCGGCCCGCGCTTGGCGGTGGCCACGTTGGCGCAGAGCGAATGCGCCGCGCTCTCCATCTATGTGCCGGCGGGCAGTCGGGATGAACTCGGCTTGCCGGCTGGCTTGGCGCATTTTGTCGAGCACATGGTGTTTAAGGGCACGGCCCGCCGCAGCGCCCGGCAATTGAGTTTTGAAATTGAAAATGGCGGTGGTCAGATCAATGCCGGCACCACTGAGGATCACACGGTTTACGAGGGGCGTGGCGAAGCGGGGTTGCTGCCGGTATTGGCCGATGTTCTCACGGACATGGTGTGGCACGCGGCCTTTGCCCACGCGGACATTGCCTTGGAGCGCGAAGTCATCGGCGAGGAAATCACGATGTATCGCGAGACGCCTTCCGATCACATCGGCGATTTGATCTCCGGCGCGCTGTGGTCACCACATCCGTTAGGTAATCCCATCTCCGGCACCCTCGGCTCCATCGCCAAGATCACCCGCAAGAAGTTGCTGGATTTCCGCAACCGGCATCATTTTCGCGACGATGTGGTGATTGCCGCTGCCGGTCCATTCACCCTAGAGCAGGTGCAGGCGTTGATCGAACCGCGCTTGCCCAGCACGTTCCAGAGGGTTGAGCGGGCACCGGCATTTGTCAGGCGGGCGGAGCCGCCGCTGCGGGTGGCGGAGACGCGCGATACCGAGCAGCTGCAACTTTCGCTAGCCTGGCACACGCCGGGGCGGCAGGACCCCATCCGCCATTCCTTGCGCCTGCTCAGTCTGATGCTTGGGGAAAGCGCCAGCTCGCGCTTGTTTCAGGAACTGCGTGAGGAACGCGGGCTGTGCTATCAGATTGCCAGCGACCTGACGCTGTTCCATGAAACCGGCGCCTTTGAAATCAGCGCCGGCCTCGACCCCGATGCCCGCGAGCAAGCCCTTGCCTGCATTCTGCGCGAAATCAATGACCTCGTTGCCAACGGCCCCCGCCTAGGCGAACTCGAGCGTGCCAAGCGCCTAGCCATCGCCCAAAGCAAACTCGCCTTTGAATCCACCTCTGCCCACGCCGCCTGGGCTGGTGAAGGGGTAATGGATTTCGATGAAATCCCCTCACTGCAACAATGGCGCGAACTGGTGGTGGCGGTCAGCGACAAGGCAATCCAACACGCCGCCGAGCTGATTTTCAGAGGCCAAGAGCCGGCAATTGCAGAGATAGGTTGCTAATTTCAACGGTAAAGCCGTCCTTGAAGCGGCGTGGAGAAGCTGCGGAATAAGTTGTTAGTCCGGTGTTTTCCTCTTGCGTCTTCAAGTCTTGGGTCTTGTGTCTGAGGTGGAGCCTCGATTTTCTGGCAGATGCTCGCTGCAGTATTCCTGGTGGTCGTGCTGGCTGACGAAAAAATCCAAGTTGGGAGAGCTGCGTTCGGTTTTGCCGCAGGTGGCGCAGAGGTGGAGGTTGTGGGCGCTGGTGGCCATCGCCGCGCGGAAGTGCTGGCGGCGTTTGAGGATTTGCCAACCGCCGGCCTGCACGGCGTTGGCCGCGCCGATGGTGCCACCGACGAGGAAGCCGACCAAATGGGTGGCGTTGGCGACGTGGCCGACCAGCCCGGTAAAGCACACAACTAACCAAATGAGCATGAATGCCACGGTGTTTGGGTTGATGGTGAATTCGGGGTTAGGATGGAGTTTGCCCCGCAGCAGAAGGAACCCGAACAAGCCGTAGTTGACGCCGGACATGCCGCCAAAGTTGCTGCCAGACCACAGGCCCTGCGCCAAATTCGATAGCGCCGCGACCACCACCACCAGCTCCAGAAACCGTCGCCAGCCAAAACGCATTTCCAACACCAGGCCGAATTGCCACAGCCACATCATGTTGAAGACGAGGTGCATGATGCCAAAATGCAGCACGATGGGTGTTACTAAACGCCACACCTGTCCCCGTTTGATGTCGGCGAGTGGATCGTGCAGGCGTTCCCTGGCCAAGCTCAATTCCTTGTCCATCTCCTTGAGCTCGCTCGTTTGCTCAGGGGTCAGCGGTCCCTTGTCGGCACTCCGTTCATAGCGATCTTCCGCTGGCACAAACCCGAATTCTTCTAATGTTTCCTGATACTTTGTCCGCAATGATTCAAAGTTTGCAAAGCTTTGCTGCGATGCCATGAACAACCCGTCGGCTTTGTCGGGGCTGCCACCAAACTGGGTCAACGCCGCCACTACGGCCGATATGACAATCAAAAATAGGGTGACGGGCAAATGATGCGTGAGCGCGGCCAAACTGCCGGATTTGGAATCCCGCGGATTGGGTGACCATGGTCGGTTGGACATGTGGAGCGGAAATTCAGGTTAGAATTGGGGGTGTGGCGCAGCAGCGATGCTGCAAACCCACACGCCAGAGGGGATGCGTGCGGCGCAGGCTAGGTTGCAGTGCCCAGCGCGTCAAGTGAGTGACGCGTGCATGGTCGGTTGACAAATCCTGCCATCAGGGGCAGCATCCGCGCGTGACTCCTGAATTGCAACATTCCCCGCTGGAAGCCGCCCATCAGGCGCTTGGTGCCCGTCTCGTGCCCTTTGCCGGTTGGTACATGCCGGTGCAATACACCTCGATTCTCGCCGAGCACCACGCGGTGCGTTCCCAGGCGGGTATTTTCGATATCTCCCACATGGGCCAATTCATAGTCAGTGGCCCGGGCTGCGCCGCCTGGCTCAACCGCCTGCTCACCAACAACATCGACAAGCTGGCCCTCGGTCAGGGCCAGTACACGCTCATGCTCAATGAGCGGGGCGGGGTGATCGATGACCTCATCGCCTACCGCAGCGGCGAGACGGAATTCTTTCTGGTGGTCAATGCCTCAATGATTGAGGAGGACTTTTTCTGGCTGGCCAGTCACCAAGACCCAGACGTCATCCTGCGCAACGAAAGCGAGTTGTGGGCCGGTATGGCCGTCCAAGGCCCCCGTGCCAGCGCAATTTTTGCCGCCGCCTGCCCCGGCGAACCACTGCCGCCGCGCAACGGCTACGCCACCACCGCCGCCGCTGCCATCGTGTGCCGCACCGGCTACACCGGCGAGGATGGCTTCGAATTTTTCTGCCCCGCTGCCGAGGCAATCGCGGCTTGGGACGGGTTCATCGCTGCCGGCGCCAGCCCCTGTGGTCTGGGTGCCCGCGACACCCTCCGCCTCGAAATGGGCTATCCGCTCAACGGCAACGACCTCTCGCCCGAACGCTCGCCGATCGAAGCGGGTCTTGGATTTTTTGTCGATTTAACCAAGCCGGACTTCATCGGTCGCGACGTCCTGCTGAGCCAAAAATCCGCAGGCCCCGCCGTCAAACTCTGCGCTATCCAATACACCGACAAGGGCGCCCCGCCGCGCGCCCACTACCCGGTGCTCGCCACCGATGGCACGCTACTCGGCGAACTGGCCAGCGGCGTGCTCTCGCCCTCGCTCATGACGGGCATCGCCATGGCCTATCTCCCAACCGCGTTTTCCCAACTCGGTACACCCCTCCAAATTGACGTCCGCGGCCGCCAGTTTCCCGCCATCGTCGTAAAAAAACCTTTTTATAAAGCGAAATAAGCCGGAAGACGCCAAGCCCCAAGCCCCAAGCCCCAAGATAAGAGAGTTCTGCCACCAGCGTTAGACATGGCTTGTTGAATTTTCCTCTTGATCTTGCGTCTTGCAGTCTTGCGTCTTGCGTCCCGCCCCTCTTAACTCCCTCCCACCATGAACGTTCCCACAGATCTCCGCTACAGTTCTTCCCATGAATGGCTGCGCCTCGATGGCGATATCGCCACGGTGGGCATCAGCGATCACGCCCAGGAAGAACTCACCGATGTCGTCTTCGTCGAACTCCCCGCCGCCGGTCGCAGGGTCGATGCCGGCGACCCGACCGCCGTGGTTGAATCCGTCAAGGCCGCCAGTGATATTTACGCCCCGGTGGCCGGCGAAGTTGTCGAACTCAACCCTGAGGTGGAAGCGGATCCGTCGTTGGTCAACACTGATCCCTACGGCAAGGGCTGGCTCTTCAAGTTGCGCATCAATAATCCCGACGCGCTGCTCGGCTTGCTTGATGCTGCAGCCTACACCGCCTCAATCAGTTAGTGCCCGCGCAATCATAACTGTCGCAAGGCATCTGAGATGGGTTGCGGCGGCGGTCTGTGACCGCCGATGTGAATGAGATGGCGCTTGGAGTGCGGCAGCTTGCTGCCGCCAGGCCAAGCCAGCTTGTTGGCGAGTGTCGGCGAGCGGCGGTTCATTGGCGGCGGTGGTCATAGACACGCCGCTACAATGCAACAGATATGCTTGCGCGCCCCTTAGCCCGCTGCTGTGATCTGGCAGTCTCCGCTGAGATTAGGCAGATTTGGGCCGCAGGGGCTTGGGGTGGACGCGCTCGTAGGGGCTTTCGCCTGCGGCGAGGCGGAACACACGCTCAGCCCGGGTGCGCGCCGCCTGCCGCACGAAATAACCGGCGTACACCGTGGTCACTGCCAGCAGGGTGATTTTTCCTAGATGTTTCATCGGTGGTGATGGCTGAGATTGCAATATTCCAGAAGTGCGGCAGAAATGGGGACGGTTTCTAGAACTGTTAACAAAGTAGAAAATTCGCCGCGCAGAGCAAGCCTAAAGTGTGTGAACTTTGCCCGCCGCCTAGGGCTCTTAAAAAGCCAAAGATGTTGTCGTTATGCCAACTTCTTCGTCTTGGGTCTTGGGTCTGCAAGTCTTACGTCTGAAGCGCAGCCTCGCTAGGTTCTTACATCCCGATCATCCGGAGGAATTCCCGCGCGCTGTCCTCGTCGAGGAGTCGTAGGGCGGATTCCACCGGTAGGTCGGCGGCGACGATTTCCTGCGCGGCTGTTAGCGCGGGGTATTCGCTGTGACGGAACTCCAACACCCGGGTGTCGGAGTCCCACAGGGTCCATGCCGCCCGCAAATCACCGTCGCGGGGTTGGCCCACCGAACCGACCATCACCGCGCATACGATGCCCTCGGGCAGATGCACCCGGCAGGGGCCGAGCCACTCCGGGGTCACCGCCGAGCTGGGATTCACAAAAACCTCCTGGCGGTGGGTGTGGCCAAAAAAACCGATGCCGCGCGCCGACTCGCGCAAGCACTCCAAGGTCGGTAGGGCGTCGCGCAGCGAGCGCAGATAGGGCCATTCCTCCGTGTGGTGCAAGGCGGCATGGGCGAGTACGCCGCCGGGGATTGGCAACTCGCGTGGCAAGGTGCGCAACCAGGCGGCGTTGTCGTCGCTCAAGGTGCGGGCGGCGTCCTCCACTCCGGCCCACACCGGGTTTTTGCGCCAATCCTGGTTGGCCGGTAAAGCGGCCCGATCCCTGCGGATGTGATTGGTGTAAAAATCGTGATTGCCCATGACGCAGTCAGCGCCCACGGCGCGCAAGCGGCTGACACAGGCGTTGGAATTTGCCCCGTAACCCACCACATCGCCGCCGCAAACCACCCGCCCGGCCTTGCTCTGGACGACCTCCCGCAGCACCGCCTTGAGCGCCGGTTCATTGGCGTGTATGTCGGATAAAATAGCAATCTTGCGCATCAGCTCAGCAGTCTACCTTAGGCGTCAAGTTCTTGCTGGGCGATCCGGTTCCGTGTGCCAGAGGCACGACCTGCGTGGTGGTGGCGATTGAGCGAGCGCCCATTCGAGCGGATTGCCTGTGCTGCCAGGCGATTTCCGGGCCTTGCCTGCGGGTTGCCGGTGAAAATCACCGATTTCAAAAAAAAACCTTGCCTAGCGGCAGCTGGCATGTTCGTCTCCCCGCCCGCCCACAATGGCGGGACAACTCCAAATCTTCCCAAACGGCCATGGCCTACGCAGTGATCAAAACCGGCGGTAAACAATACCGCGTCCAACAAGGCGAAAAATTCGACGTCGAGAAGCTCGACGCAGAAGTCGATTCTGAAATCCAGTTCACAGACGTCCTGCTCGTGGGCGAAGGTGACAGTGTCAAGATCGGAGCCCCCACCGTGGCAGGTGCCTCGGTGACCGCCAAAGTCATCAACCAATACCGCGGTCCCAAGGGTGTGGCCTTCAAGTTCAAGCGCCGCAAGGGCTTTCACAAGACCAAGGGTTTTCGCCGGCACCTCACCACCCTTGAGATCACCTCCATTGCCGGTTAACCCCACTCTCACCCCCTCCTACCATGGCCCATAAAAAAGGACAAGGCTCCGTCAAGAACGGTCGCGATTCACGCAGCAAACGCCTCGGCGTTAAAAAATTCGGCGGTCAAGCCGTCATCGCTGGCAACATCATCATCCGCCAGCGCGGCACCAAGGTGCATCCGGGCGTCGGTGTCGGTATTGGTCGCGATCACACGCTCTTTGCGTTGGTCGATGGCAAGGTGCTCTTCGATCGCGAAGGCCGCCGCGTGAATATCGCCGTGCCCGTAGTGCCCGCTGCAGTGGCCGCGAACTAACGGAACAAACTTAGCCACCAGCCGCACTCCTCACCGGGGTGCGGCTGTCTTGGGTCTTGGGCCTTGGGTTAGATGTGGCGGCTTGGCTAGGGCCATCGTCCGGGACTTTCTGGGGCGCTTACTGGCAGAGCAATTCCCCCTTGCGGTCTGGCTTTTGTATGCTTTAGTCCCCCCCATGAAACTCTCCTTGTTGCCTTGCCTCTCTTTGATATTTGGCTGTTCGACGAAAGCGGTGGAACCCCCAGCGGCTCCGGCATACGTGGACGAAGCTCCCCTGCCTGCGGGTTGGCCCCAACCGGGACCCTATGATCAGGTCAGTCTCAAATCTTGCCCGGCCTACCGCGCTGCATTTACCCACAACCGGTGGCAGAGTTTTGGCTTTTGGACGCTGTTTTCTCATATCAAGCGCCACCAGATTCCGATGACCGCCCCGGTTGAACTAACTATGAAAAAGTCCGCCGGGCGGATCGAAATGGAGTCGATGGGCTTCCTCTATCGCAACGACAAGGTCGGGGCGCTCGGAGCCGACGGCCAACGGGTGGAGGTGCGCGACGTGCCCGCCACCCAGGTCCTCAGCTACACATGGCAGGGCCCGGATAGCTCAGCTAATATAGCCATAGCCAAGGCCGCCATCGAGGCGGCACTCGTCGAGCGCAAGCTCGGAGACAAGCCCTTCCGCTTGCTGGGATACAACGGTCCTGGCACCCCACGTGACAAGCGCACTTGGGAGCTCCAAGCCGTGCTGGACAAGGCCAAGTAAACACAGGCCGTGCCATGGCCCAAGCCCGGCGCAGTACGTCATAGCGGCACCCGCAGGTCTTGCGCTTTCGCGAGGTGCTTCTGGTTGGCATCGAACGTGAGAAATTCGCTTGCCCCAAGGTGCAAGGCGCTGGCCACATGAAGAATATCGAAGACCCGGTATCCTTGGGTCCAGGTGTGGCGGGCTGATAAACGTTCGGCGATGTTCGCCACATCGGCCCAATCCACCGGCACCACCACCAGCGCGCCGCTGGCAATGTTCTCCTGCAACTTGGCCAATGACGCTTGTGCGGTCATGCGATCAAACCCCTTGGATCGATCCTTGGAGTGCAGGAACACCTGCCAGCGAGTGGACTGCCTGAATTCATACAACAAGGGCGACGCCACATGCAGTGGCTCGCTCATGGCCGCGAAATGCGCGGCTGCACGCCGGGAGTTGGCTTGGAAGCGGTACATCGCGCACAGAAACGACGTGTCCGGATAAGCCGTCATGGCGCGTCACCCTCCAGTTCCGCATCGCGCATCGCCCGCACCTCCGCCATGGAAAAAATCTTATCCCCCCACACCTCCCGCAGTTGCGCCATGATGTCAGGCTTGGCCGCGGCCCCCGGCACGTCGCTTGCCGGCATGGCTGTTAGCCTCGCAAAGGCCTTCCCCCGCTTGATGATTTGCACCGTCTCCCCGTGCTCAATCCAGCCCGAGATGCGGCGGAAATTGTTGCGCAAGTCGGCTACGGTCGCTGTTTTCATGATAGGAAAGATCTATCATGAAAACCATGAATGTCAAGCAAATGTCCGCCGTCGCCGCAGGGTCATGGAACCGGGCTTGCCCAAGTCCCGGGTGCCTAAGACACCCCGGTGGCACACGCACTGCTCCTAAGCAGTCCCAACAACAGGAGTCTCCTGGTATTAAATTGTTGTTGCGCGTGGCGTGGTCCTGCGGTCACCCGCCTCCAGCGCCCCTCATGCGAGCGGCTCCGCCGCGGCGTGGGCCCGCAGCGCGGGAATGAGTTTGAGTACGACCACCGCGCAGGTGAACAGCGCCATCGCCGCACAAGCGAGGTACGGCCATGCCGGATGCATCATGAAGAAAATCCCAGCAAACAACGGCCCGGCGATGCGTGCGAGGCTGCCGACAGACTGGGCGACACCGAGGGTGGCACCCTGGTCGCTGGCTGGGGTGAGGCGCGAGATCAAACCAAAGATCGGTGGCCGCGACAGACTGGAGGCAAAGCCGAGCACGGCCAGCCAGCCTAACAGTGGATACCAAGAGGTGACCCATGGGATGCTCGCCAAGCTCACGCCGTAGAGCAGCAGGCACAGCGCGATGAGGCCGGCCTCGCCCATGCGTTTGAGTAGGGGACGATAGACGCCGCCTTGGGCGAGCACCCCGATGAAGCCGGTGAACATGAACAAATTGCCGATCTTGGTGGCGTCGTGGCCTTTGTAATCGAGGTGGAAGTTTTTGCTGACCAATAACCCGAGGGTGGTTTCAAAACAGGCGAAGGCGAAGGTGCTGAGGAAAAACACGGTGACCGCCAAGCCGATTTGCGGGTGGCCGAGGGTGCGGGTCCACTGGATGAGGCGCGGGAGATGGCCGGCGTGCTCGGAGTTTTTGCGCAGGGTCTCGGGCAGTAAAAACAAGGCCAGCAGGAAATTGAGCGCGCAAAATCCGGTGGCAGCCCAGCCCGGACCGGCCAATCCGAAGTGCTTTAAGCTCACCCCGCCGAGCCACGGACCCAGCACAAAGCCCAGTCCGAATGCCATCCCGATGAGGCCCATGCGCCGCGAGCGCAACTCGGGCGGCGTGATGTCGGCGATGGCTGCTTGCGCGACCGCCAGATTCGCTCCGAAAAACCCCGCCAGCATACGCGACAGGAAAAATACCGCCAGCGCCCAGCGCCCGGGCATCCCCGAACCCAGCGCAAATACCCCGTAGGCAAAGGTCGCACCCAGCGTGCCGATGAGCATCGGCTTGCGGCGGCCGATCCGGTCGCTCCACCGCCCCCACAACGGCGAACACACGAATTGCATCAGCGAGTACACGCCCATGATCGCTCCTATTTCCCAGCCTTTGGCCGCGTTATCGTTGGCGTAAATCGGCAAAATCGGGATGACGATGCCGAAGCCGACCAAATCGAGAAAAACGGTCAGGAAAATCACTCCAAGAGTGCCTTTGGAGGAGGCGGGGGCGGGGGCGGGGGTGTCGGATTGGCTCATAGGCTCGGCGAGCAATGTAGGAAGTTCGGCGCGTTGTGCAAGTGGCAGCTCAAAATGTTTTAGCAATCCACGCTCATCAGTCACTTGGGCTCTGACCCGAGGCACACAGCCACGCCGTGTGCAACGATACTTGCCAAGCCGGCGCGGATGAGTCGATCAGGCCAAGCCGGCGCGGATGAGCAGCGGGTCGAGTTCGGGGTCGCGACCCATGAAGCTGCGATAGAGTTGCTCGGGCGGGGTGGAGTTGCCTTGGCTGAGGATGTGCTGGCGGAAGGCACGGCCGGTGTCGGCATTGAGAATGCCTTCGCTCTGGAAGCGGGTGAAGGCATCGGCATCCAACACCTCGGCCCATTTGTATGAGTAATAGCCGGCAGCATAGCCGGTCGGATCGCTGAACAGATGGTTGAAGCGCCGCACCATGGACGGGGTTTCCGTGTTTAGCGGTGCCCGATAGTCGGCGAGAATTTCGCCGTCCACGGTGTCGAGATCTTTGTCGAGGTAGGCGGAGAGGTGGCTGTGGAGTTCTAGGTCGAGTTTGGCGTGGGCGAGTTGGCGCATGAATCCCGAGGCGCTCAGGTAGTTGCGTGCGGCCATCATTTTAGCAAACAGCGCATCGGGGATGGTGGCGTCGGTTTCGTAGTGACGGGCGAAGAGATCCAGCGACTGGCGGTGCCAACAGAAGTTTTCCATGATCTGTGACGGCAGTTCGACAAAGTCCCATGGCACGTTGGTGCCAGATAGGGATTTCACTGGCACCTCGCTGAGCATGCCGTGCAGCAGGTGGCCAAACTCATGAAAAATAGTTTCCACTTCGCCGTGGGTGAGCAGCGCCGGCTTGCCATCCACGGGTGGTGTTAGATTGCCGATGATCAGCCCGAGGTGCGGCTCACCGAGCGCGCCGGTGTGCAGGCTGTTCATCCAGGCACCGCCACGTTTGCTTTCGCGCGGGTGCCAATCGGCGTAGAACGAGCCAAGATGCGCGCCGCTGGCTGAGTCATGGATTTCATAAAATGCACACTCGGGATGCCAGACTTCCACGGTGGTGTCATTATTGTTAGCCTCGGTGCTGCCGGGCTTGAGATAGAGGGTATCCAACTTGCGGATAGAGATGCCGAAGAGCCGCGAGGCGATCTCGAACATGCCGGCCATCACCCCATCGACGGAAAAATACGGCCGCAGCGCTTCTTCGTCGAAGTCATAGTCATCCTGGCGTTGGCATTCAGCCCAATAGCCGACCTGCCACGGCTCTAGTGGAGTTTCGGGTTGTTGAGTTTTGGCGGACTTGTAGTGGGCGAGTTGGCGGTGCTCGGCGAGGAACCTCTGGTGGATGCGCCCATGCAGGTCTTCAATGAAATCCAGAGCCGTGCGGCCGGTCTTGGCCATACGCCGCTGCAGCGTTAGGTCGGCAAAGTGGTCGTGGCCGAGAATGGCGGCCTTTTCCTGGCGCAGTTGCAGGATTTGCCAGACCAGCGGCGTGTTGTCGTATGCGCCTGTGGCTCCCACCTGCGTCGAGGCCTCCCACATCTGGCGGCGGATAGCGTCGTCGCGCAGGTGTTGCATCACCGGCAGCATCGACGGCGCGTGCAGCGTGAAGCGCCATGTCGGGCCCTGTAGCGGCGGTCTGTGACCGTCGTCATGGTTCTGCGCTTGCTGCGTCGCGGCGCTCTCATTGGCGGCGGCTTTGGCGCGGGCATTGGCGGCGGCGGCGGCTTTGGCGGAATCCGGCAGGCCGGCGAGTTTTGCCTCGTCGTCAATGATGAGTTCCCAGGCGTTGGTGGAGTCCAGCACGTGTTCGGCGTACGCCTGGGTGAGTTTGGAGAGTTCGGCATCAATTGCACCGATGCGGTGTTTTTGTTCCTGCGGTAGATCGGCACCGGCCTGTTGGAAATCCGCGAGGGTCTCGCCGACAAAGCGTTGCTGCACCGGTGAGAGCGCGGCGATGGCCGGGCTGCTACCCACGCTCTTGATCACTTGCCAGAGCCGGGCGTTAAGCGGAATGGATGAATAAAAGTCTGACACCTCCGGCAGCATTGTGTTGAGGGCCTCGCGCTGGGCTGCGTGGTCATTGACCGCGTCGAGGTGTTGCAGACGGCCCCAGCCGCGGCCGAGCACTTCGGTGGCCTGCTCGAGGGCGAGAAAGGTGCTGGAGTAGGTTGCGGTAGTTAGATCCTGTGTGCAGATGGCCGCGATGTTTTGTTTTGATTGGGCCAGCGCGTGGCGGATATCCGGCTCGATGTGTTCGGGCGTGAGGGTGGACCAGCGGACATGGAAAGCGGGGGCGAGGAATGGGTGCATGGGAGGGGAGAGTTATTGGTTATTAGGGAAGAGACGCAAGACGGCAAGACGCAAGACACAAGAGAAGAAAAAGAATCGGCCACGCATGGCGCGGAGCGTATTCTCCTCGACTAAATCGGCTGTTACAGGCGGCGGGCAGGATGCCCGCGCCACGTGGCCCGGGCATCCTGCCCGGAGCCTCCAAACAAAAGTTGCTCCCGATTCCACACCCAGAGCGAGCGCGGGTTCTGGTGCTAATAACCAATAACCAATAACTCTCTTCATCTTGCGTCTTGTGTCTTGCCGTCTTGCGTCTTGGGCAATGGCCGGACCAGGTTGGCGGGGAGGGGGAAGACGCGCTCGAAGATGCCGGGAGCAATTTCGTTGGCTTGGGCGTAGGCGTCCCGGAGCATCTCGAGTTTGGCGTCGAGGTTGTCGAGGTGATGGAGGGCGAAGGCTTCCGGGGTGCGCGGCAGGGTGGGGGAGCCGAATTCGAATTGGCCGTGGTGGCTGGCGATGAGGTGGAGCAGGTGCAGGCGGGTGTCTTCGGCGGAGGGTTTGAGACCGGTCCAGGCGGCGGCTTGCGGCGCATCCAGCAATTCGCGCCAGAGTTTGTTGGCCAGTTCGATGCCGAGTGGAATATGGCCTAACATTTCGCCATGGAGACTGTGGATCTGGCTGAAGCCGTCCTCCGGATAGGAGTTTTCCCACAGTTTGCCGCAATCGTGGAACAGCACCCCGGTGAGCAGTAGGTCGCGGTTGAGTTCCGGATAGACCGGGCACAAGGCGGCCGCGCCGCGCATCATCTGGGCGACGTGCTCGACCAAGCCGCCGCGCCGCGCGTGGTGGTTGCGTTTGGCGGCGGCGGTGCGCCGGAAGCGCTCGCCCATTTGTGTTAGAAAGTGCTGGCACAGCGCGTGGAGCCGCGGCTCGCCGATCGACTCGCACAGCGCGAGGATATCGGCAAAGTCGCGCTGTTGTTTGTCGCGGGTGGCGGGGTCGCCAGCCAGAAAGATGGCGATGGCTGGCTCGTCCAACAAATACCATTGGAGGCTGTTAGGGTTGACGCCGTACTGGTTTTGGGTCCACTCGGCTTCGAGGCGCAGGATGGCAGCATCCGCGAGAGCTGCGCCGGCGTCATACATGGGCGAGTCCGACCAGATTTTGAGGGCAAAATTGCCGGTGGCGTCGGCGAACCCCAATTCCAGATAGGGTTTGCCGGCCTTGGTGCTGCGGGTGGAGCGGGACTGGAGTTGGGCGGCGACGGCGGCGGCGATGGGGATGTCGCCGGCCTGCTCCTTGAGGGCGGCAATGGTGATGGGGCTCACGGCTGCCATCATGGCAGCGCCGCCGCCCCGCAGCAAGCGAAGAGTGCAGGCGGCCAGCAGTGCGTGGCTCGAGGCAGCAGCGCCGCCAAATACCCCGGGCCCAAAGCGCGGGGGAATCGGTCCCGGGCAGGTATGCGCGTCA
>WBXD01000013.1 GCA_008932935.1 Verrucomicrobiota bacterium
AGGTGGTGGCTTTTCTTTCTCATTGTTTTGTTTTTCCGAACGCAACGATTACGAATTCCGCTGCCTCCGCACAAAATTATTCTTTAGCAGAAAAAATCCGCCTACCGCTTTTACCATGGCTTTTTTTGCTTATTCCTTTGCCTATCGTGCCATCTCTTGGTTATTACATGCTCGGGCACCAGTTGCATTCCTTGCTGCCACCAAAAAAGTTTTCTTCGTTTCGTTCGAGCATTATATATTGCGTATGCTGGTTTCTAATGGGTATCGGCATAATAGCAGGAATGATTACAATTCCGTCTCCATTGCAAGAAATTGGGAGTGCGGCCTTTATTTTTATGATTGCGATCATCGCTTCAACAACGGCGTTCGCCGCGCGTTTTTCAGCTCTAGGGCCAACAGTATTTTTTGTTTATGCGACACATGAGCCACTGGTAACGATTATAAGCAAGATATGGCAATCGCATCGTGTACCAAATTATGGAACTTTTTTCTGTTTTGTTTTCATTCCCGCAATTGTTTTTGTATTATGTGTTCTTGTATATCTGGGCTTGAGAAAACTCTCGCCTCGGCTAATGGCTATAACAACAGGGGGAAGATAATTGTCGAACAAGTCGTCGCTACCGACCGGCAGAAGCGCCACAAACACGCAGCAACAAGGCTCCTGCCGTGCCTGTGGCATGGCTCAGCGTTGGCAGAGGAAAGCGGGGGAGCGTGTTATGGGCTACAATTGCACTTGTGGCGGAGGATCTTACCGAGTACGAAGCGCCGTGATTGAGCTTGCGGACATTGAGAAACAGACGAAGGGACATTCCGAGGAGGATCGGAAGGGGTTGGTGGCCTATTTGCTTCATGGCCCGTCTAGCTCGCCGTCAGGTCAGGATGATGAGGAAGTAGGGAGGCGGAGATGGGCTCAAACGTTAGCAGTAGGAGGTGCTATGCCAAGACCTGACGCACATTTAACATGTGTATTTTTGTTAGTTTGTGTTTGCTGCACGGCGATTTTATGCGCAGATACGCCGCCGGGCGGCAAATGGAAACCTATACCGGAGCTTACTGACGAATTCGATGGGGGCAAACTGGATGCGACTAAATGGCAGGATCACAATCCTGGCTGGAAGGGGCGAAAGCCGGGTTTCTTCTCGACGACCAATGTTGGAGTAAGTGACGGTAAACTCCACCTGACGGCGCGAGCAGAGAATCTGAAAGACCCCCCTCAGGGATATCACACTTTCACGACAGCGGCGGTCAAAAGTAAAGCCCTAGTCAAATACGGGTATTTTGAGATCAAGTGTCGGCCCATGAAATCCAAGGCATCGAGCGGTTTTTGGTTCTACAGTAAGACCCAAGAGGCATGGACTGAAATTGATGTTTTTGAGATATGCGGCGTGGGAGAAAAATGGAGAAACACGTATAACATGAACGCACACGTCTTTTTCACACCAACGGAAACGCATCACTGGTCGAAAGGCGACACGTGGAAAGCGCCGTTTGATTTTGTTGACGACTACCATATCTACGGCTTGGAATGGGACCAAGCGGTGATCAAATGGTGGGTAGACGGCAAGGTGGTGCGTGAATTGAAGAACACACACTGGCATGAGCCTCTAAACATGAATTTTGACAGTGAGACCATGCCGGAGTGGTTTGGGCTTCCGGATAAGGAGAGCCTGCCTTCCACTTTCAGCATAGAGTATGTTAGATCGTGGAGACACACCGAGGATGGCGAACCAGACGGTCCAGCGAACTGAGGCTTTATTTTGCCAACACGGAGGTTTTCAAGGCCTGCACCAGTTTAGCGGCCAGCACGGCACTGCCCTCGACATTCGGATGCACGCCACCGTTATACCAGCCGGTGGTGTCGATATAATAGATTTTGGCATCGCCCGCGGCATGGCAGGCATCCACGGCGGCTTTAATGCTGTCGGCCTGGGCACCGCAGAACGGCCGCAGCGCCGCAATCTTGGCCTTGGGATATGCCGAGCGAAGCAGGGCCAGATATCGGGCATACAGCGGCTGATAGTCTTTGGGCGGCATGCTGCTGTCGTTGGTGCCCTGATTCACCACCACCACGTCCGGTTGCCAAGCGTCGCGCGGACAATCGGCATGGAAAAAGTTGAACGAGTCCAGCGCTGCAGGAGCCCCGCCGCTGCCGCCGTGAGCCAGGCCGGTCGCGCCGAAGCCCACCTGCCGCCACGCCGCGCCCAGTGCCAGTGCGGTCTGGCTCGCATAGGACAAGCGCGCATCGGTGAGCCAGGGCCAGGTGGTTTTGCCATCACGCGGCGTTTGTACTAGCACGCCTTCGGTGATGCTGTCGCCGAGAAATTCCATGCGCAGTGCGGGCTTGTCCCATGTTGGCAGGGCGGTCTGCAACTTGCCGCCGGGTTGCGTTTCCAAACCCAGAAACGTGAGGCTGGCCACGCGCGGCTTGGTCCAACGATTTTGGCGCTCGTCGAGGCCGCGAGCCATCAGCAGCACGGTATGCGTTCCTTGGGCCAGGCCCTTCACCAGTTTGACCGAGGCGGCGACTTCCGCCTCCTGCCACTCGCCGTCATCGATCCTCCAGGCGAGTGTCGGTAACGGTGCTTGATTGACGGATACATCAAAGGTGGCGCCGAGGCCGGTGCCGGTGAAGCGCGCCAAGATATAGCTGCCGCTGTTTACGGTTTCCGCGTGATTGGCGACGCTGCGGTCCCAGCGTCCGAAGAAGCGATAGGCATCGACCCACGGATCCGCCGCGTATAACGTCGTGGCGGCCAGCAGCAGCGTGAACATCACCGCGCTATAAGCTTTACGATGCAGCAGTCTACCATTGTGAATTTTTTTCATGTGAGTATTTCCTGGTTAGTCTTGTCTTCAGTTCTTCTGAAGTTCTGAAGTCGGCGGTGATTCAACTGATAACGCGAGCCCATGTAAAGCGCAGGGTTAAGGAAATTGTTTGTTGAGAGCAAGACGGTTGCAAGAGCAGGGGGCTGGACTCGAGGAGCTGTTTTTTGCGGCGTAGGAATCTGCGGTTGTCAAACGCATGAGTTTACGCCACACATCCGCTTACACTCGTCATGTATCAGTTGTACTCCCTGCTAGGCATTGAACTCAGCCCCGTAAGTTGCCGCGAAAAACTGGTCTCTACGGCCGGGGGCATGATTGCCATTATGTTGCTTATTCTGCTGAATGAGCGGGTTCTCCATCTCTCCGGCGCGATCACCCTGCTCGGTTCGATGGGGGCCAGCGCGGTGCTGTTGTTCGCAGTTCCGCACGGCCAACTTTCCCAGCCATGGCCGGTGCTCGGCGGCCATGTGTTTGGCGCGCTTATCGGCGTGAGTTGTGCGCGATGGATTGCCGCGCCCGAGATGGCCGCAGCGTTAGCGGTGGGCTTGTCGATAGGCATGATGCACCAGCTCAAGTGCCTCCACCCGCCGGGTGCCGCCACAGCCCTCAGCGCCGTGTTGGGTAACGGAGCGATTCATGAGATGGGTTATAGTTTTGTGATCATCCCGGTGCTGGTGAACTGCCTGATGATGCTCGGCATAGCCGTCGCCTTCAACATGTGCTTTGGGTGGCGGCGTTATCCGGCATGCCTCACTGTTCGGAAAATACCCGCGGTACCGGAGACGCCGTCCCATGAGGATATTGTGATGGCGTTGCGAAGCATCGATACCTTCGTGGACGTCAGCGAGAACGACCTCATTCTACTGAACCGACTTTTGGCGAGCGGGCGGGTCGCGGGGGCCGCTGATGGGCGAAGCGCAAATTCCGCCCCATAATGGAATGAGGCCACCGCGCGCCGCGTGACGTTAGTTTTATCCTAAAGAGGAAAATGGAACGCGGATTCACGCAGATGCTCACAGAATTGTGTCGATTGCCGGACTCACTCTACAGAGTTAGGATCTGATTCCGATCCAAGCTCTTGAAATCAGCGTCCATCAGCGTTCATCTGCGGTTCATTAGTCTTGCTAGCTTCATGGCGCCGCCAGCGCCGCCTCTATGGCGGCCGTGAGCTCTGGCGACTCGGGCGTGACGGTCGACTCGAAGCGTTTGAGAATTTTGCCGTCCTTGGCGACAAGGAATTTGGTGAAGTTCCACTTGATATCGCCGGCCACCGGCGAGTCCTTGCCAGCCAGCATGGAGTAGAGCGGGTGACGCTTGTCGCCATTGACCTCGAGCTTTTCGAAGAGCGGGAAGGTGACGCTGTACTGGCTCGAGCAGAAGTGTTTGATCTCGTCGGAGCTGCCAGGTTCCTGCCCGCCAAATTGATTGCAGGGCATGCCCAGCACCACCATGCCCTGGCTCTTGTATTTTTTATAGATGGCTTCCAAGCCGGTGTATTGCTTGGTAAAGCCGCACTTGGAGGCGACGTTGACGATGAGCAGCGCCTGACCTTTGTAGGCTGCCAGATTGCTGGCCTTGCCATCAATGTCCTTGAGTTTGACCGTGTAAATGGAGTCTGCGTGAGCGCCGACGAGTTGGCCCAACATGAGTGTGGCGAGCAGTGTGAGAGTTTGCATATCCGAGGATCATCGGCGGGAATGGCCGCTTGTCAACTTCCTACCCGCCATCAACTGCTAGGCAATGGTGTCGCCGCTTTGGCTAATCGCGCTTCATCCGCTGCTAAGGCATGCGCAAAACGCGGGGCGCGGTGGCCGCGCAGGTGCCTCAGCGGCCGCGTTTGCATCTCACACACAGTTGCGTGAACGGCCGAAAAACCCAGCTAACGAGACAGGTGAAGCCTTTCATCGATGGCAAAGCCAGGCTGATTAGCGGGTCGGATAGGCGCCGCGCCGCGGGGCTGCGGGAGTACAGCAGTGCGAGCGCCACAACGGCCACAATGCCGGAGAATTTGGCCAGCGATGGGATGTGCAGCACTGCACCGGTAACCACATGATAGGCTTCTTCGTAAACGAGGATGCAACCGACCAAGCCGATGAGAATAAACGCGGTTGGCTCCAACACCGGATACTTCCTCAGCAGTCGCATGGCATGGGGCGCGATGGCCTGCAGTGCGATGATGGCAAACAGCACCCCGGCATAGATCGGCCACATGACGGGCAGTTGGGTCAGCGGATCCTTGGGCGCCAGTCCCACCGCCGCGATCACGTTATCGATGCTCAGGCTCAAATCCATCAAGCCAATCTGTAACAGCGCGCCGAGGAGTGTCGGGGCCACACGCTTGGATTGTCCCTGGGCGGCGTGCGGATCGTGGCGGGTGAGGTGGGAGCACATTAGCCACACCAGATAGACGGCACCCAGCCAGCGCACCCAGGTATTGGCGATGAACCACGCCGCTACTAACAGTGCCAGCACCCGGAACACATAGGCCCCGGCCATCCCGAGGCGGATTGCCTTGTGCTGCTGGTGTTGCGGCAATTCCTTGGCCAGCGCGGCGATGCCAAACACGTTGTCAACCGACAGCAGGCCTTCGATGATGACAAGGCTGGCAATGACCGGCAGGCCGGAGATGAGATCTTGGGAGGTGAGCATAGCAGAGTCCTTGAAGAGTTGACCTAAACAAGAAAATGGGAACGGTAGGTGTGCCGTTTTTTACCACGAATGACACGGATTAAAGAGGATTACACGGATAAGATAGTCCTGATCTATCAAATGCTAAGCGCCCCCAAAAGGTGCATGCCATAAAATTCATAACTCATTCATCATCCGTGCAATCCGTGCAATCCGTGGTTTCTATTTTCCTTTCAAGGTTGAAGATTTTTCCGTCAGGGCGAATTCTTGCATCTTGAGTCTTGGGGCTGAGGCAAGCGGCGCTTGGCAACACTCCCGTTGCGGAACGCAATCCATCTACCAGGCTACTTTTGTGGCTCGCCTTGGGTGGGTGGGGTCATGTGTTTGAACAGGCGGAACAAATCGCTGTCCGATGTGAGAATGAGGGTGGTGTCCTTGGACAAGGTTTTTTGATAGGTGTCTAGGGTCTTGACAAATTGATAGAAATCTGCGGCAACCGGGCTTGAGTTATAGGCTTGGGAGTAAGTGGCGGTGGCCTCGGCGTCGGCCTTGCCTTTGATCTCCTGCTCCTTGCGATACGCCGCCGACTGGATTTCCAGCAGATCGCGCTCTTTCTTGCCGATGATCTTGGCGGCCTCGCCCGCGCCCTCGGAGCGGAAGCGCTCGGCGATCTGCTGGCGCTCCGAGGCCATCCGGGAATAGATCTTCTCGATCACGCCGGCCTTATAGTTGATGCGTTTGAAGCGCACGTCGAGCAACTCGATGCCCCAAGAGGCGACCTTGGGTTGAGAGGCTATGAGGATATCCTGTTCTAGCTTACTGCGGCCAAATTCAATGGGTGGCAGCACGCCGATGGTGGAATTGGCATCGATGAGTGTTTCATCGCGCACGGTTTTACGATCCTTCTGGCTGCGAACCACTTCGATGAGATTGTGGGCAGCGATAAAGTTCTTGGTTTCGCCGCCGATGATGGTGTTAAGGCGGGCCATGGCGCGGCGTTCGTCCTGGAGAGCCTTATAGTAGACGACAGGATCGGAGATGCGCCAGCGGGCGAAGCTATCGACCGAGATATAGAGTTTGTCGCTGGTTGGGATGTCCACCGCAGGGCCGTTCCATTCCAAAATGCGTTTCTCAATGCGGTTGACCTGCTGGATGAACGGCAGTTTGAAATGCAGGCCAGCTTGGTTGTTGGAGGGATCGGCGTTGATGGCGCCGCCGACGGGTTTGCCGAATTGGGTGATGAAGACCTGTTCAGTCTCGCTGACGGTGTAGGCGCCGCTCAGCAGGATGAGGAGCAGGGCGCCAAGGCCGATAAGGATGGGGGAGAGTTTCATGGTGGGAGAATGTTAGCGGGTGGGAGGCGGGGTGGCGCTGCTAGCTGGTTGCAGATTCATGAGCGGCAAAAACTGCTTGGCGCTTTCATCTAGGATGATCTTGGCACCCACTTTCGGCAGCACCTCGTTCATGGTTTCCAGATAGAGGCGTTGCTTGGTGATGGCTGGGGCTTTTTCGTACTGCACCAGCAGTTGCTTGAAGCGGGTCACATCGCCCTCGGCTTCATTGACGCGTTGGAACGCGAAGCCTTCGGCAGCGGAGATGCGCTGCGCGGCTAGTCCCTTGGCTTTCGGGATGATCCGATTGTATTCGCCGTTAGCTTCATTGATCAAGGTTTCACGTTCCTGTTGGGCGCGGTTGACTTCATCGAACGAGCGCTGAACCGGGCCTGGCGGGTGCACGTTGTTAAGTTGGAGTTGCTTGGCCGAGATACCCATATTGAAGCGTTCGAGCAGTGTTTTGAGCTTGTCTAGGCAATCCTGTTCAATCTCGGCCCGGCCGATGGTCAGGACCTCGTCGATGGTGCGGTCGCCGATGATTTCGCACATCACGCTTTCAGTGAGGTCGCGGAGGGTGGGGCCGGGATTGCGCACATGGAAAAGATACTGCGTGGGATCGGAGATGCTATATTGGAGAATCCATTCCACCTCGGCGGCATTCAAATCGCCGGTGACCATGTCGCGTTCGAGTTGCGGTTCGGCGCCGACCTGGTCGGGGTTGGTGGCATTGGGTGTGCCAAAGCCGAACTCGAGTTGGAGTTGGCGCTGGATGGGAATCACAGTGGCTTCGTCGATGCCCAGCGGCAGTTTAAAGTGCAACCCGGGTTCGGCGATGCGCTGGAATTTACCAAAGCGCTGGACGACGGCGACGGACTCCGTGTCGACGGTGAAGTAACTCGAAAACAGGGTGATAAGTAGCAGTAGCGCTAGCGGAACTAGAAAAATCAATTTGCCCGGCAGTTTCAGATTGGGCAATCCGGGCGCTGGGATGTCATGGAAAATTGGCGGTTTCATGGGCTGTGGGTGTGGCGGCGGTTGGCGGGATGCGGTAGCGTTGTTATTGAGTGGAGAACTTGGTGAGCAGGCCGCGCTTGCGGGTGTAGTTGAGGATCCAGACGAAGAAGCCGCCGGCCAGCGCGAGATAGACGAGATTGAGGGCGAACGCCCAGCACAATGGTGCCCAGCTCATGGTGCCGGTTTGCATCACCGCCCGCATGCCCTCGAAGATATGGGTGGCGGGCAAGGCGAGCGCGATGGGTTGCAGCCAGGCAGGCAGCACGCTTACCGGATAGAAAACGGCTACTACGGGTTGGATAAAAAACGGCACGGCCCAAGCGAGCGACTCGGCGGCCTGGCCCCAGCGCAAGATCAAGGCGGTGGAGATCATGCCGAGCGACCAGCCGAAGAGCATCAGGTTGAGCAAAAACGGAATGAGCCACCAGCGCATGACGAACACGTTGAACGAATAAGCGAACCAGCCGATGAGCACCAGCGCCACGGCGGTGATGCAGATGCGCAGGACGCCGACGGCGAAGGTGGCGGTTAGATACTCGCTGGTGCGCACTGGGGCGACGAAGATATTGAGCAGGTTGCGGGTCCAGACGTCCTCGAGAAATGAGATGGCCACGCCTTGTTGGGCGCGGAAGAGAATGTCCCAGAGGATCATGGCTCCTAGGAGAAACGTGATGAGCTGGGGGAAGTTGCCGCTGGTGTTCTGCCGCAGGTAAACCGTTAGGAACCCCCAAACTAGCAAATCCACGATGGGCCAGAAGACCATTTCCACCAGTCGCACGGGGCTGCGGGTGTAGAGGAAGAGATAGCGTAACAACAGGGCGTGGACGATGCGCAAGTTCATGGGGCGGCGGGCTCCTTGTCATTGGTGTCTTCCAAATCGCCGCTGCGGGCGATCTTGATGAACACGTTTTCGAGTGAGTGCTCAGTGGAACGTTTGACGATTTCCTCTGGGGTGCCTTCGGCCACGATGCGGCCTTTATGCAGGAAGATGACGCGGTCGCAGACTTCCTCGATGTCTTTCATATTGTGGGACGTGTAGAGGATGCCGATGGACCTCTCGCGCTGCACCCGCCGCACCACCTTGCGCACCTTGTCCGCAATGTCGGGGTCGAGGCTCGCAGTGGGCTCATCGAGCATGAGTAACTCCGGGTCATTGAGAAAGGCTTTGCACAGGTTCACGCGGGTGCCCTCACCGGCCGACAGTTGGCCGGTTAGCCGGTCCCTGAGGTGGGCCACTTCCAACATCTCCAACAGCTCCGCTATTTTTTTCTTGGGCTCGCGCACGCCGTAGATGCGAGCGAAAACCAGGAGGTTTTGCCAGACTTTGAGATTGCCTGGCAGGCTGACGTAGGACGAGGAAAAGTTGCTGCGCTGGAGAATGGCGATGCGGTGAGCGTGGAGTTCCTGGCCAAAGGCGAATATCTGACCGGACGTGGGCAGGGTGAGGCCGAGCAGGCAATTCATTGCGGTGGTCTTGCCGGCGCCGTTGGCCCCCAGCAGGCCGAGGACTTCACCGCGGCGCAGTTTGAAACTGAAGCGGTCCAAGGCCGTGACCCCGTCGAACTTGCGGGTGAGTTCGACGGCTTCCAGCAGTGTTTCGCGGTGATCGGTTTCTGGCATGGCGGCGGCGGGGGCAGGGGCGCGCCATCCACGGCGCGCGATGGCAGCCTGTAGGCACCGGATAGGTTTTGTCAAGCGAGCTCTGCCGCCTGCCCTCACTGATAGGAATACCGGTGACCCGTCCGTTGGGGCATGATGCGCCAAGCTGGCAGTCCGTCGTCTATGACAGGCTGGAGGCCTATCTTCCGATATATTGAGAGTATAGGGCGGGCCGCCATAGCGACCGCGGATTCCTGCGTTGACATATCAAGCGCATGAAGGGAGTTTCAGCTAAGCGTACTTATAGCCATGAATCCTCGCCTCAAGCTGTTGCTCACCAGTGCCCGTCTCTCTAACCTCCCCAGCGTGGTGAGCAACGTCTGGCTGGGCGTGGCCTTGGGCGTGTTGCTCGGTTCGCCTTGGCTGCAGGGCATCTCGCCTTGGCCGGCTGCCGCTCTGCTGGTGAGTGCCGGCTGCCTGCTCTATGTGAGCGGCAATTTCCTCAACGACTGGTATGACCGCCACTGGGATGCGCAACACCGGCCGGAACGCGCGTTGCCACAAGGCATGTTTACGCCCGGATTCTATCTGGGCTTGGCGATTGCCTGCGCCGCGGCCGCGGTGGCCTTGGCCGGCTGCGTCGGTGCTGGCTCTGCGCTCGTCGCCGTGGCCATCGTGCTCTGCATAGTCAGTTACACCCGCTGGCACAAGCGGTTAGCCGCATCGATTTTGCTGGTGGCCATGTGCCGGGCCTTGCTGCCATGGCTATTTTTCATCGAATGGCCGCTGGCCTGCGCCAAGCCCGGTCTCCTCCACCCCATGGCGCAAACCCGCATGGAACTCGCCGTCATCGCGCCCCATGCCTTGGCTCTGCTGTGTTATGTGGCAGGCCTGTCGTGGATCGCCCGCGGCGAGACACTGGCTTTCGCCGCGACCCGTAGGCCGGCCGGCAGCCTGCTGGTAGTTGCCGGGATGTTGATGGCCTCGTGGTATGTGCCAACCATGCCGCGCTGCGGGCTGCTGGGCGTGTTGCCGTTTGGCGTCTGGCTGACCCTGAGTGCCACTAGCTTTGCCAAATCCCCGCGCCTGCGGGTATCCTCGCTGCTTGCCGGCCTGCCGCTGCTCGATTGGGTCGCCTTACTGCCCTTGGCGCTGAACATGCTGCACCATGGGCGGTCAGATTTATTTTGCTGGGTCTGCCTGCTGCTGCCGCCGCTGGCCTTTCTTGCCGGCCTAGGGTTGCAGCGAGTGGCGGCGGCGACGTGATCGGGACTTGCGCCAGCGCCCGTCAAGCGCTCCACTGGTGCAGCGCATGACCATTCCCGAAAAACAACAACAACTGCTCGACGAACTGGCGCTGTTCCAGGATTGGACCGAACGCTACGAGTACGTCATCAATCTGGGCAAACGCCTGCCGCCGCTAGCAGAATCCGCCAAGACACCCGCGCATCTGATCAGAGGCTGCCAATCCCAGGTCTGGCTCGATGCCTGCTACGAGGCCGGCAAAGTCCGCTACTATGCGGATTCCGATTCGCTCATCACCAAGGGCATGATAGCCCTGTTTGTGCGCATTCTCGACAACGAAGCCCCCGATGCCATCCTCCAGGCCGACATGGGCTTTATCGACCGCACCGGCCTCAAGGAACACCTCGCCCCCACACGCGCCAATGCCCTCACCCTCATGACCACCCAGATGAAGCAACGCGCCCTGGCCTTCGCCAGCGAGCCGTCCTGAGCAGTACCAGGTTGGGGAGCGCCGCCATCCTGGCGGCTGGGTTGGGCATTCTGCCAAACGCCGTGATCCACCGCGCAGCGAAGCGCTCACGAAAAAGTCAAAGTCCAGCCGCCCGCCCGTACATGGTGACAGATAAAAAGTGCTAGGGCTCCCTAGCGTTGCTGCTGGACAGGCCGGGCCAAGGCAGGCAGATTGCCGCGACACAATGCGAATTTCTGACCGCTACATCGGACGCCAGGTGCTATTTGGCACGCTGTTTGCGATTTTGGTACTGAGCATGGTGCTGTTGCTGGGCAATTTGTTCAAGCAAATCCGCCCGCTGCTGGTAGACAAGCACGCGCCGCTGTGGCTGGTGCTGCGCTTCGTGCTGACGGTGTTACCGTTCTCGTTGATGTTCACCATTCCGTGGGGCTTTCTCTCGGCGGTGCTGCTGGTCATCGGCCGCCTGTCCTCGGATCAGGAAATCACCAGTTTTCGGGTCGCTGGAGTGAGTTTGGTACGCCTGATGCTGCCGGTGTTTGTGATTGCCGCGCTGCTGTGCGGTGTGTGTCTGTGGCTCAATATCAACGTCGTGCCACAGGCCAGGGGTTCGCTTACCGATCTGCTCTATGAACAGGCCAAGCGCGACCCGCGTTCGCTGCTCAATCCTGGCATGGTGCATGCCGGGTTGCAGGACGTGAAGTTTTTCGTAGAAGATCAAGCCGGGGATTCGTTCAGCGGGCTGCACCTGTACCGGGCGCCGGCGGACGCCGCGCCGGATGCGGCGCTGGACGCCTACCTGCACGCCGAGCGCTTCACCTTTGTGGTGGATGATGCGAAAAAAGAGCTGCGGCTAAAGTTGTACAACGCGAGCTTTGAAACGCGCAAGCCGGATGGCAGCATCGAAATGTTCTTTGCCAACGAAGCCGAGCCCTATCTGATTCCCTACGGCGTCGCCCGCATGGAAAAGAGCAAGCCCACGGCGATGACCAATGAGGAGATTGCCGCATATCTGGTCAGACATCCGGAGCTTACCGCGGAACAGCGGGTGAAGTATCGCACCGAGATCACCGAGCGCTATTCGTTTTCCCTGGCCTGTCTGGCGTTTGCCTTCGTCGCCGTGCCGCTGGGGATGCAAGCCCGCCGCCGCGATTCCTCGAGCGGCTTGCTGATGAGCCTGTTGCTGGGCACCGGCTATTTCCTGTTTATCATGGTGGCCAATGACAGCAAAACCACCGCCGGAGCGTCCTTGGCGCTGTGGGCGCCCAATCTGCTGTGCGTGGCCATCGGGCTGTGGCTGTTCCGGCGTGCCCAGTACAAGTAAGCCTTCACCAGCGCCTCACAGCGGCAACCAGCATAGGACGTACATCATCTGCGCAAACGCCAAGACCCCAAACACACTAGAAATCACCCACAGCGGCTTTTTCTTCACGATGAGCGCCGTGGCCCCCAGCGCAATAGCCACCTGAAACAGGGTGATGGACAAGCCCATTTCCGCAGCATGTTCCGCCGCGCTCGTCGCCTTCGTGCGGGCCATTTCCCGCGTCGCTTCATAGGCCTCCGCTTGCGCCTTGATGCCCGCCTTTTCCTTGTCGTATTTGTCGAGCCCGGCCTGCATTTTTTCCATCGCTGCCGCATCTGGCAACGGCGCGGCGGCGAGGCGGTCCCGCTCTATTTGATAGAGATTGTGTTTGATCGACTTCGCCTGATAGAATGCCCACTGATCGGAAGCCTTCGCCTGATTGAACGTCGCCTCGTTCATCTCCTTCAAGGTGCGGGTGGAGAAAGCGCCGCCCTTGAGGGTGGCTATGGCTGCCAGCACCGCGATGACCACCATCGTCAGCGAGACGTATTTCGTCCATTGATCGCGTTTTTCCTTGTCATGTTGGGTGGCGTGTTCCGCCCGCCATTCCGCCACCAATTCTTTTAAATCATCCAAATCTGTTGTCTGCATGGGAGTGGGGGGGGTAATAGCGAGGGAGTCCTGCGTACACACAGCGTTGAAATGTACGGTAAGTGTCTAGCGAGGCTTCGCCTCAGACCATAAACGCAAGACTTGAAGACACAAGATAAGAAATTTGACCTAACGACAACATCTTTAGTTTTTTAAGGATGTTGGAATCGCACGCAAAGGCCCTTGCCGCTACAGACCGGCCAAGCGGAACAGATAGGGGTAGGCGTAAATGCCATAAGAATGGCCGTCGGCCCAATGCAATTGTATGGCATAGCCGCCGACGGCTTCGAATTTCACCAGATTAAATGCCTTGGGACCGTGCTCGACGTTCGGACGCACGACGCGGCCGAGGGCGTCGGGTTCGCCTTGGCAGGCGGCACAGGGACAGGCGCGGCGCAGCAGCGGAAGTTCGAGATAGATTTCCGCGCCATCAGAGAACGAGAGTGCGAGTTCATTGCCGATAACGGCGGCGTGGCTGAGAGTCTGTGGCATGCGGAATGGGGAATGAGGTCAGGGACAATTTCTTGCGTCTTGCGTCTTCAAGTCTTGTGTCTATCCGAGTTGGCCATCCCCCTGCGAGGTCCGCTTGCCGAAGATGGCTGAGCCGACGCGCACATGGGTGGCACCTTCCTCAATAGCCACCTCATAATCTCCGCTCATGCCCATGCTCAAAGCTGGCAGGCGCACGGCAAACTCGCACTCGATGGAGTCGCGCAATTCCCGCAGTCTAGCAAACCAAGGGCGGGCGATTTCGGCATTGGCTGCGGCGGGAGGAATGGTCATCAAGCCGAGGATTTCAATGCGTGGCAACTCGAGGAGAGTCGCTATCTCGGCGCGCAGGACGTCTGGTGCGAAGCCGCCCTTGGCCGCCTCGCCAGCGACATTGACTTGCAGAAAAATCTTTGGAAAGAGTCCGAGTTCACCGGCAAGTTCAGCGGTGTAGGTGGCGAGGCTCAACGAATCGATGGCATGAATGACCTCAAACGCCGGCAGCAACTTGCGGACCTTATTGCGCTGGACGCGGCCGATAAAATGCCAGCGTAGAGCCGCTGGCAGCGCGTCGATTTTTGCGGCGGCTTCCTGCTGGCGGCTCTCTCCAAAGAGCGTCTGTCCCGCAGCATAGGCTTCGCGGATGAGCTCAGCCGGCATGGTTTTGGAGACGGCAAGCAACTCTACGGAATGCGTATCCCGTCCCACCCGGACACACGCCGCGTGGATTCGCTCGCGCACTGCGATGAGATTGTCAGCCAGCGCCGCCATCAGTTTTCCACGGAGGTTTTCTTAGGCGTTGCCGCTAGCCGCGAATCTTCCGTTAGATCAGTGAGTCCCTTGAGTAACAAGATGCTTTCGCGTTTCACCGGATCGATGGCCGATGGCCATTTGGGAGAGTCATCGAGATCGGCCGTTTCATCCTTGGCTCGGCGCATGTAATCGACATTTTCGGCAGCCGGGTCGTAGGCATGGATGTCGGCGCCTTTGTCCAAATCATCGAGGGTGAGTTTATAGAAGTGGAAGGTTTTTTTATCGTTGGCAGCCATGGTGGCGAAGCGTTCGCGGCGCTCGCTGTTGCGTTCGCGCCGGAGAGTCTCCGCGTCAGCAAGTTCGTGCTCGCGGCTGGCCTTGTTGAGCGAAACCTTGTTCTCCTTCACGCGCAATTTGTTCTTCATCACATCCTCGATGATATATGCAAAGTCCTTCGAGGTGTTCACACGCTCTTGACTCAGCGCTTTGAGGCGGGGAATAAACAGGGCGCTTTCGTCCAGCGGCTTGAAACCCGGTGCCGGGATGATACGGTCATGGGGCAACGCGTTGTCTAGGAAGCACTCGCCAATCTCCAGGCCATCCATCGTGCTAGGCAACACCACTTGCGGCACCACCCCGTCCATCTGCGTGGAGGATCCCGACGGCCGATAGAATTTTTGGATGGTTAGTTTCAGATAGCCGACGTGATCGCGGGCGGCGAAAAACGGCATCATTTCGGCGATGGGCATAGGTTGTTGGACGGTGCCCTTGCCGAACGTGGATGACTCGCCCACTACGATGACGCGATTAAAGTCCTGCAGGGCTCCAGCCAGAATCTCACTGGCCGAAGCGCTGCTCTTGTCCGTGATGATGACCATCGGGCCCTCGTAGATGGGCTTGCGGTTTTCCGACTCCTTCACATCGATCTTGCCGCGGTTGCCCTTGACTTGGACGACGGGCCCGCGCTCGATGAAAAATCCGGTCATGCGCCGCACTTCATCCAGTGAGCCGCCGCCGTTATTGCGCAGGTCCAAAATGAGCCCGTCGATTTTCTCCTCCATGAGGCGCTTGAGAATGCGTTCGACATCCACCGAGCAGCGCACCTTGCCTTCGTCGAAATCGGCGTAGAAAGACGGCAAGGTGATGACACCGAGGCGCCGGGTTGGGCCGGAGTCGGCCTTGAGCTCGATGATTTGTCCGGACGCTTGTTCGTCCTTGAGTTCGACCTTATCGCGCTCGATCACATAGATTTTAGTCTCGCCGGGAGGGGCTCCGGCAGGTTCCACCTTCAAGGCCACCGCCGAGCCGACCTTGCCGCGGATGAGATCGACCACTTTGTCGATTTTCATGAACATCACGTCGATCATATCTTCGGGCTTGCTGGTATTGAGGGAGTCTACGGCGACGACGCGGTCGTTGAGTTTGAGGTTGCCCTTGCGATCCGCGGGCCCGCCAACGACGATACCCATGATCTTGGTGGCTCCGTCTTCCTCGGCCTGTAACAGGGCCCCGATGCCGACAAGTTCGTTTTTCATGCCGTCCTTGAAGCGGGCCATCTCGCGGAAGCTCATGTAATCGGTATGCGGATCGTAAGAGGTGGCCACGGCACCCAGGAAATAGTTGGCAATGTCCTCGGTATCGACGTCCTTGACGCTGTTGAGGAAGCGCTTGTAGCGAAGGGCGATCTTCGCTTTGGGATCGTGGTCGCCCTTGCTCGGATCGGCCTTGCCTTGTTCCTTGGCGAGCTTGGCGAGGAGTTCATGGCGGAGGATCTCACTGAGCACCGCCTCCTTCACCTGCAAACGCCAAAGCTCGGCGGCGTGCTTCTCATCCTTCGGCCATGCCGCCTCCTTGCGGCTGCGGGCGACGGCTTCAGTCGCCGTGAAATCAAAGCTGGCCCCCTTGAGCAGCTTGTCGGTGAGGGCGACGCGGGCTTCGACGCGTTTCACAAAGGTGTTGTAAATCTCGGTGGCGGGCACCATGCACTTTTTCTCTAACAGCATAGTGTGGAGTGAGTCGCCATATTTCGCCCGGAAGCCATCCACATCCAGTTGGGTGAAGTAGAGGCGCTGGTAGTCCAAATCGCGGAGAAACTTGTCGAGAAAACGCTGGCTCAGCTGTTTATCAAAGGGAATCCTGGAGAAATGATTGTTTTGCAGGGAGATGGCCATTTGCTTGCCGACCTCATTGAAATCGGCTTGCTGGGCACAGGCGGCACAAGAGGCCGCGACGACGGCGACGGCTGCAGCCACTCTACGAAACGGGGTGCTGATCATTGAGAAGTTGCGGGAAGATTGGAGGACAGGCAAGGCTCGCACAAAAACGTGGATTGTCGATGCCTAAAACCGGGAAGCGCCAGGAAGGGCAGGGTGATTGGCTGAATCAGCCTCTATTCAAGGAACTGCAGAGATTTTTGAGTTTGGGCGAAACATAGGTGCTGATTTTGTCATGTTACCCGGGTCATGACCCCGCTGCACCTTTGCTCGACGCTGGATGAAGTCACCCAAGGCCTTGAAGTTAGGACGGCCACAATGGAACTCGAAATTTCACAACTGCGTGAAGCCCTCAAGACGATCATCCGAAAAAACTTTGGATCAAAACCCTCCACCCCAAGGCACAACATCTGGTGCGGGGGGGCCATTGGCAGGGCAAGGTGGGATGGCGATGGCAGCGGCTGGACGAAGCGTTGCCGGTTCAGCCAATCGCCCTGACCCCTGTGTCCGTCAGTGGGGCAGGTCCTCAGCCGAACCTTGTGGAAGGCGGCGCACCTGGCCGCTCCAGATTGATCTCGGCTTGGAGTTTTTCGAGGATTGCCAACTGAGATGGGAGGGTAGAGGCTCCCGGCCCTACGCCCCATGACTTTTTCCCAAATCCTGACTCACCCCGGAGGCTCGCACAAAGACGAGTTCCTTGCCTGTTGCCTGCTGCTGGCACATGGCCCCGCCCCCATCGTGCGGCGGGAGCCAAGCGCCGCCGATCTCGCTGATTTCACCATGGCCGTGGTGGACGTGGGTGGAGAACACCGGCCAGAACTGGGGAATTTCGACCATCACCAGTTTCCCCGGGATCATCCTCCGATGTGCGCACTGAGTCTGGTGCTCCAACACCTCGGTGTTTACCAAGACGCCCTCGCATTTTGCGATTGGCTCGAGCCCGCCGAGTGGCTCGATACCCGCGGCCCGCAGGAAACGTCGCGCTGGCTCGGCATTGAGCGCAGCACCCTGGCCAAACTCAATTCACCCATCGATATCACCCTGCTGAGGCGCTTCGCCGCCAGCACCCGACTTGACCCGGGAGATGCCTTGTGGGAAGTGATGCGCTGGATTGGAGAGGACCTTCTCAACTACTTGAGAAGCCTGAGGCTGCGCCTGGATTTCATCGCCGAGGTCGGCGAATTCTGGGAGATCAAATCCGCAACCGGGCCGTTCCATGTGTTATACCTACCGCGCACCGATCCGCTCCCGGATGAGCCATCCTCTGGACTCAGCCGTTTCATCGACAGTCATCCCGCCGGTGACAAGGTGGTCGGCCTAGTGTACCCGGACCGCCGGGGCAGGGGCTTCGGACTGTCCCGTCACAACGACCACCCGGGACTCGACTTCACCAAAATCAGTGCCTGTGATGATGTGCATTTTGCGCATGCCCGCGGCTTCGTGGCTAAAACCTCGGCCACCGATCCGCAACGTCTCCGAGAGTTGCTAGCCCAAAGCTGGGGGTAGATCAACGCCCACCCGCCAGCAACGTCAGCTCACCTCGATGACGAGCAAAGCCGGCTGACCCAAAGAGTCGCCGGCAACCATGCCGAGGAGTTTGCGGTAGAGTTCGCTGGCGGGGCTGAGGAGGGTGATTTCGCATCCATGCTCCTCGATGAGCAAACCACCCGCCGCAGGCACAAGCAGCAGGTGGGACGTTTCCCCGCGCAACTCGACTTCCACCAGAGCGCCCGCGTCAATCGGATCGTCCATGGCGAATTCCGGCAGGGCGCTAAGGGCTTCAAAGATGCGCAGGGATTCAGCCAGTTCATCAACCTGGCGCGCTTGTCCTGCCGCCAGATACGAGGCTTCTAGACTGCGGGTATCGTATTTCCCCTCCGCCTTGCTGCCTGGATCCGTGGCCGCCGCATGCGCATCCTGCGCAGCCTTGGCCAGTCGCGCCAATCGCGCTCGCAGCTCAATCCGGATTTTTTCAAGCAAGGTGGATTTCATCGGCGGCAGACCCACTTGCATGATCATGGGGCGATAACTAGCGGCACATCATGGGTGCCAGTGAGCCGATCGGGCCGCCGCCTCCGGCGTTCAAGCCAACCATGCGGGCACACAGGCACGGAACTAGCAAAACAAACCGCGGCAACTCTTTAATGATTAAGGGATTCGAGAGGTACGAGGACTGGGATTCGAACCCAGGACCAATTGGTTAAAAGCCAACTGCTCTACCGACTGAGCTATCCTCGCATTATCGCCTCGGCTGACGCGAAGGACGAGTAGCCGCTGAGGATCCGCTTGGCAAGCCCCTTTTAAACAATTTGCTCGATTAGATGGGGGCGTGTGTTCACTCCGGCAGGCTGATGCGTGCGGGAACGTCGGTGACCGAGATGCCTGCCTTGATCAGAGCATCCCAAATGGCCAGGAGGTGTTCGAGGGAGAGTTTGCGGTCGGCTTCGAGTTCGAGTTTGCGGCCGGGGTTTTGTTTTTGATAGGCGGCGAGGTACGATTGCAGCAGGCCTTCGGGCACCTTGAGGGAGTCCAGGGTGATGTGGCCCTCGGCATCCACCGCGATGACCGAGCGGACGTCGGTGAGTTTATCCGAGGGGACCTCGTGGACGGTGGGCAACTCGATATGCAAGGCATTGCGGGGTTTTTTAAACTGGGTGGAGATGATCAGGAAGATGAGCAGAAAAATGAGCACATCGATCATCGGAATGATCTGCACCTGGCTGCGGCTGCGGACGGGACGCGGAAAATGCATGAGTATTATAAGAGTGGAGCTGATCGGGACACGCAGGCGTGGACAAAACCACCCAGCAAGGATTCGAGGCGCACGGTGAATTTCTCAATGCGACGGATGAAATAACTGTGCGCAACCACACAGACCACCGCGGTGACTATCCCGAAAATGGTCGTGTGCAATGCCACCGCAATCCCGTGGGCCACCAGCACGTGGTCGGTGGTTTCACCGAGGCCCTCGAAAATGACGACCAGACCGGAGGCAGACCCGAGCAGGCCGAGCAAGGGGGCAACGGTGACGAGCACATCGAGCACGCCGATACCGGAGTGGAGGTGGACGGCTTCCTCGCGAGCGGCGGATTCGACGCACTGGGTGATTTCCGCGACGGGTTTGTTGCGGTTTTTGATGGCCACGGCGCAGAGGCGGGCGAGAGTGCTATTGCCGGCTTGGAACTGGCGCACGACGGCATCGGCATTATTTTCGCTGAGGCGGTGTTCGAAGGCCTCCACCTCGCGCAGCAAAGCCGCGGGAACGACCCGCTCACGGGTCAGCGAGAGAAATTTGTAGAGAATGACCATGATGCCGATGACCGAGCACAGCGACAGCGGGATCATGAAAAACCCGCCTTTGACGAGGAACGCCCAAGTGGCTTGAAAGGCGGCGGTGGTGGCGGGTATGAGGGAGGTGAGAAGCGGGGTGTGGGACATGATTGGGCGTGGGAGTGGTGGGTGAAAGATGTAGCTAGAAATAGAAGTTGAAGGTGAGTTCGAGCGGCTCGTCCTCAAACTCCTGGCCCAACTCGGCGGACATCGCTGGGATGGCCGCTTCGCGGATCGCCTTGAGCGTGAAGCTTTTTTGAAGCTGGCCCGTCTGCATGACTCCAACGCATTGAACGTTGCGCACCTTGCCCTTGGCGTCGACGAAAAAGCGTACCGTGAGGTAGCCGGGGGTGACGAGGTCGCGGTTGCGCATCAGGTTGCGCTGCCACTCAAGCTCTACCGCACGACCAATGCTGGCTTGGTAGCGACCCAGCGGCGAGTCCGCCACATCCAGAGCGCTGCGGCCGCGGCGCGAAATCGCCCCTTGAATGGCGGTCTTGCGTTGGTTGCCGCGGAACGCCGGGTCTTTCAGCGGATCCGGGCGGGCGTGCGTGGCTTTGGCTTCCTTGAGGGCATCCGCCGCGGGCAGGGCGTCGGGGGCGCCGCTGCGCTGCGTGGCTTCCGGACCCGCGGCAGTCGGGTCGGGTGCATGGCTAAGAGGTACGGGCAGATCCACCGGCTTGGGCCCCTCGGCCAAGTGCCCAGGCGTGACGGGCCCGGCAAGGGCGTCGGCAGTTCTCGGGGCCGGGGTGGTTGCGCCGAGCGCGGCGGTAGTGGCCGGGGTGGCCGGGGGCGCTTGGGAGGCGGGTGCCGTCGAATCAGTGGGGGTGCCGTCCTGGTAATAGCTCTCGGTGGTCTCAAAGTCGCCGGCGTGGCGGGGTTGGATGCCGGATTGGGCTGGCATTGCGGGGGCATTGGGGTCTGGCGTGGCATCACTGGTCGCCTCGGTGTCGCGCTCACCAATGAAGACGGGGTGATCCGGGCGCTTGCCGCGTTGATCGTCGGAGGTGCGGGCAAAACCGGGGTCGTGCCCCGGTGCTAGCACGGCCTTGGCGGCGGCGGCGGCGGTTGCGGCGGGTTCGCTGGCAGGAGCGGCGAGTTGCGGGGTGATGAAGCGAAGGGTTTCCGCCGCATGCGGTGCGGAGTGCTCAAACGGTAGTGGTTGCACAAACGCCATGCCCGCCACCACCAGTAGGGCCGCATTGCACAGCAACGAAAGCCCGAGCGCGGCCGCCCACAGGCGACCTTCTCCCCGCTTTGCGATTCCAGCGTATGATGACATGGTTAACGCCTGTACTCTGCCAATATTAGCGGCTCACTGCAACCTAGGAAATTGCAGCAAGACCGGGTGGACGGGTGGGTGGGGCCGACACGCCCGCTAGCCAAAGGTGCCACCAGCGGGTACCAGCGCCAAGAAAACCCCAGTTGCAATAATCCAGCGTTGCATGCCTTGGGTTTATGCTGCATTCCAAGTGTACCTCCAAGCCTTCATTTATGGAATACCCGATTTCAGCTGCCTCCGTCGAAACCTTGCCCAACGGCCTCACCCTCATTCTCGATGCCGACCCGAGCGCCCCAGTGGTCAGCGCCCAGATCTGGGTGGCTACCGGCAGCATGCACGAGGACGCTCACTTGGGCGGCGGCTTGTCGCATTTTCTTGAGCACATGGTATTCAAAGGCACCCGCGACTTTGATGCGGAGAGTCTAGCCGACACGGTGCAAGCGGCCGGGGGCCACTGGAACGCCTACACCACCTTTGACCGCACGGTTTATTACATCGACGGGCCGGCCGAGTCGCTCGCGGTTTTTCTCAAAACACTTACCGGGCTGGTGTTTTTTCCGCTGCTCCCGGAGACCGAGTTTGACAAGGAAAAGGACGTCATCCGCCGCGAAATCGACATGGGCCTGGATGATCCAGACCATGCCGCCACCCGCCTGTTGTTTGCCACCGCATTCGTCCACGACCCGCGCCGCCACCCGGTCATCGGCCGCCGCCAGCTGTTTGATGCCATCGCCTATCAGGATCTGGTCGGCTACCACCGCCAACGCTACATCCCGGAAAATTGTGTCGTGGTCATCTCTGGCGATTTTGATCCCGCTCAAGTGCGCCAGAGCATCGGCGAACTCACCGCGGAATGTGTCCCCAGCTTCGCCCGCCCGCCGCTAGTGGCCTGCGACTCTCCGCAACTCGGGCCGCGCCGCGCCCGCGAAACATTCGCCATTCCGACCAGCCGCATTTCGCTGGCTTGGAAAATCCCCGCCCTGGACGATCCCGCCGCACCCGCCTTCGAGGTGCTCGCCGCGATCCTCGGCCGGGGCCGCTCGTCCCTGCTCCATCGCCAACTGCGCGAATCGCGCGAACTCGCCCTCGAAATCTCAGCCATGGCCTGGACCGGCCCCGGCCGCGAAGGACTCTTCGCGGTGTCCGCCGACGCCAACCCCGCCAAACGCGACGCCCTCATCAAGGCTATTTTCGCCGAACTCGCCAGTCTGGCCGACCTGCCGCTCGACGACGATCTGGCCAAGGCCAAACGCCAGATTGCCGCCAGCCAGTTCAGCTCGCTGACCAGTGCCTCCGGACGCGCCTCCGATCTGGCATCCAACTGGCATGAAGCCCGCGATTTGGATTTCACCCGCCGCCACCTCGCCGCCATCCAGGACGTCACCACCGAGGCGATCCGCCGGGTCGCCGCCACCCTCACCGACCAACGACTCACCCTCACCATCCTCGATCCACTCGACGCGCCGGCTCCAGCCCGCAGCGCCAAAAATACCCGTCGCCGCGAGACGATCGAGGTCCACACCCTGCCTAACGGGCTGACCCTTGCACTCATCCCCGACCACCGGGTGCCGCTGGTCCATTTGCAGGCTGCCGTGCGCGCCGGACTGCCCTCGGAAAGCCCCGTGAGCAATGGCCTCAACCAATTGCTGGCCGCCACCCTCACCAAAGGCACCGCCAGCCGCAGCGCCCAGCAACTCGCGCTGACCCTCGAATCGCTCGGCGCCTCCATCGGCGCCAACACCGGCAACAACGCCATGCTCGTCAGAGCCGGCGGCCTGGCCCCGGATTTTGCCACTATCTCCGACGTGTTCGCCGAGGTGCTCCACTCGCCCGCCCTGCCCGATGACGCCATGGGCCGCGAAAAAGCCAGCCAACTCGCCGCGCTCGAGGAGGCGCTGCAAGACCCGCTGCACAGCGGCTTCCGCACCTTGCGCCACGCCATTTTTGGCGGCAGCGGCTATGGCTTGGACCCGCTCGGCGGGCTCGCCAGCCTTGCCGACCTCCAACGCGCCGCCCTCGTCGCCCACCACGCCCGCCATTTCACTGCCGGCAACCTCACTCTCGCCATCGCAGGGGATTTCGACCCCGCCGCCGCCCTCGCCATCCTCACCGAAAAATTGGCACCCTTGCCCGCGGGCCATGCTTGGGCCGCCCCCGCCAGCGTACTCAACTCCGGCGGCCACCTCACCGCCCGCCTGCCAAAAAAACAGGCGGTTCTAACGATTGGGTTTCCCGGTGCCAGCGTCAGCGGCAGCGACCGCTACGCGCTGGCGATGCTCCAGGAGTATGCGTCGGATATGGCGGGCCCCTTGTTTGGCCGCATCCGCGAGGAGCTCGGCCTGGCCTATCAAGTCGGCGCCAGCCAGTTCCTCGGCTTCGATGCCGGGCTGTTCACCTTCTATCTGGCCACCGCGCCCGAACAAGTCGATCTCGCCCGCGACGAACTGTTTGCCGAAATCGCCAAAATCGCCGCCGTCGGTATTCCCGCCGCCGTCTTCGACCAGGTGCGGGCCACCGTCCTCAGCGGCCTAGCCATCCAACAGCAATCCGCTCCGGCCATCGCCCAACACGTCGCCCTCGACCTGCTCTTCGGCCACTCCGCCGATGCCCACCACCAGTTGCCCGATATCTACCGGGCGCTCACCCCGGAAATAGTCCAGGAAACTGCCACCCGTATCTTTTCGCACCCCGCCACCAGCGCCACCATCCTGCCCGATGCCGAGCCCCAGCCAGCCGTACGAACTGCCCGTCAGGTTTGAGGTCTAGTTGCACCAAGCCTTGCGAAAACACTGGCTAGAGACCCATTAATAATGTTAGTAACGCGGTCATGGACCGCACGAAAATTTTCTCCGGCCTCTTGCTCGCAGTTCTGCTAGCGTCCGCCTGCCACAACCAGCCATCGACCACCGCTCCCGCGGCGATGGTTCCCTCCGCGGCAGTCCAACTCACGCCCGCCACCCTTGCCACCCACCAGGCCACCGAAGACGTCGTCGGCACCGTGCGCTCGAAGCAACGCGCCGTCATCGAGGCCAAGGTCAGTGGCCGCTTGCTCCAGTACCGGGCTGACCCAGGCCAGTTAGTGAAATCCGGCGAACAGCTCGCCGAATTGGATGTGCAGGAAATCCGCGCCAAACTCGATCAGGCGAAGGCCGTGCTGGACCAGGCGCAGCGCGATCTGGCCCGCCAACAACAACTCATCGCCAGCAAGGCCACCAGCCAGCAGGAACTCGATGCCGCCGCCGCCCGCGTCAAGGTCGCCGCCGCCGGGCTCAACGAAGCACAAACCATGCTCGGTTATGCCAAGGTCACCGCGCCTTTTGATGGAGTGGTCACCCGCAAGCTCGCCGACGTCGGCGATCTGGCGATGCCCGGCAAACCGCTGCTGGAGATTGAGGCATCCAACGTGCTGCGCTTTGAAACCGACCTGCCCGAAAGCCTGCTCCAACGCGTCAAGCTCGGTGCCTCCCTCACCGTCACCATCCCATCTCTGACAAAACCCCTGGCCGCCACCATTTCCGAAATCTCACCAGTGGCCGACGCACTCAGCCGCACGTTCCCGGTCAAACTGGATCTGCCGCCAGCCGCCGGCCTGCGTCCCGGACAGTTCGGCCGCGTCGCGGTGCCGGTGGCGGAGGTAAAGTTGTTGTTAGTTCCGCGCCAGACTGTGCTCAAGCGCGGCCAGATGGAGGTGGTTTTTGTCGTTAGGGAAAATCGCGCGTCGCTGCGCCTGGTCAAGACCGGAAAAGCGTTAGGCGAACAACTCGAAATCCTCTCCGGCCTCGAGCCCGGCGAGGCGGTGGTCACCAGCGATGCCTCCCAACTTTCTGACGGCCAACCCGTGACGAGCCCACAACCATGAGCCACACACCTGCCGCGCCCCACAAGTTAGGTATCGCCGGGCGGATTGCCGCTACGTTCATCGACTCCAAGCTCACCCCGCTGATCATTGTCGCCGCGGTTTTATTAGGGACGGCGGCCATCGTGTTGTTGCCGCGCGAGGAGGAGCCGCAGATCAAGGTGCCGATGGTCGATGTGATGGTGGTCATGCCCGGCTCCAGCTCCAAGGAAGTCGAGGAGCGCGCGACCCGGCCGATGGAAAAATTGTTATGGGAGTTACCCGGCGTGGAATATATCTATTCCACCTCGCGCGACAGCGAGAGTCTGCTCATCGTGCGCTTCAAGGTCGGCGAGGATCCGCAAACCAGCCTGGTGAAGCTCACCGAGAAACTCCGCTCTAACTTTGATCGCATCCCGCCCGGCGTGGGCGCGCCACTGGTCAAGCCCAAGAGCATCGATGACGTGCCGATCCTCGGTCTGACATTCCATAGCAGCCGCTACGACCACCTGACGTTGCGGCGGCTCGCCGCGCAAGTGGAGGAATCCATCAAACAAGTGCCACTGGTCGCTGAGACCACGCTCATCGGCGGGGCCCACAAGACGGTGCGCGTGATCCTTGATCCTGTTAGGCTGGCCTCGCGCGGCCTCAGCCCGGCGGGCCTTATCCCGATGTTGCAGCAAGCCAATCGCCAGTACCGCGCCGGCGGCCTGACCACTGGCAACCGCGAGGTGTTGGTGGAAACCGGTGCCTTTCTCAAATCCGCCGCCGAGGTCGGCAACGTGGTGGTGGGCGTGTTCGGCGCACGTCCGGTCTATCTGAAAGAAGTGGCCGACGTCGTGGACGGCAGCGAGGAGCCCACCCAATATGTGTTGTTTGGAGCGGGCAGCCAAATCGAGGAACCAGCTGTGACCCTCAGCATCGCCAAGCGCCCCAGCGCCAACGCCATTGCGGTGGCCGACGACGTGTTGCACAAGCTCGACCTGCTCAAGGGCAAGCTCATCCCGGCCGAGGTCACGGTGGACGTCACCCGCAACTATGGCGAGACGGCGGCGGAGAAAAGCAATGAATTGTTATTGCACATGGGCATCGCCATCTTCGGCGTGTCGTTGCTCATCTGGCTGACGTTGGGTTGGCGCGAGTCGGGGATTGTGGCGGTGGCGATTCCGGCCACCCTCGCGCTCACCTTGTTAGTATTCTATCTGTATGGGTTCACCCTCAACCGCATCACGCTCTTCGCGCTGATTTTCAGCATCGGTATTCTCGTCGATGACGCCATTGTGGTGGTGGAAAATATCGTCCGCCATTTCCATCTACCCGCTAACAAATCCCGCGGATGGTCGGCCATCGCGGTCGAGGCTGTCAATGAAGTGGGCAATCCGACCATTCTGGCCACCTTCGCGGTGATTGCCGCGGTGTTGCCGATGGCGTTTGTCGGTGGCCTGATGGGGCCGTACATGCGGCCCATTCCCATCGGGGCGAGTGCAGCGATGTTCTGGTCGTTGCTAGTCGCCTTCATTGTCACGCCGTGGGCGGCGATCCGGATTTTGCGTTGGGGCAAGAAATATGGGGAGCGCCGGCTCTCTGATGGGGAGCGCCGGCGTCCCGCCGGCAGTGTTCGGCATCCTGCCGAACACTCTTCGACCCTAGCAGAGC
>WBXD01000014.1 GCA_008932935.1 Verrucomicrobiota bacterium
TGATCTTACGGTCCTCCTCGCGGAGGTGGCGGATTGATGTTGGCATTGTTTGTCTTGGTCGACGCAACGCTGACAAGGTCCGCTCCTCCGCACAAAACTATTCCTTAGAAGTTGTAAACCGCCGCTCGATACCATGCACGTTCTCCTAAAAAGTTTTCACAACACTTTCGGGCAGGCGGAGCTCGTGGAAAGGGTGTCACAGATGACAGTTTATCGATGACAGTTTGTCTGTCCCTTAGCCTGACAGCCAAGCTACAGGATGCCCGCGCCACCGTGGTCCGGGCATCCTGCCCGGGATGACAGTTTGCCGATGACAGGCAAGCTGCTCCCTAACACCAGCCCCGGACCGGTTGATTTGTTAGTCTTGGTGCATGCAGAGTACTCACCAGCCGATGATGCGGCCGACGGCAATGCGCAGCGCAGCCTCGAGGACGGCAGCCTCGGCATGGGTGATGGGGAGGGATACTTTGCGCAAGGATTTGTCGGAGGCATCCTGGCGCGACATACTCATGGCATAGGGAGCGCGTTCAGGATCGTCGCGGAGGGTCAGCTCGAAGGCGCTGTTGGCTTTGTCAGTTTGGTGGAAGAGTTTGGCTTGGGGCTGACGGCCCTGCAAGGTGGCGAGCACGGGACCAACATCGGAGAGTCCCCACTTCATGGTGATTTTGTTGTCCCAGTCGAATTGTTTGTCGCCGTTTTGAGCGGCGGCATCGACGAAGATGGCCGCTTTGGCAGGGTTGAGACCGAAGCGCAATACTCCGCCGTTACCGCGGGCGTTTGGCTTGTAGAGGGTGTAATCAGCGGCGCGCTCGGTGGATGGGCTGGCGGGTGATGGGACAACTGTGGCAGACTGGGATGTTGCGACGCAGCCCGTGGCGGGCGTGGTGGAATCGGTTGCAGTGTCTTTCATCGGATTGATTGGTTAGGTTGCATTCCATATCTAAGCCGGATGAGGACAGGACGCAAGTAATAACTGTTCAAAAGAACAAAAAAATCCGCGCCGTCCGCAAAGGTAGCGGTCGGTGGTGCCGCCATGGCCAAGCTTCGCCTCTTGAGTGTGGCACGGTCAGCCCGCCCGTGTGTGAATGGGGAGTGGAGAACCGCGCCAACCGAGGCCCGACTTGCCCTTGGCTGTGCATTGGCTAAACGGGCGGGCCGCCCGTTTAGCACACCTCTTGCCGCCTACTTGGCCGTCTTGGCCGGTTTGGGCGTGCCGGCGGATTTAGCGGGTTTGGCATCGGCTGGCTTAGTGGCCTCGGGCTTGGGCTCGGTGGGCTTGCCAGCTTTCATGGCCTCAAGGTCTTGCTGGCCTTTGGCGCGTTGTTTGTCGTCGAGCTTTTCGGCCAGATCGCTGGCAAATTTTTTAGCGGTAGCTTCGCCGCGTTCGGCAGCGAGGGTGGCCAAAGCCCAAGCTTTCGGCAGGTCGGCGACGACGCCGGCGCCTTTGGAGTAGAGGCGTGCGAGGGCGAGGGTGGCACCGGCATGGCCTTGGTTGGCGGCGAGCGAGTAGAGTTGACCGGCGTTGGCGATGTTTTGGGGCACTCCAGCGCCCTGTTCGAAGAGCGCGCCAAGGTTATTCTGGGCGAGCGCCAGGCCGCCTTGGGCGGCGCGGGTGAGCCAAGCGACGCCGGCAGGGCTGTCGGCGGCGGCGAGTTTGCCTGAGAGGTAAAGTAGGCCGAGTTCGTTTTGGGCTTCGGGCAGGCCGCCAGTGGCAGCCGCCAGCAAATGGCTATAACCCGCCAGCAAGTCGGGTTTTGGCACGGAGAGGCCCTTGACGGCGATGCGGTAGTTCGCGGTCGGGTTGCCCGCTTTGGCGGCACTTTCCAGCAGGCTGGCGCCACGGGCCGAATCTGGGTCGGTCCCCTTGCCTTCGGTGTAGGCATCGGCGACGCGCAGGATGCAATCCACCTGGCCGGCGTCCTTGCCGCGTTCATAAAGGGCGAGAGCCGCCTTGGGATCTTTCTTAACGTTTTCCTCGAAGTCACCGAGCGCTAGCAAAGCCGAGTATTCCTTGGCTTCAATGGCTTTTTTGAGCCACTCGCGACCGTCCTTTTCATTGCGGTTTTCCTTGTCGCCATTGAGCAGGCGGGAGCCGAGGGCCACCATCGACGGGGCGTCGCCGAGGCCGGCGGCCTTGGTATAATAGCCGAGGGCCTTTTTGAGGTCTTTTTTATCGGCGAAGCCGAATTGGCCTTCATGCAGGCGGGCGAGCAGCAACAGCGAGGGAACGTCGCCAGCGGTGGCGGCGGAGGTCCACCAAGTGACGGTCTTGTCAAAATCGGGCTCCTTGGTGAGGCGGCCGCGGAGGTAGGCCTCGCCGAGGATGCGTCCGGCCACTGCAGGATCGTCCTTAGAGGCGGTTTCAAGGGCTTCGCGGGCTTGACTGCGTTCGGCCTCGTCCTCGGACGCCAGCAGAATGAATGACAGGCGGTAGATCGAATCCTTGTGGCCGGTGGCGGCGGCTTTGCGGTAGTTCACCAGCGCCAATTCGCGTGACGCCTCCAGCCCCTGGCCGGTCTCATAGGCATATCCGATCAGATAGATCGCATCCGCATTGCCCTTTTCGGCGAGCGGCTTGGCCAGCTCAATGGCCTTGGCGTGGTTGCCTTCACGGAACGCGGTGAGGGCCTCCTTGGCAGGGCTATCGGCCTCACTCGAGAGCGCCTCAGTGCCTCCTGCGGGGAGCGCAACGGCGGCCTGGAGCGGCGCAGCAAGCAGACATGAACAAAACGACAACAATGATAACTTGGTGACCATGGGCGGAGGGTAATTGGGACAAGTAGCCTCGGCAAGTGCGAAATTGGGCTTGAAATTGCCCTCGCATCGCGGCGGATTCGCCGGCAAGCTCCGCGGAGACAATGCACACGCCAAACCTCCCACCATGCATCTTCTCCTCGTAGGCCACGGCTATTTGGGCCAGGCTCTCACCCAGCAGTTCCGCGCAAGCGGCTGGGGCGTAACCGCCGTATCTCTCGCTGGAGGCAACCACTCCCTCGCCTGCGATGTGGCCGAGGCGCAGGCCGTCGCCGCCCTAGGCCGCGCTGGCGTCCCCGACCTCATCATCCACTGCGCCGCCTCGGAGCGCGGTGGGGCCGAGGCCTATCAGCGTGTATACGTCGATGGCTGCCGCAATCTGCTCAACACCTTCCCTGGCGTGCCCTTGCTATTCACTTCCAGCTCGTCGGTGTACGCCCAGACCGACGGCTCGGTGGTCACCGAAGACAGCCCTACGCTCCCGCAGCGGGAGACCGGACTAATACTGTTAGATGCAGAACGGCTGACGCTTGGCGGCGGCGGCATGGTGCTGCGGCTAGCAGGCATCTACGGACCTGGGCGCAGTGTGATCCTGAGGAAATTCCTCGCTGGTGAGGCGGTCATGGAGGACGAGGGACGGCGTTTTCTCAATCAAATCCACCGCGAGGATGCGGTGCGAGCGATCCATCAGATGGCCGCGGAGGTACCTCGCCATCGAGGCAAGGTGTATAATCTCAGCGATGCCACCCCACTCACCCAACTTGCCTGCTATCAACAACTTTGCGAGCTGTTCCAACGGCCGCCACCGCCCTCGGCAGCGCGCGATTTGACTCGCAAGCGCGGCTGGAGCCACAAACAAGTCTCCAGCGCCAAACTGCAAGCCTGCGGTTGGCAGCCGCAATTCCCATCGTTCCTCGATGCCGCAGCCGCCATTGCTCCGACGCTGAGGTGATAAACGTCGCCAAGTTTCCATCTGATGGTTTAACAGGCACTCAGAGTGCGCTGAACCCAAGGTATTGGGTGGCGTACCTACAGTTGCGCAATGCGTGCCAGCGGCAGGCCGGTGGCACGGGCGATCATCTCCGTGGCGATGCCCGCAGCCTTCATGCCAGCGGCTGCCTGCAGCAATCCCTCGGCCTTACCCTCGGCCTTACCCTCGGCCTTACCCTCGGCCTTACCCTCGGCCTTACCCTCGGCCTTACCCTCGGCCTTACCCTCGGCCTTACCCTCGGCAAATTTTCCTCTCAGTAGGCTGCGTTCAATCCTCACGGCATCCCAGAATCCGTCGTAGAGGGCAAGTTGTTCGTGGGTGAAGCCGCATTCTTCGGCGATGTCCAGAGCTTGGCACAAGGGCTCGTTGATTCCGATCTGGTTGCGGAATTCCGCCACCGACAGATGCCCTTGATCGCCGGCGTGGCCGGCTTCGCGCAGAAATCTGAGCCAGGCCCAGCGCAATTTGCGGGCTTCCTGCGGCTTGGTTTCGCGGTATTTTGGCAATTCCACGAAGATCAGGCGCAGGCCCTCTAGCACCCGCTGCGGATTGCTGGTTTCCACAATCTGATAGTCGTGGTAGTACGAATCCGGATCGGGGTCGTAGGTCGCATCCAGCAAGCTCAGGCCCCAGACCGGGCAGAGCAGATCGTAGCTCTCACTTTTTTCCAACTGTCGCACGTAGGCCTTGCTGGCGTTGAAGAGCACCCGTTGGAGAAACGAACCGGTCCACTGCATCTGCATTTCCACGATGAACTGGCGTCCGGCGGCATCCTTGCAGCGCACATCGACGATGCTATTTTTGATGACCGGGATATCGGGCACCTGCTCGTTGGGCAAATACTCCAGCGAGGTGATGAATTGACTCTCGTCGGCAAACGGCAACATCCCGTTGAGGAAACTCCGTAAAATCTCCGGATGTTCGCCGAAAATCCGCTTGAACACCAAGTCGCTGCGGGGATCGAGAAAATGGGACATGCGATGGAAAGATGTCACGTCGGTGGAGATTTGAAATCCTAAATTTTTAATTCCATGTTTTTCGTTCTAAATCTAAGATTAGAGATGTGGAACTGCGCTGCTCAGCGCAGGACGCGGGCGCTGCCGCCGGCGAGGAGGTGTTCGACTTCCTTGCGGGTGGCCATCGAGGTATCGCCAGGGGTGGTGGAGACGAGAGCGCCGTGGGCCGCACCATAATCGACGGCTTGCTGTGGATCGTTGAACTCCAAAAAACCGAATTGCAAGCCGCTGGCAAAGCTGTCGCCGCCGCCCACCCGGTCTAAAATCTCCAACTCAGGGTAGTCGCGGCTCGCGTAAAACGCCCCGTCATGCCAGAGGATGGCGCCCCAGTCGTTCACCGTGGCGCTGCGCACGCCGCGCAGAGTGGTCGCCGCCACTTTGAAATTGGGAAACTCCCGCACCGCCGTGGCGATCATCGCCTTGAACGCAGCGGTGTCGATGGTGGCGAGCGTGTCATGGGCGCCGGCGACCTCGAAGCCGAGCGAGGCGGTGAAATCCTCCTCGTTGCCAAGCATCACGTCCACATAGCGGGCAATCTCGCGGTTGACCTCCCGAGCTTTGGTTAGGCCTCCGATGGTTTTCCACAACGACGGCCGGTAGTTGAGGTCGTAGGACACGACGGTGCCGTGCTGTTTGGCGGTCTTGACGGCTTCGAGGGTGAGTGCGGCGGTGGTGGGGGAGAGGGCGGCGAAGATGCCACCGGTATGGAACCAGCGCACGCCGAGGCTGCCGAAGAGGTGTTCCCAATCGATATCGCCGGGCTTGAGCTGGGAGGCGGCGGTATTGCCGCGATCAGGGTTGCCGACGGCACCGCGGACGCCGAAGCCGCGTTCGGTAAAATTGAGACCGTTGCGCACGTGGCGGCCGATGCCGTCGTCGGCCCGCCATTGAATGAACTCGGTGGCCACCCCGCCCTGCATGATGCAGTCCTCGATGAGATGGCCAATTTCGTTGTCCACCAATGCCGTGCACACCGCGGTCTTGTAGCCGAAACATTTGCGCAAGCCGCGCGATGTGTTGTATTCACCGCCCCCCTCCCACGCACTGAAGTGGCGCGCGGTGCGGATGCGACCCTCGCCAGGGTCCAGGCGCAGCATGATTTCGCCCAGCGAAATTTGATCAAAGGTGCAGGTGGAGCGATCTTTGAGGGTCAGGGCCATGGCTGGGGGGAGTGAAAATGTCGCTTGGCGCAATCCATCAATTAATTGCCGCCGCCAGCCTTGGTGTCGGTTGGGTCGTTGCCAGTGGGCAAGGGGTCCTTGGCGAATTTCGGAGCCACCGGCCGCGGATCTATCCCAAAGCTGCGCAGCCACGCCTCGTTGCCAGCCGCTTCCGCGTAAGCAGCCCGCAGCGTGGCCGCCTCCCCACTGTGTCCAGACCGCTCGGCCGTGGCCACATCTACCTTGAGGCGGCTGAGGTAAAAGACCCGGAGCTTATCGGTTTCAGCTAGAAATGTGCTGTCGATTTGTTCCTGTTTGGCAGCGCAATCGGTGAGGATTTTGAGCATTGGCGGTGTGGCGGCGAGTCCCCTGAGCCGTGGGAACACCACCGGCACCCGCGACTCCCTAACAACCTCCTTGAACTTGGCGACTTGCGGTTGCCAAGTGGCTTGCACCCCGTTGGGCAAGGTGTGGAGCCACCGATCCAGTTCCCAAAGGTAAACTTTGGCGTTGGCGGCAAGTTGCTCAGCGCGCTTTTTATCGATCGCCACAATGAGATCCTTCGCCTTCGTGCTCAAGGTTGCGAGCGCGGCGGACTCCGCCGGCGTAACGTCGGCGACCCCCGCTGCGGTGCTGCCTGAAGACCCAGGGTGGGGCTCCGACTCATTGCCGGCAACGCCCACCTTGCCAGTGATCGCAGTTGGCTGGTAGGGAGCCACGGGGGGGGACACCGGTTTGATCGTGCTGCCAGCAGAGGTGCGGGGAGTCCTGGGCGCCCCCCCCTGGAGCTGCTTTAACTCCTCCACGGTTTGGGCGTTTTTCTCGGCGACTTTCACCATCTCCTTGTCATGCTCCAGGCGCGCCTTCCACAGGTAGGCGGAAATGCCGATCAATCCTGCCAGAGCAAGGAACTGCAGCAGCGTGGAAACACCCGAGCCCTGGCGCCGAGGCTGCACCTGGCTGGCGACGTTGGCCATGGGCTTGAGGTTGCCGCCAGGCCCCGTGCCCCTACGCTTGGCTGGGGCCTCGTTGGCGACTGACCACTCGGCAAGGGCGGCGCTAAAGTCCGCCGCACTCTGGAAGCGGCTAGCCGGATTCAAATGCGTGGCGCGCCGCCAGATATCATCCAAGCCGATGCTACAGCCGCAGAGGCTGGAAGGCAGAGGCGCGCCGGGTTCCTGGCGCTGTCCGGTCAAAAGTTCGTAGAGGATGACGCCGACGGCAAAGATGTCTGAGCGATGGTCAGCAACCAGCGGGTTGGCTAACACCTCCGGCGCAGCGTAGCCGGGCGTGCCCATCACCAATCCCGTGCCCTCGCTTCCCGCCAAGCGCACCAAGCCAAAATCCCCGATCTTAGCCTCGGTCTTGGGCGTGAGTAAAATATTGGCCGGCTTGATGTCGCTGTGGATCATGCCGTGTTCGTGGGCGTGGCTGAGCCCGGCGCAAATCCCTTGGATCAATTGCACGGCCTGTACCGGCTCGATCATTTGGCCGTAGGACGAGTGGTAGAGCGACTTGCCTGGCACATACTCCATGATGATGTAGAGCATGTCTTCGACCGCCCCCGAATCATAGACGGCGATGAGATTGGGGTGATTGAGCCTAGCCATGGCGCGGGCCTCCGTCTCGAACGAGTGGCGCAACAGCGGGTCGTGACCCACCTCGGGTGGCAAAATCTTGATGGCCACATCACGGCCCAAGGAACGCTGCTTGGCCTTGTAAACGGCCCCCATCCCGCCTTTGGCAATGAGGCACTCGAAGTCGAATGCGGGCAGCAAGCGGCCGAGCACTTCGAGTTCGGGGGCGTTGAAAGAAGGTTGGGACATGCTTGGGCGGCTGGCTGGCGCAACGTAGCATTGCACGTTTCCACTGCGAAGCGAAATTCCAGCGGCAAATCAGGAAAATCAAACCCGAAAGCCCAAGTTCGACCAAACTTGCGGTTAAATGAACCACGGATTACATGCTCCAGCTTCCGCTTTCAGCTTTGGTCTTCGGGTGAAACACTGCCCTCCCCGCCATCGCCGGTCCACAGTAAAAAAAATTTTTTTGAGTGGAATGGCCAGAATGCGGTGGTTTCTCGCTCTGGTTGCCGCTAGCATCGCAGGCATGTCCGCCCCCCGTGCCGTCCATGCCTAATCCGACCGTCATCACCCTGCAAGTTTGCTTCCTTGGAGCACTGGGGATTTTTGCAGTGGGCGCCAGCGTCAAAGCGGTGGCCGCCGCCAGACGTGCGGCCACCGATCCGCCACCCGTCCCAGCGGGCCGGGTGGCGATCTGGCCCTACGTGAAAATCGACTTGCTGTGGATGGGATTCATTTTTCTGACGTTCTACTCCGTGAGCATCGGCAGCGCCAGCATGGCAGCCACCAAGGCTGAGATGCCCATTACCGCCAACGGCTTGCTCCAGACGATCGCTTTTCAAGCGCTGCTCGCCGGCATGACCGCCGTGGTGATGGGGTGGCGGGTCCGACCGGTGGCCTGGCTTGGCTTGCGCTGGCCGGGATGGCGCCGGGTGCTGCTTATCGCCCCGGCAGGAGTGGCGGCGATGTGGTTGCTCAGCGGAGTCTTGGCAGTTACGGGTTACATGAAATGGATGGAGGACACGCTGGGCGTTGAGCCGGTGCAGGACAGCGTGAAACTGCTGCAAAACAATCACGACCCGCGCACGCTCGGCCTGATGGCGGTGGCCGCCATGCTCGCGGCACCCCTCTGCGAGGAAATCGTTTTTCGCGGGTATTTGTATTCCGCCGCCAAGAAATTTGCGGGTCCGTGGGTGGCGGGCGCTTGTTCCGCGCTGGTTTTTGCCGCCGCACACAACAGCCTGGCTCCGCTGCTGCCCTTGTTCTCCTTTGGCTGCCTGCTGGTGCTCGCCTACGAACTCACCGGCTCATTGTGGGCACCCGTGGCCATGCATTTCTGCCTGAACGCCGCTACCGTCGTGGTCGAGACGCTCATTCGCGTCTAGGATATCCCCCTTCATTCCGGCCCGTGACCCACCTGTCAGACATCGGCGAAGACGCGCTCATCCAGCGCCTCGTGCGCCTCGTGCCGCTGGACCCGTCTCCGGCCGCAGGCCCCGGCGACGATTGCGCGGTGGTCGATCCGGGCCCCGGCCATTCCAAGCTCCAACTACTCAAAACCGATGCCTTGGTGGAGCACGTGCATTTTCTCCCGGAGGCCGCGCCGCGCGCGGTAGGCTGGAAAGCCTGCGCCCGCGTCATGTCCGACTTTGCGGCGATGGGCGGCCAGCCGGAGCGTTTCCTCGTCACCCTGGCCTTGCCGCCGCACACCCCGGTGGCGTGGGTTGAAAACCTCTACCTCGGCATCGGCGAGTGCCTGCGCCACTTCGGCGGCGTGCTCGCCGGCGGCGAAACCTCCAGCGTCCCCCCCTCCTCCGCTGCCGTCATCTCCATCGCCGCCACCGGCTCGGTCCTCCGCCACCACCTCACCCTCCGCTCCACTGCCAAGCCCGGCCACGCCCTACTCGTCACCGGCACCCTCGGCGGCTCACGCCACGCCAAACACCTCACCTTCTCCCCGCGCTTGAGAGAAGCCGCCTGGTTGGTATCCCACTTCAAGCCAGCGGCCATGATGGATTTGTCGGATGGCTTGGCGAGGGATTTGCCGCGCCTGGCGGCGGCCTCGGGCTGTGGGTTTGTGGTGGAGCCAAGCGCGTTGCCGCTGACCGCGGGCTGCACGGTGGAACAGGCGCTGGGCGACGGCGAGGATTTTGAAATGTTGCTGGCGCTGGAGGATGCGCGGGTTGACGAGTTGCTGGCAGCCTGGTGCGACGTCTTCCCGGAGCTGGCCCTCACGCGAATCGGCCGCTTGGTGGAGGCGGGCGCTGGTGAAACGCTGGCCGGTGGCTGGGAGCATTTTGCCCCGGGCTTGGGTATCAAGCATTGAAGATTTCAGAAATTCAGCAGCCTGCCGAGCTGAGGAGTAACACTTGGCAAAGTAAACCCATCGGGATAGTCTCAGCGCGTGAACGACGTGCAGGAAGCGGCCTTTTTTGAATTCCAGAGTACGGAGAAAAGTGCATCCCCGCGGACCTTGGTAAATTACCGTGAGGCACTGGCAGCCTATCGGAGTTGGCGCGGCGAGCGATTCACCTGCTGGCGGCACGCCGCAGCCGATGAGTTCCGCGATTACTTGTTCGCCTTGATGAAACAAGGGCTCCAGCGCTCAACCATCCGCCTGCGCTTTGCCGCGCTACGATCGTTTTACAAATTCCTGGTGCTGCGCCGCGGGTTGGCGTGCAGCCCGGTGGCCGGCGTGCTGCTGCCCAAAGCCGCGCGCGGCTTGCCAGTGGTTCTCACCCTGGCACAAATCGACGAGCTGCTGGCCATTCCGCTTCAGCTGCCACTGGATAAAAAAAACCCACTGTGGTTACCGCTGCGCGACACCGCCATTCTCGAACTGTTTTATTCTTGCGGCTTGCGCATCGCCGAGCTGCTCGCCTTGGACGTCAAAGACCTCGATTTTATCGGCGAATCCGTCCGTGTTTTCGGCAAGGGGGCCAAGGAGCGCATCGTGCCGGTCGGCGGCCCCGCCCTCAACGCGATCCAGCGCTACCGGCAAGCGGCCGCCGTCACCTCGGGCCCGCTGTTTCTGAGCAAACTGCGGCGCCGCATCACCCAGCAGGCGGTCGACCAATTACTCAAAAAACACCTCAAGCACAGCTCCATTCCTTTTAGCATCAGCCCGCACAAGCTGCGCCACAGTTTCGCCACCCACCTGCTGGATGCCGGTGCCGACCTGCGCAGCGTCCAATCCCTCCTCGGCCACGCCTCGCTCTCCACCACCCAAATCTATACCCACGTCACCAAAGAGCGCCTCAAAACCGCTTACGATAGCGCCCACCCGCGGGCCTGAGGAAAAAAGACCCAAGACCCAAGACCCAAGACCCAAGACCCAAGACTAGTAGACTCAAGAAAAGAGTAGATGTAGAAGCACTGCACTCTCTTATCTCGTCTTGTGTCGTCTTGTGTCGTCTTGTGTCGTCTTCCAACCCGCAAAAACCGGCTCTCCGGCGCAATTTTCCGCCGCGAGGGGTTGCTTTTCCGCGGGTCGCAGATTATTTGTGCCGCCTGCCGAAGTCTAACATGAAATTTTCCCGCCTTCTCCCTCAGCTTGCCCTGCCCTTGCTGGCCCTGCTGCTTACCCAATGTGCCGCCAAGAAGCCCCCCATCCCCAGGTCCGGCGGCGCCTCCGCCAATCCCTACCCGGCTGGCACCTACCTACACTTCACCGCGGAACCCGCCTATCCAAAAACCTACAGGGTGTGGAGCAACCTGCCCGTGCTCGCCCGCACCAATCCTAGCAACTCGCATATCCGCATCGACCTCGCTAAGCAGCGCGGGCTGCTGATGAATGGCAAAGTGGTGGCCATGGACTATCCGATTTGCTCGGGCCGCGAAGGCCATGAGACGCCACCGGGGGAATACACCATCCTCGAAAAGCTGGTAGAGAAACAATCCAACCTCTACGGCCGCATCTACGACGCCGAGGACAATTGCGTCTTTCCCGATGCCGATATCGCCCGCGACAGCGTCCCTGAAGGCGGACGCTTTGAAGGCGCCCCGATGCGCTACTGGATGCGTCTCACCAATGACGGCGTGGGCCATCATATCGCCCCGGTGCGCCGCTACCCCGCATCCCATTCCTGTATCCGCGGGCAGGCCGGCCCCATCCTCATCGTCTACGACAAAGTCAAACTCGGCACCAAGGTGAGCGTCCAATAAGGCTCGATGCCGCCGCCCCTCCCCTTGGCCCTCATTCAACAAGACACGACAGTAAGGTCGTGGCTCCTCAGCCATCCTGCCGTGATTCGGTAGTTGTGCGTGCTTCGTCCTTGCCAGACTAGCACATTTATGGCTGAGTTTCTGACGTGAGAATTTACCTGGATTTGCTGCAAGATGTGCTCGAACACGGCGAGTTGCGCGACGACCGCACCGGCACCGGCACGCTGGCCGTGTTCGGGCGGCAGGTGCGCTACGACTTGCGCAAGGGCTTCCCCTGCCTCACTACCAAAAAATTGCACCTGCGCTCCATCATTTATGAATTGCTGTGGATTCTGCGCGGCGAAACCAACACCGGTTTTCTCAAGGACAACGGCGTGAGCATCTGGAATGAATGGGCGGACAGCGAGGGCGAACTCGGCCCGGTCTATGGCAAACAATGGCGAGCTTGGCCCACGCCGGACGGCCGCAGCATCGATCAGATCCGCCTGCTCATCGATGAGTTGCGCGGCGATCCGTATTCGCGCCGCCATATCGTCTCGGCTTGGAACGTCGGCCAAATCCATCAGATGGCGCTGCCGCCATGCCACTTGCTGTTTCAGTTTTTTGTACACGCGCCGCGTGACGGTCGGCGGGCTGGGTTATCGTGCCAGCTCTATCAACGCAGCGCGGATTTGTTCCTTGGAGTGCCATTCAACATCGCCTCGTACGCCCTGCTCACTCAGATGATAGCCCACGTCTGTGGCTTTGAAGCACGCGACTTCATTCACAGCTTCGGCGACCTCCATATCTACGCCAACCATCTCGACCAGGCGCACCTGCAGTTAGCCCGCGAACCCAAACCCTTGCCCAAACTGTGGCTCAATCCCCAAGTGACGGACATTGACGCATTCACCTTCGAGGACATCCGCCTCGATCACTACGACGCCCACCCGGCAATCAAGGCGGAGGTTTCGGTTTAAAGGCAACATGAAGTTGCACCTGACCGCAATCGTGGCAATGACCCCGCAGCGGGTCATTGGCCGCGACGGAAAACTGCCATGGCAGCTGCCCGAAGACCTCGCATTTTTCAAGCGCAGCACTTCTGGACATCCCATCGTGATGGGCCGTAAAACCTATCAATCGCTGGGGCGGCCACTGCCCAAGCGCCGCAACATCGTGCTGACCCGCGATCCTAACTGGTCGGCGGCGGGCGTGGAGGTGCTTCACGCGCCGGCAGAACTAGCGGAGCTGCCCGGCTTGGACGGACAAGTGTTCATCATCGGCGGGGCGGAGATCTATCAGGCATTTTGGCCGCTGCTGGATGATTTGTTAGTAAGTCATGTGCTGGAGAGTTATGCAGGAGACACTTGGTTTCCAGAGTTTGAGGCGCAGTTCCCGCGGTCTGAAGTGGTGGCAAGCCACCCGACTTTCGTCGTGCGCCACTGGTGGCGCTAACTATCGCGTGGAGGCCGCTGCTCTTAGTACGCGCCGCGAGACGCGGCTGCCACGGCCTGCGGCCAGAGGCGCGCAGCCACGTGGCGTGGCTGCCGCGTCTCGCGGCAGGCCGTGACTGCGTGCCTCCGGCCGCAGCGCCCATCTGCAGTGAATGAGCCCGCGCCAGGCCCGGCGCATTCTCCAAGCATGGGCACCCGGGCAAGAATGCCCGGGCCACAGGCACCCACGGCCTGCGACCGGAGGCGCGCAGCCACGTGGCTGCCTCAGGTCTCACAAATCCTGCTCGACCGCCTTGAGCGTTAGAAACACTTCATTCCAGCGGCGCTGGCGCGGCTCGAGGGCACGTTTCTCGCTGGCTAGGTGGCGGCGGATGGCCCCCAGCGAATCCGCATAATCCTGGAAGACGATGCGCAGGGCTTCCTCGTAGTCCGCTCGCAGGGTGCTGGCATAAGCACCGCAGGTGTCTAACAACCGGTCGTGAAACTCGCCGATGAGTGACTTGCGGGTGATCCGGCCGATGAGAAAACCCGTCACTGCAAAGCCCCCCGACACGCCGCACAGCAACGCTGGAGCCCACGGTAAAGCCAGGGCGCCACAGGTGGCACCGGCCGCCAATAGCCAGAGCGTCATGAAGCTGAAAGATTTCAGTGCGACGTTGCGGCGCAGCAGGTCCTTGCCCAACTGGTGGCGCACGTTGAGGTTGCCAATCCCCTGGCTGGCGGCGCGGCCGAGGCGCTGCACGAAGCGCCGCCGCGCGATGGTTAGAGAATCGTCAAGTTGCACGGCGTCGCCCAAGTCTACGCCGAGGGCTTGGCGCACGCGGGTGGCGACGTCATCCCAATGGCGGCGACAGGCATCGGCGACTTCCGCGCCATCGGCTTGGGCCACGGCTTCCACGGTGGCCTGCAGGCGAGCGATGATCACCGCTTCCATTTCCTGACCAGTGCGGTCGCCGACAAAGAGCCGGTACACCGAACGGGCGACCCCCAAGCGCTTTCTCAACAATTTAGCGACCCCTCCCGACTCACTTTGGAACACCTCAGCCACCCCGGTGAGATGGCGCGGCAGACGGCCGAGAAAATGCTCGCGCATGCCATCGATTTCGCGCTCGATGCTTGCCAGCAAGTTGCCGTGGGCATCGATGCCGCGGCTTTGGCCTTCGAGTTGTTCATCCACCGCGCGCAAGGCGGCGGCAGCCTGCGTCCACCAGCTTTGCAACAGTGCCTGGCGGGGCGGGGCGGAGCAGACCGAACGTGAAATGAATTCCTCGAGCGCGAGATAGCCACTGGCGGCGAGCATGGCGCTGTCCACCGGCGCGGTGCGCTTGGCCTCGCAGGCCAGGGTGGCGGACACGGCAAAGATCGGCGGCACCCGGCCCAGGCGCTTGAGTGAGAGGTCGCGCAGGTGCCCAAGAATCACCGCAATATCGGCGGGCTCGCCTTGGTCGATTTGTTGCAGGATTAACACCACGCGCCCGAGCGCCTCCTCAGGTAGCCGCGAGACGAAATTCCAGGTGGCCGCGCCCCACGGGTTGGATACCGGAAACACCACGCAAATAAGCTCGGCGGCCGCAAGAAAGGGCTCTAGCAAAGGTTGCCAGTCGTTACCAGGGGCGTTGGTACCAGGCGTGTCTAGCAAGTTGAAATCGCGCAGGCAAGCCAGCGGCCGGTGACGCTCTTCGACACCGCCTGCGGCGGTCACGCTGCGAGTGGTTTCACCGAAACGATAGAGGATGAGCCGTTTGGTTTCCGGCAGACGGTTGACGCTGCACAAGTCGTGGCCGCACACGCCGTTGAGGAAGGTGGATTTGCCGGCATTCACCTCGCCACAAACGGCCAAGAGAAACGGCGGACCCAGGGACTGCCCCACGCCGGCGTACGGCAACGCGCCGGCCAGATCGGTGCCAGTGTCCACGGCCAGCGCCGTGATGTCGTCCATCAACTCGGCCAAACGCTTGCGGCTTGCGAAGTAGCGCTCGCCTAACATGTGTGTGGAGCAGGTGAGGCTCGGGTTAGCCTGAAAAGTAAAATGGAAATTGTTGCAGCGACGGTTTTCACCACGGATTTCACGGATTGAATAGGATGACACGGATAAGATGGTCCTGCTCTATCAAGTCTCAGGCTCACCCAAATGGTGAATACTATAAAATTCATAACTCATTCATTATCCGTGCATTCCGTGGTTTCTATTTCCTTTTCCAGGGTTAGGGTATCGGCAGCCCCACCGCCGTGTGCGCAGTGGCCTTCTCTGCTTGCATCGCCAATAACTGCGACACGGTGACAAATTTGAAGCCCCGCTGCAACAGTCCATCCAGCGTGGCGGGCATGGCATCGACGGTTTGGCGATGTATATCGTGGGCCAACACGATGCTGCCCGCAGTGGTGGAGCTGAGAATGCGAGCACAGACCACGCTGGGTCCGGGCCGCCGCCAATCAAAGGGATCGACCGACCACAGGATGATCGGGTAGCCGAATTCCGTATTCACCCACTCGCGCTGGCGTGGTAGCATGCCGCCGAAGGGCGGGCGCAGGGTGTGGGGTTGCACGCCCGCGGCCCGCACGATGGCATCGCGGGTGCGGGCGAGTTCCTGGCGGATATCCGAGTCGCTCATTTTTGAGAACAAGCGGTGGGTGTAGCTGTGATTGCCGACTTCATGGCCTTCGGCCACCACCCGGCGCACCACTTGCGGATAGAGATCGACGTTGCTGCCGACCATGTAGAAGGTGGCCTTGATGTTGCGGGCTCGCAGCATGTCGAGCAGGCGCGGGGTGTTTTGCGGTTGCGGACCATCGTCAAACGTGATGGCGATATACTTGTCGTTCACCGCCACGCGCGAAAATGACAGCCGTGGGCCCTTGGCAAAGTCCGCAGGCAAGGACATGTCTGGATTGCGCGGTACGGGTCCGTGCAATGCCGGGGTTCGATAGGCCGTGTTGTTGCTCGTTCTCACCGGCCCGGAGTGCAGCGGGGGTGGGGGCGGCTTGGGTTTGCTCGCTCCACAGCTCCCCAGCGACGCTGAGAGCAAAATCAGCCCCAAGAGAGCAAACAGACGTTTCATGTGGGAATTCAGTGCGGTACGCATGTCGGAGTGACAGCGAATATCAACCGGAAAACCAATTTGTCACGCCCCGATTTGCACAGCCATGAATAATTGTTAGACAGTTGCCAGGTATGAGGCTACAGACAGGTAGTGACCTCAAGCGAGGGCGAGCAATTTTGCCTTAATCTGCTCCTTGGTGACGCTAGCCCCGAGGATCTGGTCCTTGACTTCGCCGTTCTTGAAGAACAACAGCAAGGGGATGGAACGCACGTTGTATTTGACGGCAAGTTCGGTTGCGTCATCCACATTGAGCTTGCCTACGACGGCCTGGCCTTCGAGCTCGGCGGCGACTTGGTCGAGCACGGGACCGAGCATTTTGCAGGGGCCACACCAATCGGCCCAGAAATCGACTAGGACGGGCAGCGTGGAGTTGATGACTTCGGATTGGAAGTTGGCGTCGGTAAGTTTCAAAGACATGCGCAGAGGGTAACCGGCAATCCCTGAACGTCAAGAGCCGTTCCACCAAATTGGCGAAACGGCTCTGAGAGAAAAATCCGGCAACTGGAAGCGCTCAGACCAATTGGCAGGCGGTGAGCATGAGGTAAAGCGCAACGCCGGCTAGCAAGAAATTAATGATGGGCAGGGCCATGGGATAATTGGGTCGGTGGTTAGATATTGGAATCAGGTCCCCTGTGGCGAGGAATTAGGCTCCGATTCAAACAATTGCATGAAGTCACCCTTGGTCGCTGGATTGGCGTCATCGGCATTAATCCAGGTGTTGCTGGCATCATACTGGAAGTAGAGCACCACGCAGGCGGCCAGGAAACCCATCACGGATAGAATCTTCATCAAACCGCCCCCGCCTGCGTCCTCTTCCTCATCGTCGATCTTGAGGGTGGCCATTTGCGAGACAGACATGCTGGCAGCACTCAGCGGCTGGGTGGGCGCCTGCAGTTGCACCGTGGCCTTGGGCAGCGACGGCGTGGGAGCGCCGCTCAGCGGCTGGGTGGCGGTTTTCAGAGGGACGGTGCGTGCGCCTCCAGCCTGCCCAGTGGAGGTGGCAAGCCGGATGGTAGGCGCAGGTGCGGGTGCCGTGGGGGCACCAGCCGGCCTGAGCGCAATGGTCGGTGCCGGGGCAAACGGGCGTGGCGCGCCAGCTACTGGCGGCGCGGTGGGCACGGGTGGCGGCGGGGGTTCCGAGGGCGTGGGCGGACGCACGGGGGCGGCACCGGGGACGGTGGCCACCGGCGAGGCCGGAGGTGCATCAGCGGCCTTGAGGGTCACGCGGACGGTTTCCTTTTTCAACGGGACACTCGATGTCTGCTTGGACGGAGCTGGGGATGGTTGTTCGTTTTCGCTCATGCGTGCTCGATTCTACGGTGAGGGCTGGAGCGAATAAGCCAATTCCCATCGACTCTGTCAAACACCCAATCAAGAATATTTCACAAAGCGGTAAAAGAATTCGGCGGCTGGCGACTTTTCAAGCAGCTACGGGCAATTCTCAAGCCCCGATGGGATCATCGGCGAGCCATTTGAGACGCCTGCGCATGGCCACTTTGGCCACTGCGGGGAGCCGGTCGACAAATAGCACCCCGTTGAGGTGGTCGATTTCATGCTGCAAGGCGCGGGCCAGCAGGCCGTCGGTTTCCACCACGAGCACCGAGCCGTCGAGTTGCGGCAGGGTGGCTTTGACGTCGATGGGGCGGCGAACCTCGGCGCGGATGTCGCGGATACTCAGGCAGCCCTCGACCCCGAATTCCTTGGGCTGGCCGAATTGCAGCTCCGGATTGATGAACACCAGCGGCATGATCGAGTCCAATTCCACGGCCTCGCCGTTGACCCTCAGATAGGAGATGCACTCCGGATCGTGCGCCACGTCCACTACCGCCAAGCGGATAGCCACGCCCACCTGCGGCGCGGCGAGACCGACACCATGGGCCTCGACCATCGTATCGAGCATGTCGCCGACGAGTTGGACGAGTGCCTCATCCACCTCGGTGACTTGGCGACAACGCTGGCGGAGGACGGGGTGGCCGTATTGGACAATATCGAGGATCATGAGAGGGGCCAGAGCGCTGTACGCGAGAAAGCCGCCGGCGTCAACCGGCACCGTCATATTATTATGGATCACGCTTGGCGCGGCGCTCTTTCCCGTGCATGCTCTGCCGCCAGTTTCCGCCATGATTATCCTCAGCCACCGCGATTCCGCTTATTCCACATTCGTCCGCCGCATGAACCGCCGTGCCCTGCCCGAACCGGGCGTGCGCGACCTGGTTAGCGAAATCATCGCAGATGTGGCGGCCAGAGGCGACCAAGCCTTGCTCGCCTACACCAAACGTTTTGACGGAGCGGACCTTAAACTGAAGGAAATTTTCGTAAGTGCGGCGGAGTTTGCCGCCGCCGAACAAGCGGTGAGCGTGGCGACCAAAACCGCGGTGGCCCGCAGCCTCAACAATATCCACGCTTTCGCCAAGCGCAGCCTGCGTCGCGATTGGTCGGCCCGCAACGCGGAAGGTGCCATCGTCGGCGAGCGGTTTTTCCCGTTCGAGCGGGTCGGCGTGTACGTTCCCGGCGGCAAGGCGCCGCTGGTGTCCACCGCGCTGATGACCGCCGGCTTTGCCCAGGCCGCCGGGGTGCCTGAAATCCTCGCTGCCACCCCCTGCGGGGTCGATGGATCAGTCAATCCCGCGCTGCTCTTCGCGCTACAAGCCGCTGGGGTCACCGAGGCAATCAAGGTGGGAGGAGCCCAAGGGATTGCCGCGATGGCCCTCGGCACCCGCACGATCCGCCCGGTGGACCGCATCTTCGGCCCCGGCAACCGCTTCGTTGTCGAGGCCAAGCGCCAACTTGTCGGCGCGGTGTCCATCGACCTGCTGCCCGGCCCCAGCGAGTTGCTGGTGCTCGCGGACAAAACCGGCAACGCCGCCTTTATCGCCGCCGATATGCTGGCACAGGCCGAACACGGCGGCGATAGCGTGGTGGGCTTTGCCACGGATTCCAAAGTGCTGCTCGGCAAGGTCGTCAAGGAACTTGAAAAACAAGTGCTCACCTTGTCGCGGGCCAAGATCATCCGCGAGGTGCTCAAGCGCGGCACGTTTTTACTGCACCTCAAGTCGTTTGCCGAGGGCGTGGCCATCGCCAACACCTTCGCCCCCGAACACCTCTCGCTCATCACCGCCGACGAAGACCGCTGGCTGCCGCTCATCCGCAGCGCCGGCGCAATCTATCTGGGCAACCACTCGCCGGTGGCCGTCGGCGATTTTCTCGCCGGCCCCAGCCACACGTTGCCCACCGGCGGTGCCGGCCGTTCGTATTCCGGCCTGCGCGCCGATCAATTCCAACGCCGCACCAGCATCGTCAAAATGGACCAACCAGCTGTGGCCAAGTCGCTCGCCGTGGTCGAGGAATTCGCCCGCATCGAAGGCCTTGATGCCCACGGCCGCTCCACTGCCATTCGGCTGAAATCCCTCCTATGTCTGCCAAAGCCACGTGGAAAGTAAGCGCCGCAGTGATGGCCAGCCGCGTGCTCGGCTTGGCGCGTGAAATGCTCTTTGCCTCGCTGTTTGGCGGCAGCCGATGGATGGATTGCTTCAACCTTGCCTTCCGCGTCCCCAACCTGCTGCGCGACCTGTTCGCCGAGGGCGCCTTGTCGCAGGCGTTCGTCACCACCTTTTCCAAAAAACTCAAAGCCGAGGGCGAGGCGTCGGCTTGGCTTTTGGCTAACAAGATGATGACGCTCGCCGCGGTGTTCATGAGTGGCGTCACCCTGCTGGGAATCCTCACCGCTCCCTGGATGGTGGATATTCTAACAGCGCTGGCGCGCACTGGCGCGGCCCGCCGCGATTTCAACCTGGACGAAGTGGCGCTGACCGTGACGATGGTGCGGGTAATGTACCCGTTCATCCTGTTAGTCTCGCTGGCGGCGCTGGTCATGGGCATGCTCAACGCCCGCAACGTGTTCGGCATGCCGGCACTGGCGTCCTGTTTCTTCAATCTCGGCTCGATGTTAGGCGGGGCCGCCTTCGGATATTGGTTGGATCCGGCCTGGGGCCCGCGCAGCTTGATCGGCTTTGCCATCGGCGTGGTCATCGGCGGACTGGCTCAGTTGACGTGCCAGTTTCCGGCCTTGCGGCGTGCGGGCTATCACTTTTCCAGCAACTTCCGCTGGCGCGATCCGGGCGTGCGCCAAATCCTCCACCTCATGGCCCCGGCCGTCATCGCCGCCTCCGTCGTCCAGATCAACGTGGTGGTCAATTCCATGTTCGCCTACTCGGTGTGCCAAGGCGCGGTGAGCTGGCTCAACTATGCCTTCCGCCTGATGCAATTGCCCATCGGCGTGTTCGGCGTCGCCGTCGCCACCGTCACCTTGCCAGCGCTCTCGCGGGCGGCCATCGGCGGGATTGCCCCGGAATTCAAACCCACCCTAACAAAGGGGCTGCGCTTGGTGGCGTTTCTGGTGCTGCCTTCCACGCTCGGGCTTATTTTGTTGGCCGAGCCATTGGTTAGTTTGCTCTACGAACGCCGCGCCTTCGATGCCCACGACCGCCTGCAAACGGCCATCGCGTTGCGAGCCTATGGTTACGGGCTGTTGTTCTATGCCTGGCTCAAGGTGTTGCAACCGGCGTTTTACGCCATCGATCAACGCTGGTTCCCGATGCTGGTGAGCTTCTTGGCGCTGGGCGTGAACCTCGCCTGCAACTATCTGTTTGTCATGAAACTCCACTGGGGCCACCAGTCTCTCGCCCTGACCACCAGCATCACCGCCTGCCTCAATTTCCTCATCCTCTTCGCCATGATGCGCCGCTTCACCGGCGGCCTGGACACCGCGTCATTGTTAGGCATGCTCGCCAAACTGCTGCTCGCCGGCGCCGTGCTCGCCGGCGTCTGCCTCACAGCCAGCCATTCCCTCTTGCGCGACCCTGGCCAAGCGCCGTGGCTGCTGCGTTGCGGCGCGCTCGCCATCACGATCACCAGCGCCGCCGCCGCCTATTTTCTAACCACAAAGCTGCTGCGCGTGCCGGAAGCCGACGAGGCCCTCACGATGCTCCTGCGAAAATTGCGCCGCTAACAGCCAAAAGTGGATGGAAGGGCTTTACACCTTCCATCCACAATCTGTGATCCTCTATCTATATCCTCTATCTACTATCCTCTATCCTCTATCTCTTCCTGTAGACGACACTTTGGCAAGTGTCGTTCCACGCGCTCAGGGCGTGGGCACGGTGACGATGGTCTTGAGGATGCGCGAGGCAATCTGATAGGGGTCGCCCTGGGAATTGGGCCGGCGGTCTTCGAGGTAACCCTTGTAGTCGTTATTAACGAAACTGTGGGGCATGCGCACCGAGGAGCCGCGGTCGGCCAGACCGTAGCTGAACTTGTCGATGGACTGGGTTTCATGCAGGCCGGTGAGCCGCAGATGATTGTCCGGGCCATAGACCGCGATGTGTTCTTCGCGAAACTCCGCAAAGGCCGCCATCAGCGCTTCGAAGTAGGCCTTGCCGCCGACTTCGCGCAAATAGGTGGTGGAGAAATTCGCGTGCATGCCTGAGCCATTCCAGTCGCCGCGGATCGGCTTGCAGTGGTATTCAACTTCGACACCATACTTTTCGCACAGCCGGTTGAGGATGTAGCGGGCCACCCATACTTGGTCGGCGGCGGTCTTCGAACCCTTGCCGAAAACCTGGAATTCCCACTGGCCCTTGGCCACTTCGGCGTTGATGCCTTCGTGGTTGATGCCTGCGTCGAGGCACAGGTCGAGGTGTTCTTCGACGATTTGGCGGGCGATGTCGCCGACGGCCTTGTAGCCGGCACCGCAGTAGTAGGTCCCCTGCGGTTGCGGGAAGCCGTCGGACGGAAAGCCCAGCGGACGACCATCTTGGAACAGGAAATACTCCTGCTCAAAGCCGAACCATGCTCCTGCATCGTCGAGCACGGTGGCGCGGTGGTTGGTCGGATGCGGGGTACTGCCGTCGGGCATCATGACCTCGGCCATGACCAGCACGCCGTTGCGGCGGGTGCTGTCCGGAAACACCGCCACCGGCTTGAGCATGCAGTCGGAGCTGCGGCCCTCGGCCTGTTGGGTAGAGCTGCCGTCAAAGCCCCATTGCGGGAGCTCTTCAAGTGTCGGGAAGCTATCAAAGTCTTTGACCAATGTCTTGCTGCGCAGGTTCGGCACCGGCGTGTAACCGTCGAGCCAGATGTATTCCAATTTGTATTTCGCCATGATGCTGGGGTGTTGTGGGTGTGGGGTATGAGAATAATAAAGTCTGAGAATGGGCTGAACTTCGGCATTTAACCGAAACGTCCGATCACCACAAAGCAGAATTAGTGCCAAATTACGGCTAACTTTACTTTTGCGATTTTGGTTTGGGCCTGCCGGGCCGACCCGCAGGCGCGGAGTGTGGTAACGCCAATCCTGCAATTGTCAAGCACTCGCATAGGCATCTGGGCAATTTTCCGGTGGAAATGCCGTGATGCCACACTGCTCACGCCTTGCCTTGCCTTGCAAGCAAGCATGGCCAGGCGGTGGCGAGCCACCGCACTCAAGGGAGCGGCGGTTGCCAACCGCCGTGGCCCATGGATAGAGTAAGGGCAGTCGCATGGCGGTTTTCCCTTGCACGTTTCATGGGCAAAAGGGGGCAAGCTGCCCCCGCTCCATGCTGCCCACACGCGCCAGCAAGCTGGCTGGGCCAAGCGGTGGCGAGCCACCGCACTCAAGGGAGCGGCGGTTGCCAACCGCCGTGGCCCATGGATAGAGCAAGGGCAGTCGCATGGCGGTTTGCTCTTACGCATCTCATGGGCAAAAGGGGGCAAGCAGCCCCCGCTCCATGCTGCCCACACTCGCCAGCAAGCTGGCTGGGCCAAGCGGTGGCGAGCCACCGCACTCAAGGGAGCGGCGGTTGCCAACCGCCGTGGCCCATGGATAGAGTAAGGGCAGTCGCATGGCGGCTTTCCCTTGCACGTTTCATGGGCAAAAGGGGGCAAGCTGCCCCCGCTCCATGCTGCCCACACTCGCCAGCAAGCTGGCTGGGCCAGGCGGTGGCGAGCCACCGCACTCAAGGGAGCGGCAGGTGGAGTTTAGGAAATTCGACTGATTCGACTTGCCATGCAGGCAAGTATTGCCTACGCTGCCTGCATGAAAGCCATGCAATACACGCTTCGTGGAGTTCCGCCAACCATTGACCGTGCTGCGCGCCGCCGTGCCCAACAGGAAGGGAAAAGCCTCAATGCGGTGGCCATGGAGGCACTGGCCCGCGGGCTGGGACTCGATGCCAAGCCCATGGAGCACACCGATCTGGATGCGCTGATCGGCACTTGGCAGGAAGATCCGGCTTTCGATGCCGCAGTGGCCGATTTTAAACGCATCGACGAGGAGGCGTGGCGGTGAACGTGGCGCTGGATACGAATGCCTACAGTGAGTTCATGCGCGGTGAGTCCACGCGGGTGCAGATCGTACGCAGTGCGCGCCGCATCTTTCTCCCGCTCATCGTTCTCGGCGAGCTGCAGGCGGGTTTCGTCGCCGGCAACCGGGAGTCGGACAATTCCGCCAACCTGCAACGTTTCCTCAACAGTGCCCGCGTCTCGGTACTCTTGCCGGATGAGCAGACCACCCATCATTACGCGCAGATCCACCTGCAACTCCGGCGGCAGGGGCTTGCCATCCCAACCAATGACCTTTGGATTGCCGCTCTGACGATTCAGCACGGCCTGATTCTCTGCACCAGCGATGCTCATTTCAAACACATTCCTCAAGTGCCCAGGTGTTAAGGTGGATGGCCCCCGGCGACCGGGTCGCTGACCGTGACCACGATGAGGGTGGTATCGTCGATCCCGCAATTGTCGATGGCCCGCTGGAGGAGGGTTTCTGCGGTTAGGGTTGGGATGACCGGACACTTGGCCAGGGCCTCGGCGATGTGGCGTTCCCACAGGCCGTCGATGAGCCCGTCGGAGCAAATCAAAAACCGGTCGCCGGGCTGATACGAGATGGCGGCGAAGTATGGGCACACACCGGGGTGACCACCGCCGACCACCTCGTACAGAGCTGAGCGGCGCGGGTGGTTGCGGTACTCGAATTCGGCGATCTCGCCGCGTTGCCATTGACCAAAGGCTGAAGTGTGATCGCGGCTCAGCAGGGTGAGTTGGCCGTGGCGGGACAGATAGATGCGGGAATCGCCAGCGTTTGCGAGGTAGATGTTGTCCGGGGTAAACCAGGCTAGGGCCAGGGTGGCGGCCATGCCACGGCATTCCTCGCGCTTGGCGGCGGCGGTGTTGATGCGCTCATGGACCGAGCGGAGGGCCTCACCCAAGTGACTGAGGCAATCTGGAAACAAACCGGCGGCGGCGACTTTGAACGTTTCCGGGATGATTTCGCACATCTGTTGCAGAATGAGCGCCGACGCCAGATCCCCGGCATTACCGCCGCCCATCCCATCCGACACTGCAAACACCAGGTCCTGGCTGGCAAGCGAATGCACGCCGGCGGGCGGCAACGTTTCAGCCCCGCGCACGCCCGAAGCAAAGGCGATGTACGAATCGTCGTTGCGGGGCTTGCGCGACCCGCTGTGCGAGCGGGCAGCCCAATGGAGGAGCGCGGCGGACACTGGCATCGGTGTTAGGGAGTGGAAGCTGCCGCCGTCATCAGGCCGGGTGGCGGTGGGAGAATTTCGGCGAGTTCAAAGTCGATCACACAAAAACAGCCGAGCTTGTCGGAGTAGGTGATATTGCGCGCCTCCGCATCCAGGTGGCGCAAACCGTAGTCGCGTTCGAGCTTGGCAAAAATGCGCGCGGTTTTCTCCTTGGTGATTTGGTTGGCTGGCTGGCCGCAATTGGTTGAGACAAAGTAGAGTTCCTCGGGATGTTCTTCCAACAAGCGCGGCACGTACGGACATCCCCGCTCCTCGAGCACTTTGAGCACGGCCACCTCGGTGGCGTAGCGCTCGGGGGCTGCCGTCCCGCGAAAGCGCTTGTGGACGTTGCCGTAAAAGTCGATCCGCACCAGCGAGCGAATGCCATCTTTGAGCGGTTCGAGAGCCATAGCTCGCCCGAAGAAACTACCTAGCAGCTAGGATGTCACGCTCAAAAAACCACAAGACAGAAGAACGCTACGCTCCCAGACAGAAGACAGAAGACCCAAGACAGTCATCTAGCGCTCAAGGCGCCACCACAACCCCAAGCTGAATTTCGGGCATAGAAGCCCCCCAGAGGTCCCACTTGGCGATGGCCACATCTTGGTTCTCGAATACACCCGACCTAGCAGGCGTCTGCCACCTCGAAATCGCCGTTGCAAGAATTTCTCGATGAAATTCCTTGGCAAAGCGGAGCGGATAGCTATTTTCGCGTCTGTAGTGTTTTCCCATCAATCCGAGAAGTTTTCTCTTGCTGGCGACATGAAGTCGCTGAAAATAACTAGTCATTGAGAGAATACAAATGAGTGAAATTACAGTTATCTACGATGGGCAATGCGAGTTGTGCCAGAACGCAATTTCATGGGTAAGCAAGCAGTTGGTGATTAATGCCGTTGACCTCCACACCGCAGAACTCTCTCGATATTCCTTAAGCGAAGAGCAATGTTCTCGAGAGGTCTTCGTAATTTATAAGCAGAGTCGTTGGAGCGGAGCAGAAGCAGTAGCTTTCTTGCTCATAGCAAGAGGAAATAAAATCACTGGGGCTTTGGTTACCGCTTTAGGACCCATATCCCGTTTTGCATACCGATGGGTCGCTAGTAACCGAAGCTCTTTACCAGTGAAGATCCTCTCTCGCCTACTTCTGCAGAGCTGAATTGCACGCATCACGAATCCGTATCAGAGAGCTGTCATGAATTCTCGCAAGCCTACGATCAAGCACCCCTTTTCTCAGCCCTCCGGCCAAGCCCCGGCTCTTTCAACGGCTCTCACCCGAAAAGCAATTTCCTAGCAGCGCCTGCGCCCTGTTCCAGGAGGTCAAGCCCCTCTTGACTGCTGGCCGTATAATAGCCACAGCAAGCCCGCGGATGCGACCGATGCGGCCAACTGTTCATACCCTCGATTTTCCACACCCGCACTTCCTTTGCATATTCTGCCTGGATTCACGCTTGCGTGGGGCCATTTGGCAGCTAGTTTGCGGCATGATTTGCCCAGCCTCGCGCACCACGTCACTCGGTCGACTGGATGGATTCATTCCCATCGCCGGACTCTATGGCCGCGACAGGAATCAGGTGAAACCCGGCCACTCGTCGGTTTCCCGGCTTGCGCCAGCGATTCGTCACCGCCTGATCACCGAA
>WBXD01000015.1 GCA_008932935.1 Verrucomicrobiota bacterium
GCCACCCACACCGAAAAATCCATCGGCCGCAACGTCCTCATTGCCCTCGACCTGTCCCGCAGCATGCGCGTCAAGGACGTCAAACCCGACCGCCTAGCCCAAGCCAAGGTGGTCATCTATGAATTGTTGGACGCGCTGCCTAACGAACGCATCGGCCTTCTGGGCTTTGCCGGCAGCGCCCACGTGTTTGCACCGCTGACTATCGACCACGGAGCCGTGCGTGAAACCGTCGAACAAGTCGATGAAACTTGGGTGCCGCTGGGCGGTTCTAACCTCAGTTCGGCGCTTCGCCTGGCTATCACCACCCTCAAAGAGACCGGCCAAAAAAACAATGCACTCATCATCTTGAGCGACGGCGAAAAACACGAGGGTGCCCTCGCTCCGGTCATCGCCGAGGCCAAAAAAGCCGGAGTCTATATCTTTGCCATCGGCGTAGGCACCGAAGACGGCGGCTATGTGCCCAACCCGGATTCATCTAACACTAACATGGTGGACCGCAAGGGCAAAATCGTGCTCAGCCGACTCCAACCCGAGGTGCTGCGCCAACTTGCCAATGATACCAACGGCCGCTACGCCCTGGCCGGCGGCGGCACCGACATTGCCGCGATGGTGAGTCTGGCCGCCAAGGATATGGATGCCTTCGAAATGCGCGGCCGCGTACGTCGCGTGGCCATCGAGTTCTATCAATGGCTGGCGCTCCCAGCCATCCTCTTTCTCATCGTCGCGATCATCGCCGGCACCCGCTGGCGCAGCCTCAAACCCGCCTCCCTGCTGGCCCTCGCCATGGTTGCTAGCCCCACCGCTGCCCGCGCCGACGCAACTACCGCCGCCGCCCAAGCCCTCGCCGCTGGCCACTACCCACCCGCCCGCGACGGCTTCCGCCAACTCGCCGAAGCCGCCAGGTCGCCGGAGCACGCCGCCCGCTATCGCCTCGGCGAAGGCACCGCCGCCTATCGCGCCAAGGATTTCACTGGTGCCTGTGAGGCGTTCAGCGCCGCGCTGCTCGCCGACGATTCCCGCGTGCTGGCCAGCGCCCATTTTGGCCTCGCCAACAGCCTCTTCCAACTCGGCTGGCTCACCCTCGCCGGTGCCGCCTATCCCAGCGCAACCCACCAAGTTCCCGATCTGGCCAGCTTCGACGCCCTGGTCAAGGCCCGCCTCGCCCAAGTCAGCAAGGCCGATGCCTCCGCAGACGGCGACACCCCGGGCGTGCCCGCCCTCGAAGCGCTCATCATCAATTGGGCCGACTCGATCCAACACGACGACTCCGCCCTCGTCCACGATCCTGACAACTTGGACCTCCTCCACAACCGCCAAACCACCCTCATCTATCTGAAGCGGCTGCGCGAATTGGTGGAAAAGGAACGCGAGCAAACCAGCCAGAGCATCCCGCAACCCCAACCCGGCCCGGACCCCGACAATCCCGGCGACTCCGGCGAGGATGACCAACCGAAGCCAGGGGGGCAACCCAAGCCGGGGGATAAGAACCCGCCCAAGGACCCAGACACCCAAGGCGATAAAGGCCAGCAACCCAAAGGCCAGCCCGGCGAGGATCCCGCTAAGAACGCCCCACCCAAGGCTGGTGACCCTCAGGCCGGTGATCACCCAGCGCCCAAACCCGATGAGACGCCCGAAGAGCGCGCCCGGCGGATTCTGGGCGAAAACGCCGATTTGGAAAAGGGCCCGTTGCGCTCCGGCCGCATCGAATATAATAACCCGGAACAGGATTGGTAACCTCATGACAGCCCGCCACCAACCGCTCGCCACGCTCGCCGCCATCATCCTCTGCCTCGCCAACCCCGCTGGCGCCCAAATCTCGGCGCAACTCAGCACCCGCCACCTCGCCCGGGGCGAACAGGCATTCCTCGAAATCACCCTCCCCAGCCGGCCGCCGGACGCCATGCCGGCTATCCCTAACACTCCGGATGTGACCATCCGCGCCACCGCCCCCTCCGCCATCCCACGGCAAACGTCCGGCCACCGGATCGAGTATTTCTATCAGTACGCGGTCGAAAGCTACACGGTGGGACGCCACACCATCCCGGCGATCGAGCTGATCATCAACGGGCTCAAGTCGCGCACCGAACCTATCGAGTTTGTCGTTTTCACTCCTGATGAACTCCAATGGCACGAGACCACCGTGGCCGGACGCACTCTGCGCTACGCCGCCGGATTCCATATCCTCAAGGACCACCCGTACGAAGGCGAAGCCATTCCCACCGAAATTAAGATCTTCGTCCCCAAGGACTTTGCCATAACTGTCGAGGATTGGGGCATTCCTGAGTTCCAACTCGACGGAGTCGCCTGCTGGCGCCTCGAACCCAGCTCCACCAAAGGCCAGCTCAACGTCTTGGCCCATCCCTACGCCACCCTCGCCTACCCCAGCACCCTCACCCCCACCCGCAGCGGCAAGGTCGGCATCGGCCCCGCTAAACTGCGCCTCACCTCCACCCAACTCATCGTCGATGGCTTCCTGCAACGCGTCACCGAGGAAACGTTCCTCGATATTCCCAAACTTGAATTTGAAACCACGCCGCTGCCGCCGGGTGCCCCCGCGGGATTCGACAATGCCATCGGCAGCTTCGCAGTGCACGCCAACACCAGCGAAACGGAGGTGCACGCAGGCGACGCCATCTCGGTGGACCTCATCGTCACCGGCAGCGGCAACCTCGATACCATGCGCCCACCTCGCCTCCAGCAGCCGAAAGGCTGGAAAATCTACGAGGCCACCGCCACCCAGCGGGGTGACGAGCGTCGGCGACTCTCCGGGACGGTTATTTTCCAACAATTAATCAAGCCCCTCGACCTGCAAACGGCCATTCCGCCGTTCCAGCTGGTTTACTTCGATCCGATATTAAAACGCTACCACAGCGTCACCACCGAGTCCATCCCCTTGAAAATCCTGCCGTCCACCGCCGCCACGACCCTGCCCAGCGGCCCGCCCCAGGCAATGCCCATCCCCGTCGAACGCATGAGCGATATTCTCGCCGTCCTGCGCCTGCCCCAGACGCTCATCCCCGCCCAACCCGCACTGCCACCTTGGCTCGGCCACGCCATCGGCGGACTGCTCGCCGGCTGCCTGATTGCCAAGGCGCTGTGGCTGCGCCTTGCACCGCGGCTGCGCCAAAAACCGCGCAAAACCGTGGAATTGCGTGCCTTGAATGAGCTTGCCCGCAGCCCGGCCGATAATGACCGACTGTTTCTCAAACTGGCCGGTGCCTTCATCGAGCGTTGGCTCGGCGGCCAGCCCAACCCCGCGCTGCTGGCCATTCTCGCCGAACGCGACGCCCACTGCTTCCTCGCCGAACCACCCACGGCGCGGCTTGGCAAGCGCCGCCGTGAAATCCTCAAATCCCTGCGCAAGGCCATCACCGCCATACTCGTGCTGGCCACGACCTCCCTGCTTGCAGCGCCCACCGCAACCCGCGCTGCGGAGGATGGCGCCAACCAGGAAGTCAGCGCTAACCCAGCCCTCGCCGCCTATGACTCGGCCAAGTACGAGGATGCCATCAAACTCTGGCTCGCCACCGGCGATTATGCCCGGCTCTCACCCGCCATCCTCTACAACATCGGCAACGCCTGTTACCGACTCGGCTCGCCGGGTTACGCCGCGCTCTATTACCGGCGTGCCCTCGCCCGCGATCCTGGCCACCAAGAATCCCGCCAAAACCTCCGCTTCATCGAACGCAAATGCGGCGCTCTCACCGTCCAACGCCCCGACTATCAATATGCCCTCGCCCGCCTGCCGCTCGACCTCTGGCGGGCCGGCGCGTGGACTGGCGTCTGGCTGTGCGTCCTCGCCTTGCTGGCATTTCCCGCCACCCGCAACGGCGCGCCCATCCGCATCGCGGCCATTGGCACCCTGGTGCTAGCTCCCCTGCTCGCCACCCTCGGAGTTCTGGGTTGCAACTATTATCCCAACGATGCCGAGTTTGTACCCGTCGCCAACCAAGCCGTCATTATCGCCGACAAAATTGTCGTCCATGCCGATGCCACCCGCACTTCCCCTGAAGTCATCGACGCCCCACCCGGCTCACTGTGCGAACTCGTGCGCCTTAGCGGCGAGTGGGCCTACATCGCCTTCGCCAGCAAAACCCGCGGCTGGATCCCCGCCGCCGCCCTCGAAAAAGTCCTCCCCCTCTCCAACAAACCGCCCGCCCCGCCCAAAATCCACAAGCCCTCTGCCAGCGAGCGCTCCGCTTGAGCCCACGACTCCCGCTCCTCTATATTGAGTCACGACCTGGTACGTCGCCCCTAACACCCGCTACGGAGCGCCGGCATCCTGCCGGCTGTGTTTGGCATCTTGCCAAAAAACTCTTAGGACCTCCAGCCCACCAGCGCAAGCACCCCCAGCCCATCCGCGCGGAAAGCCATCCAATTGGCGGCGGCGTTTTGGCAAAGTGTCGCAACCACGGCCGGGAGGCGCGCGAGCCACTAGGCAACGCTACCACCCATGGGCAGCAGGTGGCTCTTGTGACCGTGGCAGATGACCCGCGGGCGGACCAGATTCTTCACAATTTGTCTGTCACCATGGACTGGCGGGAGACCGCAGCCACCTCGTAGCTCATGGAGCGGCGACTTTTCCCGCAGGGGAAAAGTCGTCATAGACCGCCGCCACAAGGTTCAGAGTCAGCTCACTTCGAGGACGAAGTGAAGCTGGCTTGGCTGGCGCCTTTTTTGATTTTCGTCTGCTTGATCCAACTCATGGTGGAGCGGAGCTTGGCACCGATTTTCTCAATCTGATGGGTGGCTTCGGTCTTGCGCAGGGCGTTGAAGTTCTTGTTGCCACCCGCGTATTCGGCCGTCCAATCCTTGGCAAACTTGCCGTTCTCGATCGCCTTGAGCTGGGCTGCCATGCGCTTTTTGACCGAGCCATCGATGATTTTCGGGCCGATGGTCACATCGCCGTATTCGGCGGTTTCGGAAATTGAGAAACGCATGCCGGCGATGCCCGATTCGTTCATCAAGTCGACGATGAGTTTGAGTTCGTGAAGGCACTCGAAGTAGGCCATCTCGGGTTGGTAGCCCGCCTCAACGAGCACCTCAAAGCCGGCCTTGACGAGTGCGGAAGCACCGCCGCAGAGGACGCATTGCTCGCCGAAGAGGTCGGTGACGGTTTCCTCGCGGAAATTTGTTTCGAATACGCCGGCACGCGTGCAACCGATGCCGCGGGCCCAAGCCAGAGCGATTTCCTTGGCCTTGCCGCTGGTATTCTGATGGATCGCGATGAGGCCAGGAACGCCCTTGCCTTCGAGAAATTGCGAGCGCACCGTGTGGCCTGGGCCTTTGGGAGCGACGAGGATCACATCGACATTTTTCGGTGGTGTGATGGTCTTGAAGTGCACCGCAAAGCCGTGCGAGAACAGGAGGGTCTTGCCCTTGGTGAGGTTAGGCTCGATGTCCTTGTAGTATACGGCTGGAATCACTGTGTCTGGGGTAGCCACAAAGATCACGTCGGCAGCTTTGACCGCCTCCGCCGTGTCCATCACCTCAAACCCGAGCTTCTGGGCTACTTCGCGCGACTTGGATTTCTTGTACAGCCCGATGATGACTTTCAGGCCGCTGTCCTTGAGGTTGAGGGCGTGAGCGTGGCCCTGAGAGCCGAAGCCGATGACGGCGAGGGTTTTCTTTTTCAGGGGGGTAATGGTGGCATCCTTGTTGGTGTAGATTTTCGCGGCCATGGGGGTAGAATGGGGGAATGAGGGGGAATCGTGCCGAAGTCATTGTGATATCGACGGCCGAGACCCTGGCGTAAGATCCCACAGGGTCAAGCCTGCATTTTGAAAATTTGTTGGTGGCCAGGCCACATCACAGCGGCCTGGCGTAGGTGTCGCAGCGATGGCACCAACCCTCGAGCCAGCGTTTTTCGCCGCGCTCGGGTGGCGAGTTGGCGATGCGCCGGGCCAGCACCCGCTTGGCCGAGGCGGCAAACTCGGCCGCTGCCACTTGCCCACCTGCAACGTCGCGCATCCCCGCAAGCACTTGCAACAGGCCCCAGCCCACGCCCTTGTAGCGCTCTGTGGCCAGACTGCCATCGCCCTTGAAATTCACGTAGTCGATCAACGCATAGGTGCCGTTAGGCGTGGCACTTAGCTTGCGGTAATTCGCCTCGATGCGGGCCCGCTCACGGACTGGTGCCGTGGCCAGCATCTTGGGCAGAGCCGCCCGCGAGCGCGCTAAAATGAAATCCGTCTGCACCCCCACCTGCGTCGCCAGCCAGTTGCGCAGACCCGTCATCTGCGGCCCCTTGAATGCTTGTTGAAACTCCGCTTTGGACGACCAAGGACTGGTTGCTGCCAGGGCCACCGCCGGCAGCGCCACTCCCCGCTGCTTGGCAAACGCTACAAACTGCGGCCATGTTTCATTGAAACGCCCCCGCTTGTCTGCAGGATACCAAATGAAATGGCCGATGCCTAGCGACGGAAATTCCTCCCCGGTATTCCACGTCGTCAGCCCATCCACCGTGCCGGCGCATTCATTGTGCCAAATTTTGCGGCCGATGGCAGCTTTCTGGGTGGCGCTCAAGACCGTGACTGGTGCCAGCAACGCTTGCGGCGGCGGACCCGCTACCCCACACTCAAACACCATCAACATCGCCACTCCAGCAAAAATAACAGGTCGCATCGCAGTCAACCTAGCCACTCCCTCGCGTCCCGGCAAGACTGCATGCAGAGGCTCTTCCTTATGACCGATCATGAGTGAGACTTCCGCACTTCTGGAATGTCACTGGAGTGAAATTGGGTGGCGAATTTCGGTGCTTGCGGTTCAGATGAAAGAGTGTAGCGTCGGGTCGTACAGTGTTGCGTCGCAGCCGTTTAGAGTGCCTTGAAACCGGCATGATATCACAGGAGCGCCGGCTAACCCAACCCTGAAAAACTCAACTTTTCAATGAAACACGGCAGCGTTCGACGCGGATTACAGACGATAGGGAATGAGACGCGCCAGCCTGGGGCAGCCCCCACATTAGGGCGGGTGTCGAAGATGCCGGGCTACGGCAGGCAGGGATCGCGGCGGCGGCGGCGGCGCGATGCTACTGACGACCCGACGCGGCAGGGCAGTTCGCAGGTGATGAAGTGGCCCATCGGAATCATCTTGGCGGCGGTGATGATGTTGGGGGCCGCCTTAACGTTTTGGCTTTACGCATACTGGCACGGCACGGAGGAGGCCGATCAGGTGCATCCGGCTGCCGCCGAGCAGCGGACCAAGGTGGCGTCCCAATTCAAGTCGCCCAGCCACGACGAGGCGCTGGCGCTGGTAAAAAGCGCCCTCGAGCTGCGTGATGCCGAGCAGGTGGCAGGCTTGATTCGTCCCGGGCCGATGAGTGCGGAGGCCGTGGTGAGCTTTCTGGGCGCGATGCGGGAGCTGGATGGCCAGATTACCCACTACGATTGGTTGAGTAGCGTCGACAAAAACGGCCTCTCACTCGAAGGTGTGTGGGTGACGTTTGGCCCGAAGACAGCCAAGAGAGGGCGCTGGGCGATTCTGACCCCGGATGCCAAAGGGATATGGAAGCTGGATTTTGCGGCCTTTGCGCGCTGGGTCAATCCGTCATGGAAGACCTTGCTGGAGCAAGATAGCGGATCGGCCGAGGTCCGCGTGAGCGCCAGCAAAGACACCTATTTCAACGGCCCCTTCAAAGATGAGAGCCAATGGGCGGCCTACAAACTCGTTTCGCCCGACACCGAGGCGATATTAGTCGGTTACTGTCGGATCGGTTCAGCCCAATTCCGCGCAATGGAACTGCTCTGGAGCGGTGGGGAGAGCGCAAAGGCACGCGTCGTCTTGGAAATCCGCCGACCGCCGGCCTCGGAGGGGGCGGGGCACTTGCAATTTGAAATCTCCCGGGTGCTGGCCGAGGGTTGGGTGATGGCCGACAAACCCTTCGACGAACGATTGTAGCAAGGATGGCACCTGCCCATCTGCGGGCTTGCTGGACTAGGCTACGGGCTCTAGGCTCGCGCCATGTTGAATTTTGGCTTGCGCTTACTGGCTGGGATGGGGCTGTGTTGTGCACTGACTCACTGCGGGACCTCATCGCTGGGTCCGCCGAATATGGGGGGGCCAACGCCGGGAGAGCGTGCCGCAAAAATTGCCGACGAGGTGAGCGGGGATTTTTACTATGGCAGGCGATACATAGTGGAGAAGACGCGGTTTTGGGGTTACCTGAGACAACCTGGGCAGCCGTGGCATTCCGCCAAGCTGGTGATTTTCAAAGAGCACAAAAAAACCAGCCCGGACCGCTGGCCGGAGGATGGTCCCGATGGCCAGCGTTATGCCTTTGACAACAACTACGAGTACCGCATCCGTGGCTACTTCACCGGCAAAGAGGACTACGAGCCTAACAGCAACCAATTTTTACCGGAGTTCATGCTGACGGGCTACGAGGTGATGGACAGTCATCCCGGCTGGCTGTTTCAGCCGAACGACCACTACGACCGCTTGCGCGTCACCTTGTACCCGCACTGAGTCAAGCGGCCGGCAAGTTCAGGGCTGCGGGTTGGGGAGCGGCGGAGCGATTTCGTTGAAGATGACCACTTTGGCTGGGCAGCGCGGTTTTTCACCGTCGGCGCGGTGGATAAAAATCTGTGCGCGCTCATTGGGGTTGAGCAGCACTGCGCCAGAGTAGAAGCTTTGGTACTGGCCGCTGCTGTTCTTGAAGGCGATCTGGATTGCCAGATCAGTGCCCACACTGAGGGATTTGACCAGCGACTTGCCGGGCTGCAAGATCAGCCGGTTGTCGCCAAAAACCAACGCGGCCTCCACCGGCAACAAGTTGACGATGCGCAGCGAGCCCGCCGGCAAGGCGGCGGCAGAGTCGGCAAAAACGAGGCTTCGCGGCAGATTCCAGCGGCTGCCCGGCTCGCGCCAGATCACCGCCAACACATTGCCAGTATCCGGCGCAATGATCGTCAGCCAGGGCCTGAGCGCCGGGTCATCCGGGGCGGTGGCATCGCGAAAGACGACGGGGTCGGAGCCGCCAGGGATTTTGAGCACCTCCGAGGCACGGCCAAGGTTGAGACGCACGAGGGTGGCCGCGGCGCCCGCGCCAAAGCGAATTTGCCGCGGCGGAATACTGCCCAGCGCGGGCTCCAACTCGTAACGCACCCCGTCCCTGACCTCTTGGCGAAACGGCGGCGGCTCCCCGAGCGGCAGCAGTCGCAATCCACGCGGCGGCGGCCCTGGGGGCACTCCCCCACCCTCCTGAGCATGGCCCAGCGCCATCGCTAACACCATTAGCCGTAATACACGCCAAGTCACGCCGCGAAGATGCACCCGTTGGCCGGCCGCCGCGAGCACAAACCTGTGCCCAGCCAGCTCACTCCGGAACCTCCCGCAAATGCTCGATCGCATCGCGCAAGTCAGCCAGCGTGACCACCTCGCTAACGTGCGCATGGCCCGGCGCGTCCAGCAGCACAAAGCGAATATTGCCGGCTGCAAATTTTTTGTCGCGAGCGAGTTTTTCGATGATCGTGGGGGTGGCAATCGCCGCATCTAGCACCAGCGGCAGGTGGTACTTTTGCAACAAATCCAGCAGCGTCCGGCTGGCGGCCGGAGCCAGTTGGCAGTGGCGTTGCGATAGGAACAAGGCGGCGCGCAAGCCCAGCGCGATGGCTTCGCCGTGGAGCATCTGGCCGTAAGGAATGGCCGCCTCGATGCCGTGGCCGATGGTGTGGCCGAAGTTGAGCAGGGCGCGAATGTCGCGGGTTTCGTGCTCGTCGGCCTCGACGATGCGCGCCTTGATGGCGATGTTGCGGGCGATGAGCTCGGCGGGCACCTCCCGGCCATCCGGATCCAGCGCCGCGAGCTCGGCGAGCATCGCCGCGTCGCGGATCGCCGCGTGCTTGATCGCCTCGGCAAAGCCCTCGCAAAACTCGCGCTGCGGCAGCGTGCGCAACGTCTGCGGATCGACGAGCACCAAATGCGGCTGATGAAAACAACCTAGCAGGTTTTTCCCCTCGGCGACATTCACCCCGGTTTTGCCGCCCACCGAAGAGTCGACTTGGGCGACGATGGTGGTGGGAATTTGCACGAGGGGGATGCCGCGGCAAAAAATGGCGGCAACGAAGCCGGCGAGGTCACCGACTACCCCGCCGCCGAGCGCCACCACCAGCGAGTGGCGGTCATGGCCGGCGCAAATCATGTCCCGGCACAAAATTTCAGCCTGTGCCATCGTCTTGGAGACCTCCCCGGCCGCAATAACGTGCAAACTGGGTCGGCATCCCGCCGCTACCAACGAGCCGAGCAAGGCTTCGCTGTGAAAACCCGCCACCCGCTCGTCGCTGATGACCGCCGTGCGGCGACCGCCCAGGCCGGCTTGATCGATGAGTGCACCCGCTCGCCCCAGCAAACCGGGTTCCACCCAAACATCGTAGGACCTTTCAGCCAAATTCACATGCACGCACGACATGGTCGCAGCTTGAGCCAGCTTTGCCAGGATGTCTATTGCTTTGGCTTGCTAAAAATCCCCTTGGCGGCTTGGCTGTGGGCATGGAAATCCGCCAGCGCGAGCAACAAGTGCCCTTCACCACTAAGGATGGCTCGACCATCCGCAGCTTGTTGGACCAGAGCAACGCCCCGGTGACCAAGCACAGCCTAGCCGAGGCGACCCTGCCTGCCGGCGGCGCCACTCAGCGCCACCATCACCGCCTGAGCGAGGAGATGTACTACCTGCTGGCCGGCCGCGGACTGATGGAAATTGACGGCGAGGAGCGCGAGGTCGGCCCGGGAGATGCGGTATTGATTCCCCCCGGGGCTTGGCACCAGATCCGGGCGCTTGAAGCGCTGCGCTTCCTGTGTTGTTGTGCCCCGCCTTACGCCCACGATGACACCTATTTCTAACTGCGCCGCCAACTCTGCGGCCCATCCCCTCACAGCAGATCCTTACTGACGTAGGAACCCGGCTTGGTCGTGCGCGCCACCCCGAGCTTCACCCCGGCTTCGAGCGACGTATTGACGCCAGTCCTCACCCCATCGCCGAGCACCGCCCCGTACTTGACCCGACCGGTATTGACCTGTTGGCCGTGGATCATCGATACATGGTTGCGACCGTCGTGGCGGTGATTTTCAGTGCAGGTACCGGCCCCCAAGGTCACGTGGGCACCGATGATCGAGTCGGCCACATAGCACTGGCGCGACACATAGGTATTGTTATAGATGATCGAATTTTTGATCTCGGCACCGTTGCCCACAAAACAATTCGGGCCGATCGAGGTGGCACCGCGAATGTAGGCATTGGGTCCGATCCGGCTATTAGCCCCGATCAGCACCGGCCCGTTGATGACGGTGCCGGGATGGATAATGGAGCCCTTGCCGAGGCGCACGCATCCGCTGAGGGTGGCCAACGGGCTGACTTCTCCCAGCAACACGGTCTCATCCATCATGGCGAGTACTTCCTCGTTCATGCGCAGCAAATCCCACGGGTAAACCACGGGGAAGCAGTCCGCGTTGGTGACGATGCGATCGACGCATTCCTCCGCGAGATCACTGCCCTTCCAAGCCAAAAGTTGACCGTCACTATTGCAGAGGAGTGCGGAGTTTGGGTTGCGGGCTAACAGCAGCATCGCCCCTAACTCAATCCAATTGTCCAGCGGCACGCGGATGGTGCGCGGATTGGCATCGGCCGGATCCACCAACTGGAAGCCCGCTCGCGACAACTCAGCCGCCAATAAATCACGCATCGGCAGATTGGCAATCAAACAGGCACCCAACTCACGATTCGCGGTAATCGGAGTGCACAGGGCGGGATTTCGCGGCGGTAGCAAAGTCGCTTGCATGGCAATATGAATACATCACACAATCCGGTAAGTTGCGCGGTTTATTTGCACTTTTCCAAAGCCCCCCTCGGCGCAAGGTCGTGCTTCGCGTAAACTGTCCGCCTTGACCACTCAAGAGGCGCAGGCACACAACCACCACTCCGCTTGGCGCACCCTCAAAGAAAAAATTCCAACCACCCAGTTAATGAATAATCAATGAGTTATGATTTTTGGGCACCGCCAATGAGGCGAGCCCTATATTTGATAGATCGAGGTCAGCTTGTCTAATCTGTGGCAAACAACGACCTGCCTATCATTGCAATTTTACCTTTTAGGAGCGTGCACCGGGCCAGTGGTTTCTCTTGTCACCGGTGCCGCTCAGGCCTAAGCTTGCCTCGATGACTCACTACCTAACCCCCCTGTTGCTGGCGGCCGCCCTGTCCACCACCACGACCACCACAGCCACCGCCGCAGACCAGGCCAAGGATGTCCGCCTCTATGAACTGCGTACCTACCATGCGGAGCCCGGCAAACTGAATGCCCTGCTGACCCGCTTCCGCGATCACACGACCAAGCTTTTCGCAAACCACGGCATGACCAACATCGGCTATTGGGTGCCCGTGGATAACAAGGACAACCTCCTCGTCTATCTCCTCGCCTATCCAGACCGTAGCGCCCGTGATGCATCGTGGGCAAAATTCCTCGCCGACCCCGAATGGAAAAACGCTGCGGCGGCTTCCGAGAAGGACGGCAGCCTCGTCGCCAAGATCGATCAACTCTTCCTCACCGCCACCGACTTCTCGCCAGGTTTTAGCGCCGCGACCGGCCCCGGTGAGCGACTCTTCGAAATGCGCACTTACACCAGCCCCGCCGGCAAGTTGCCAGCGTTGCACAACCGCTTCCGCAATCACACTCTCGCTCTGTTTGCCAAGCATGGCCTAACCAATATCGGCTACTTTCAGCCGGTAGCTGACCAACCTGCGGCAGGTGAGACCTTGCTCTACTTCCTCGCCCACAAGGATGCCGCCGCGGCACAAAAATCTTGGGAGGCATTCCGCGCCGATCCCGCCTGGGTGGCTGCCAAAAATGCCTCGGAAGAGGCTGCCGGCGGCTCGCTGACCGTGGCGGATGGCATCGTGTCCATCTACCTCAAGCCCACTGACTTCTCACCGGTGAAGTGAGCTCGGTTGAGAGTCGCACGAAAAATTTCTGTCGCATTGTAGCGGCGCGTCTATGACGGTCGCTGACCATGGGGTGCCAATGAGCCCGCGCTTTCCGCAAACGTCATCTCATACACTACGGCGGTCACAGAGCGCCGCTACAGCACGGCACACCGTACAATGCATCTCATATACCACGCCACAGTTATGATTGACCGAGCCCTTAGTGCCGGTGCCCGTGTCCATTCCCCATATCTCCCCCCTGCACAGCAGCCCTGGAGCCCTTGAAAAAACCACAGATATTGCCGTTAGGTCAAATTCTCCCTCTGGTGTCTCAAAGTCACGTGTCTTGCGTCTGAGGCGAAGCCTCGCTGCGGGACCAACTCACGCAAAGCGCTCCGGGCTGAGTAGGCGCAGATCGAAGCCAGGGGCCTCGCCGTCGAGCAGGCGGGCGACAATCGCAGCGGTGACCGGGGCGAGACTCAAACCCATCATGGCGTGGCCAGTGGCCACCACTAGGTTGCTTGCGGCGGAACTGCGGCCGAGGTAGGGCATGCCATCGGGTGAGCAGGGGCGCAGGCCGTGCCAAGGAGTTAGACCGTCGAAATCGGAGCGCTTGAAGCTGGGGAAATAGCTGGATGCGGCACGCAAAATTCCCTCTACCCGGCGCGGGCTTATGGATTCGCTGGTGCCACTCATTTCCATGGTGCCGCCAAAGCGCAGGCTGCCATTCATCGGCGTCACGGCCACTCGCGCTTCCGCTAGAATCGAGCACAGCGCGGGCAATTCCACCGGATTTGGCAGGGTCACGCTATAGCCCTTGCCTGCTTGCATGGGCAGGCGCAAGCCGAGATCGCGCACCATGCCATCCGACCAAATCCCGCCGCTGATGACAAACTCGTCGGCCTCAATCTCGCCGCCAGATGTCTTCACTGCACGCAACCGTCCGGCATCGCGGACCCACCCGGTCACCCGCGTGTCCCACATAAAATGCGTCCCTTGTTGGGCGGCGCAGCGTTGTTGGGAAGCTAGAAAAAGTTCCGGGCTCAGATGACAGTCCAGCGGATAGTGAACGGCCCCGGCCACTGCCATCGCAATTCCCGGATCGAGCCGGGCGGTGGCCGCGCTATCCAACACCTCCGCCGGTACCCCCAGCGCCTGCGCCTTGGCCGCCATCGCTGCCTCCTCGTCGAGCGTGTGGCTCTCCTTGCACAACATCAGCAGGCCCTTGCTGACCAAGCCGATGGCTTCGCCGCGTGCCGCAATCTCCTGATAGGCTTGGCGGCTGGCCATGTGCATGTCGCGCAAGATCGGCGCGCAGCGTTCGACGTGGCCCCGACTGGCGCTGCGCACGAAGCGCAGCCCCCAGCGGATTAAATCCAGATCGAGGCGCGGTTTGATATAGAATGGCGACTCGGGATTCCACATCCATTTGAGGCCCAAAGCCACCATACCGGGTGCGGCCATCGGCACGAAATGGCTGGGCACCACCATGCCCGCGTTGCCATAGGAACAACCACCGCGCTGTTCGCCGTGTTGTTCGATCAAGGTCACTTGGTGGCCGCGGCGGCTGCATGCCTCCGCCACCGACAACCCGATGACCCCGCCTCCCAAAATAACAATGCGCTTGCTCATAAATGGTTTAAATCAGCCCGAAAAGTAAATGTAAGCACCGATGATAAACGCCATGATCACCACCGAGCCCAGCACGTCCAGCCAGTTCCAGCTCGCACGGGTCTCGGCCTTGTCGGCGGCACTGGCCGTGGCAAACGTCAGCCCTTGAATCTGCTGTTGGTTTGGCTCGTCGGTCATGTAACTGACCACCACCATGACGATTGCCGAGATGATGGTGATGAGGATGCTGAAGTACTGGAAGTTGATGTTATTGACGATCCACAGCATCGAGCCCTCGGGATACTCCTTGAACAATCCGAGCGTGATCGGGGTGTCTACCGCCATGCGGAAAATGCCGACGATGAAGCCGATGACCATGGCCCAGAAACAACCTTGTTTGTTGAGGCGTTTCCAAAACACCCCGAGGAAGAAGACCACAAAAATCGGCGGGGCCAGATAGCCTTGGACCGATTGCAGGTAACTGTACAGGCCGCTGGCACCCTTGACCACCGGGATCCAAACCAACGCAATGACCACCATCACACCAGTGGCCAGGCGGCCCACGCGCACCAATTCGGACTGACTTGCTGTAGGCCGGAATTTCTCATAGATATCCACCGTAAAGAGCGTCGAACACGCATTGAACACCCCGGCCAGCGAACCCATCAATGCCGAGAGCAGCCCGGCCACCACGATGCCGCGCAGACCGGCAGGCAACAGGTACTGGACCATCATCGGGAAGGCACCCTGCGAGCCCTTTTCTTGGAATGCGGCCGTCATTTCCGGAATCGCGTTCTGCTTGACCAGCGCATAACAAATCAGGCCGGGAATGATGAACAGATAGACCGGGAACAACTTGAGAAACGCCGCAAAAATACTCCCCTCGCGGGCCACCTTTTGGTTCGGCGCGCCGAGTGCGCGTTGGACGATGTACTGGTCGGTACACCAGTACCACAGGCCGATGACCGGCGCGCAGATGGCCATGCCAAGCCAGGGGAAATTGTTATTGAAATACCACGCCTGCTTGACGATATCGCCCGAGGCGTTGAATTCCTTGATGGGCGACCATGTTGCAATCTGGCCCACCGGCACCAGCGGTTTCCACAGGTTGAACATTTCCGGGCCGCAAATTTGCCGCAATTCAGCCCACCCGCCCAACTTGTGCAAGCCGTAGAACGTCAGCACTGCCGAGCCGCCGATGAGCACCACTACCTGCACCGCATCGTTGTAGGCCACCGCACGCATGCCGCCGATGACCGTGTACAAACCCGTTAGGACGATCACCGCAATGGAACCAATCCAGAAACTATCGATGACGATCGAACCGATGGTGATCTGCAACTCCGGCAGCAAGGTGCCGAAAACAATGCCGCCGGCAAAGATGCCGACCGCAATTTTTGATAGGATGAACGTGATGATCGAGACGATGGATAGAACGTAGCGCGAACCCACTGAGAAGCGGCGTTCGAGGAACTCAGGCATGGTGAACACCTGCGAGCGCATGTAAAACGGCACAAACACCCACGCCAGCACCAGTAGGCACCAGGCGTGCAGCTCGTAATGGGCCAGCGCCACGCCGTCCTTGGCACCCGATCCGGCCAGCCCGACGATGTGCTCGGAACCGATATTCGAGGCGAAAATCGATGCGCCGATAACCCACCAGCCGAGGTTGCGCCCGGCCAGGAAATAGTCCGCCGCGGTGTCCTTGTTTTTCCGCACCACCCACCAGGCGACGCACGTGAGGATGGCAAAATAGGCGACAATCATCAGCCAGTCGATGCCGGCCATGTGACTGGTCACGGCCAGCGGGATTCTAGGGATATAGGGTTGCATAGTAGCGTATTGTTGTTGTTTTGGGTTGAGAACGGAGGAGATAGGTCAGCCCGGCTGCCCATAGTAGGCGGCAGCACCGTGCTTGCGATAAAAATGTTTGTCTAACAAAAAGCCGGGGGCCGGCGGCGTCTGAGGCCTGAGGGCGAGGGTTTTGAGGGCGAGATCGGCGACAATCTCCAGGGCTAGGGCGGTTTCCACCGCCTTGGCACCGCTGGCAGCCCAGGCGAAGGGGCCGTGGTGCCTAACCAATACGCCCGGCACCTCCAGGGCGTTGAGCGTGGCAAAGCGTTCGATAATCACCTCGCCGGTGGCCCATTCATAGTCACCGGCTACTTCCGCGGGAGTCAGCGCACGGGTCACCGGTACCGCGCCGTGGAAGTAATCGCAGTGGGTGGTGCCGAAGCACGGCAGGTCGATGCCCGCTTGGGCAAAAGCCACGGCATGGCGCGAGTGGGTGTGGACGACCGAGCGGATGCCCTCGAAGGCGAGCAATAAGCCGCGGTGCGTCGGGGTATCCGAGGACGGGCGCAAGGAGCCGCTCACCAGTTGGCCGGCGAAGTCGATGACCACCATGTCTTGCGGCCGCAGTTGGGCATACTCGACGCCCGAGGGCTTGATGGCAAACACGCCCAGCGCGCGGTCGGCCACGCTGACGTTGCCGAACGTTAGGTCGACTAAGCCGGTGGCGGGCAGCGCGCGGTTGGCCTCGCAGCATTCTTCCTGGATAGAGCGGTAGGATGGCATGGAACGTGCGATGAGTGTTAGCCCTGGATGCCTTGGGCGAGATGATAGTAGAGGTCGGAATTGCGCAGTTGGTCTTTGAAGCTGCGCAGGCGGGTGTCGCGGTCGATGACCGCCAGCTCGATGCCGGCAATCTCGGCGAAGTCTTCCAGATGTTCCGTGGCCAAGGCCAACGAGAGCACCGTGTGATGCGCTCCACCTGCCAGCACCCATGCCGCGGTAGCCGTCTTGAGGTCCGGTTGGGCGTGCCACAGCGACCGGGCGACCGGCAGATTGGGCAGCGGTTGGGCTGGCGGCAGACACTCGACCTCGTTGACGAGCAAGCGGAAGCGGTTGCCTAAATCGATCAGCGAGGCGTTGACGGCTGGGCCTGAGGCGCCATCGAAAACCAAGCGGCAAGGGTCTTGTTTGCCACCGATGCCCAACGGATGGACTTCGAGGGTTGGCTGGCCATTGGCAATTGATGGGCACACTTCCAACATGTGGGCGCCGAGCACCAAGGCACCGGATGGATCGAGATGATACGTGTAATCCTCCATAAACGAGGTGCCTCCAGCCACCCCTTCCGCCATGACTTTCATCACCCGCAGCAATCCAGCGGTCTTCCAATCGCCTTCCGCGCCGAAACCGTATCCGTCGGCCATCAGTCGCTGCACTGCCAGCCCCGGCAGTTGCGTGAGCCCGTGCAAATCTTCAAAAGTGGTGGTGAAGGCACCAAAATCACCTTCCGTTAGAAACGAGCGCAGCCCCAGTTCGATGCGCGCGGCATCTCGCAGCGAGTCGCGCCGCTCACCGCCAGCCCGCAGCACTGCCGCCACCGCGTAGGTGTCGTCGTACTCGCGGCACAGCGCGTCCACCGCCGCGTCACTGGCAGCGGCCAGATGGACCGCGAGGTCGCCGACGCCATAGCCATTGACAGCCCAACCGAAGCGCATCTGCGCGGAAACCTTGTCGCCTTCCGTCACCGCAACTTGCCGCATGTTGTCACCAAAGCGGGCGATTTTGAGCGTCTGTCCGGCCTGCCAGGCGCGGGCGACGCGCATCCAAGCGGCCAGGCGCGCGGCGACTTCCGGATCCTGCCAGTGGCCGACGATGACCTTGCGCGGCAGGCGCATGCGGGCGCCGATGTGACCGAACTCGCGGCCGCCGTGGGCGGTCTGGTTCAAGTTCATGAAATCCATGTCGATGCTCGCCCAAGGCAAATCCCGGTTGAACTGGGTGTGCAAATCGGCCAACGGCTTGCGCAGCGCCTGCAGACCGGCGATCCACATTTTGGCTGGCGAGAACGTGTGCATCCAGGCGACCAGGCCGAGGCACTCGGGCGCAGAGTTGGCGTCGAGGCAGAGCCGGGTGATTTCATCAGGAGTGGTTAGCACGGGCTTGAACACGACCTTGTACGGCAGCGCGCCAGAAGCATTGAGGGCGGCGACGACGTGTTGCGAGTTGGCGGCCACCTGTTTGAGAGCGGTGGGGCCGTAGAGGTGTTGGGAACCGGTGATGAACCAGACTTCGGGAAGGGCAGTAGCGGACATGATGTTAGAGTGGTGGGGGGAGACTTGATGGGGTGGAATTAGATAAAAAATATTCTAGCCAAGCTGCGCGGCCTGTTTGATGGCCAGCAGGTCTTTCATGACGTTGCCGAGGGCGGCCGTGGCAGTCACCCCGCCGAAGGCGTCGTGGGTCTGGCGGTAGAGCGCGTACAACTTGTCATAAACGGCGGTCGCCGCCGGATTTGGTTTGTAGGAAAATGGCTTCACTCCGGTCATAGCGGCCTGTGCCTCGGGGAATCCCGGATAGGCTCCGGCCACCACTGCGGCACCCAGCGCGGCACCCAGCGCGCAGCTTTGCGCCGAGCGCGATACCAACATTTCGCAAGCGGTCACGTCGGCGTAAATTTGCATCAGCACCGGATCTTTTTCGGCGATGCCGCCGGAGCACACGATGCGCTCCACCGGCACGCCGTATTCCTTGAGTCGCTCAAGGATGGCCCGCGCGCCAAAGGCCGTCGCCTCAATGAGCGCACGGTAAATCTCCGCACGTGTCGTGTGCAGGGTTTGACCTAACAATAATCCACTCAGCCGCTGATCCACCAAAATGGTCCGGTTGCCGTTATTCCAATCCAGCGCCAACAGGCCGTTCTGACCGGGGCGCATCGCCGCGATTTCAGTTGTTAGCGACTGGAATAACGCGGAGTCGCCGCCGCAAACCCCCTCGACCCACCATTTGAAGATATCACCGACGGCGGACTGGCCGGCCTCGATGCCATAGAAGCCGGGCAGGATGGCCCCCTTGACGATGCCGCAGATGCCTGGAATGTCGGCGGGTTGCTTGTCCGCAGCGACCACTCCGCAATCGCAGGTGGATGTGCCGATCACCTTGACCAAGGTGCCCTCGCTCACGCCGCAGCCAATCGCCCCGTAGTGGACGTCCATCTCACCGATGGCCACCGGAATACCGGCGGGCAGGCCGAGTTTGGTGGCCCATTCCGCACACAAGGTGCCGGCCGCCACCGAGGCGTCGTAGGCGGTGTCGTACAAGCGTTCGCGCAGGGCCGCGAGCTGTGGGTCCAGGGCTGCTAGAAATTCGCCATCGGGCAGGCCGCCCCAGTCCTCGGCATACATCGCCTTGTGGCCGGCCATGCACACGCCGCGGCGGATTTGCCGCGGGTCGCTCACGCCGCACAGCACCGCTGGGACAAAGTCCGCGAGCTCGACCCATGAATACGCCGCGGCAAACACCTCCGGGTCGGTTTTGAGGCAATGCCAAAGCTTCGCCCAGAACCACTCCGACGAATAAATACCGCCGATTTTCGCCAAGTAATGGGGCCGCAGTTGTTTGGCGATGGCGGTTATGGCCTCCGCCTCTTGGATTGCGGTGTGGTCTTTCCACAGCCAGCATTGCGCCGCCAGCCGCGCGGAAAATTCCGCTGCAAACGCCAGTGGCACGTTGTTGGCATCCACCGGCAGCGGGCTTGATCCCGTGCCGTCCATGCCAATGCCAATGACCTGCTCCGGTGCAAACCCCGGCTCCGCTGCCTGCGCCGCTGCTAGCGCCCCGCGCGTCGCCTCCTCCAATACCCGCAAATAATCCCCGGGATTCTGCCGCGCCAAATGGTGGTCCGCAGGATCCAGTAAAACCCCCTGCTGCCCCGACGCGTAGCCCACCACTGCGGTACCAATTTCCCGTCCATCCGCACAATCCACCACCAAAGCCCGCGCCGAATTGGTGCCGTAATCAAGTCCTATCGTGTAACGCATGCCCACCTCCTAGCCGCCCCAGACCCTCCATGCCTAGGCCATTCGTGTAGGACAGTCATCCTTGCTTGATAATCACCGTATTCTCAAGAACGTGACGGCTTGTAGATGAGGTCGCGGATTTTTGCCGGGTGCGCGTAGCCGAACAATTCGATTGAGCCATCGATGGCGGCGGCACTTGACACGCCGAGGTGACCCACGTCCAAAAACCGCTGCAAGATGTTTTGGCGCAGTTCCACATCGCGGACGTGATCGAGCATGAGGGTGTTCTCGGTGCGTGACAGGATGCCGCGGCGCTGCCGGATGTAGCCGTTGGTTACCATCACCGTTTCGCCCTTGCACTTGATCCACCACACTAACAGCACCGCCCAGCCCACCACCGGCACGAGGCAACACACGACAAAGGTCAGCGGCTTGTTCCTGAACATGACGGGATGCGCTTGGTAGATGATGGAATCCATATTGTTGCTAGAAAAAAATCGCTCTGGTGCGGCGCGCGCCGATGGGGTTGGACGCCCTGCACTGCGACCATAGGAAGCCGCGGCGCTTTGCCAAGCACTTTCGCCGGGCAGTCCCGCGGGATGGTGGCGTGGCGGGCGCACGGACTCTCTGCCGGAGGAAAATGCGAACATCGAACATTTGCCAGTTTAGGCTTAATGCACGCGGGACTTGGGCCAGCCCCGCTCCTAACCGAACGCCTTGAGAAAACCCACCTCGATGGCCAGCGGCTCGAAGGCATTGGTGTCGAGAGTGCGGCGCAGCGCGTCGAGCGCCTCCATGCGCTGCAACAAGCGCGTCGCGGATTCGGCCTCGGCGATGGGCCGCAATTTGGAGGCCGACTCCGGAAAATCCAAGCCGGTGGCCCGCGTCTTGAGCCGCAGCAGATCGGCCATCCACGCCATGAGCACATCGAACAGGCGGCCGCGGGCGTCGAGATATTCGGCCTGAGCCGCCGCCTCGTGAAATACCTTGCGCGCCTTGAGCCAGGTCCCGTCGGTCGCCTCGCGATATGCGGCAATCTCCTCTTTCTCGGCCGCCGTGGCAACCGCTTCCGCCGCCTCGCGGCGTTGCGCCAGAAACACCACAAAGGCTGCCTTGAGATGCAGGGCCCCCACCGGCGTGCCGAAGCCGCGGCTGGCCGCCTGATTCAGCGCCGCCACCAACTCAGCTCCCCCCTCAGCCAACAGCGGGCGCCCACCTAACAGAGGAATCCGCACGCAGCGCGACAGGATGGTGGGCAAGAGCCGCTGCGGATTGGCGCTGAGTAATAACAGCAGCGTGCGTTGCGGCGGCTCCTCCAGAGTCTTGAGAAACGCGTTGGCGGCCTGGTCATTCATCCGGTCCGCCTCGGTGATAACGCCCACCTTGCAGGCCCCGCCCGGCGCCGCTAGGTGCAGCGTGCGCTCTAAATCGCGGATTTCATCCACCCCGATGCGGCGCGACTTCATGCGTGGCCGCAGCACCCGCACCCAGCCGCTTTCCAATTCATCGAGCGCGGGCACCACCACTGCCACCGCTTCGCCGAACAAATCAAAGCCGCCGCCTGCCTGCGGTGTTTTATTGACCAGTTGGATCAGGCGTGCCGCTAGCTGTTCCTTGCCGCTGCCTACCGCGCCGCTGATCAAAAACGCATGCGCCAAGCGGCCGCGCTGGTCGGCTGCCGCTATCAATTCGAAGGCCCGTTCTGAGGTGTACGCCATGCGCCGTTATGCTGGCTGCAACCGCCAACCGTGCAACCAAAAAGCGCCGACACCACAAAAAGCCCGAGCCCCTTGACTCTTGCACAGCACCGCAGCATGATGCCCCCATGCGCTCGACCCTCAATCTCGATGAGGACCTCCCTGCGCCCGCACGCAGCCACACCATTGCCTGCGGGTCGGATCTCCCATGACTCCCCCACCCCCTATCCGCCACTGCCGCTTCACCGCCATCGACTTCGAATCGGCCGGCGCCAGCCGCGGTAAATCCGATAGCCCGGTCCAGCTCGGCCTCGCCTCATGGTGCACCACCGCCGGCCATGCCAACGCCTTCGTTTCCTATCTGCATACCGACCAGCCCATCCTCTGGTCTGCCCAAAAGATCCACGGCATCACTCCACAGGATCTAACCGATTCGCCGCCGCTCCTCGCCCTCTGGCCCGAGGTGAAATCCCGACTCGCCGGTGCCGTGGTCGTCGCCCATGGCAAGGGCACCGAAAAGCGCTTCCTGCGCGCCTTCCCCGGCCACGGCTTCGGCCCGTGGATCGACACCCTGCTGCTGTCCCGCGCCGCCTGGCCCGAACTGGCCGATCACTCACTGGGCGCCCTCTGCGAGGTCCACGGACTAACAACCCAGGTCCGGGCATTGGTCGCCCTGCGCAGTTGGCACGATGCGCTGTTCGACGCGGTGGCCTCGCTGGTGTTGCTCGGCCACGTCATCGAAACGCATTCCCTGCTCGACGAGTCGCTGGAATCCCTCCTCTATCCAGACACCTCGCGCTGGCATGCCCGGCGGCGAAGCTGAGACCATCTCTAAGAATTAAGGCGACGCTGGAGTGTTACGACCCGGTGAAGGAAGAGTCTCAAAGTCTAAAGTCGAAGGTCAGCTCAGAATTCGCGGTTCTCCGACTTTAGACTTTAGACTTTAAGACCCAAGAACGCAGTCGCGGCTCACGCGTTGGCCAGCACCCATTGGTATTCGCCGGCGATCTGCTCGGTCACCGGTCGCTGCAAGCCGCCGGGCAGAACGCCCCATGTGTAGGTTTCAATCTCGTAGTGCTCGCAGGCATCCGGATGCGTGCGACGCCAATCCAGCACCTTGAGGGTTTCACCGCGTGTCGAGCGCAAGGGCGCAGCGGGCTCCGCATCCAGCGGAATGTGGAAATGCACGCGGGCTTGCTCAAAATCCGCCACCTGCAGGTGACCGTCGTCGAGCGCCTGGAAAAATTCCGGCAGGTCTTGGAAGCGCCGGATAGACTCATCTGTATGCCGCAACAACACCTGATGAAAATACGTCGGCTCGTTGAAGGCGCGGATGGCGCTCAGCGCCATGGGCTCGTTGGGGTCGAAGACCAGCGCGCTGGATAGATGAATCTTGGAGATGCGGATGCCCGCACAACCGAACCGCTCGAACGCCTCGTGCACGTCGTCGTATTCCAGCGCGAAGTGGCAGGCGTCATAGTTCAGGCCGATGCGCCGCCGGATCGCCGAGGCATCCGGCGCGTGGTGGTGGAGGCGCTGGAAAAATGCCACGGTTTCTATCATATTCTCAAAATGCCCGAGTGGTTCGGGTTCCAGGCCGAGGTGAAAATCGTGACCGGTCTTTTGCGAGAGCACGTCGAGGAAGCCGGCCAGCTCAATCAAGTGCTTGCGGATGAGTGCCTCATCCGCGCCGAAGGACTTAAATGATCCCGGCAGCGTGGAAACCGAGGCGCTGATGTCCGGGCGGGCGATGCTCGCGAGGATGCGGAAGAGGTTTTTGGTATATTCCAGCCGCGCCGGGTCCGCCCAGTCCGGCCGAAACACCTGCTCTTTCACCCGCGTCCCATGAAAACTGCCATACGGAAATCCGTTGATGGTGAACACATAGGTGTGAGTCGCGGCCAACCACTCGCGGAAAATCGCCAGATGCTCTCCCTCTAGCAATTCACGCGCCGCCACCGCCGAGAGCCGCAACCCGATGGCAAACCCGTCGTCAGCTCCCAGATGACCACTGGCACGCAAGCGCTCACGCACCGCCAGCACTTGGGACGCCAGCATCACGCGAGTTTCCTCCCAGCTTTCCGCAGGGTGAATATTGGTACAGTAGGATAGATGGGAGGAGGCGAATTTCATCGGTCTTATAGGACAAACCTAGGCGACTGGCTGAGGAACTTGCGGGGGTTGTGATAGACAATCTGTTCGATGGCCGCAGCGCTGTGCTGGCGCTGCTTCATCTCCAACATACAGCGCGGCACCGCAAGCGGATCTGACACGCCCCAATCGCAGGCGGAGTTCATCCACAGCCGCTCGGAGCCATATAGCTCCAACATGTCGATGGCGCGGCTCGACGAGCACTTGCTGTGCGGATAGAGCGTCATCCCGGCCCAGTAGCCGGCATCCAACACTTGTGCAATCGTGTGTTCCTCGACGTGATCGATGACAACCTTGGAGCGTTCGAGTTGGGAAAACGTGGCGAGCAACTCGAGGGTGAGCCGAGTGCCCTTGAGTTTGTCCTCGAGGTGCGGGGTATGGATGAGGATGGGCAGGTTGCGGTCCATGGCGAGCTGGACGTGTTCCTCAAAGATAGCGAGTTCGTTGCGGGTGTTTTTGTTGAGGCCGATTTCACCGATGCCCAACACCGTCGGACAATCCAGAAACCGCGGAATGAGCGCCATCACCTCGCGCGCAAATACCGGATCGTCGGCTTCCTTCGGATTAATGCACAGCCAACAATAATGCTTGATGCCAAACTTTGCCGCTCGCTTCGGCTCGTACTCAGTGAGCTGACGGAAGTAGTCGTAAAATCCCGCCGGCGACGAGCGGTCGAAGCCTGCCCAGAAGGCCGGTTCGCACAACACTTCGCAACCGGCGATGGCTAGTTTCTCATAGTCGTCGGTGGTCCGACTCACCATGTGGGCGTGGGGTTCGATGTACATGCTGGGGAAAAAGCGGTCGTCGGTTATTGGTTATTGCTTATCCGGCTTTGCCGAGGTCGCTATCCTCTGCCGGGCGCGCTGCGCCGAGGGCACCTTGAATGACTGCTTTGGGAATGGTTTCGTGGCTGTGATCGGACAAGGCCTGGAGCACGCCACTGGTGCGGTCCGGGCGCGCGCTCAGCAGGATAGGGATAGCGGCTTGCAGGGCGGCGTAGCGAAAGTCAGCCGCGCCGGGGTGGCGGTCGATGCGATCCAGAAACGCCGCCACTTCGATGAGTTTGTGGCGGACTTCGATAAACTGGAGGTCCAGAAGTTCCTGTTTGGTAGGCATGGCAGAGGCTACGATGGAATCCAGCCAATTTCTATCGCAAAATGGCAAGCTCGCCCTAACGATTCCAAAGCCCCCTATAAAACGTCCCCCACGGCGTCGCGCGCCACCGCTCTCACCTGCGCCAGGTCCACGCGTCGTTAGCATAGCGCTCCCGAACCAACTCTGTAATGCGTGCCTGCGGAATCTGAAAATCACGCATCTCCCAAGCCGTCGCCAGCCCCGCGGCCAGGGAGACGGCGCGTTGCCGCGACCCCGCCTCAGTGCAAACGGCGGCCACCGACCCTTGATGCAACAGGCCGTGGCGGGTGCGGCGTTGGCCCGCACCGGCGAGTTTGCGCCCATCAGCGGCCACTAGGTCGTGGTTGACGGGGTTATCAAAGCACATAGTAGCACCGGTTTGCGCCTCGCCTGCACTCAGGTGCACCCCGCGTTGTTCGTCCTGCAGTGCCACGACCAACGCCTCATGAATCCGCCGGTAACTCTGCGCTCCCCGCCACCCCGCCAGCGCCTCGCCACTGGGGGCCACCACCGAGTAAGTCCAATCCGCCCGATGATCCACCACCCCGCCACCAGTCCATCGCCGCACCCAGCTCACACCCGGCAGCGTGTCGCGGGCTGGCCCCAAATCGCCGAAGTAGCCAAGCGTGGCCCACTCGCCGCGCCACTGATAGACCCGCAACACCGGTGCCTTCGCCGTTTCCAACAGCCACTCGTCCACCGCCATCGCTTCCGGCCCGCTACGTGGCACCGGATCGAGCCAAACTTGGAGTTGTTGAAAAATCACGCCCTCTTGTAGCCTGCAACGCCATGCCCTACAACCCCGCAAAGTCACCAACGTGTCAGCCCCCGGCCGCCTTGGCTGTTGACTTCAGTAATTCCTCGTCACTCAACCCGCCAGCCAGCATGACCTGCGCATATTTCCACCGTGCCACCGAAAACCGCACAATCCTCAAGGTTCTCTACTATTTATCTGTCACCCTGATCCACTCCCACCCGCAAATCCCTAGCACTCCACAACATCCCCGTGGCGGCAAAGCCGCTGCCCCGCAACGC
>WBXD01000016.1 GCA_008932935.1 Verrucomicrobiota bacterium
CACCCGCGACGCCTACGGGTTTATCCTCATTCACAACCATCCGTCAGGCGACCCGAGCCCGAGCCGCTCTGACGAATCCACCACCCGCCGAGTCGTGGAGGCGGCCAATCTGATGCAGGTGCGCTTCATCGATCACATCATCATCGGCAAGCCCTCGCCGGGCCGCTGCGCCTACTATTCGTTCCGCGAGGCTGGCCTGATTCCGTGAATGGGTGCGTGGAAAATGCAAAGTGGCACCTGCCCCCTCGCTCAAAAAACATCCAGCCCAGTCCGACAAGCCTTGGGGTATGACTGCCTAAGATAACCACGGATTAAAGGATTACACGGATTGCACGGATGAAGAATTGGGGATGGAATGTGGGCGGGGCTTGAGGGGGAGATCGGGTGCAATGACCCGCTGATGGCGCTGATTCTACCGAGTACATAAGGAATTCCTTCGATCCGTGTAATCCGTTCGAATCCGTTATTCCGTGGTAAAAATAACGTCGGTTTGCCATTTCAACAGCGGTTCCAGGTTCAAAAGCCTGTGCTCTGGCACGCAGCGCATGCTGCTCGTGCTGCGCATTGCTTTTTTCCCGCCGCCCCCTAGGCTGCCGGTAAGCCGTGCCCCGATGACCCGCCTGCACCTCCTCCGCAACCTCCGCAACCTCCGCAGCGCAATCTATCTGCTGCTGTTGGTGGCGGCCGTTGCCGTCATCGCTGCCCTGTGGTGGGCCAATCACACCGGTTTGCCCGCCACTTGGCGCAGTGCCATCGAGCGCGAAATAGCCAAACAAGGCATTCACCTGACCATAGGCAGCCTCAGTTACATGCCGTTCAGGGGCATCGTCGCCAGCGAGGTGCGGGTATTCGCCGATGCGCAGCATGCCGTGATGCTGTCCCAACTCGAGCGCATCCTCATCGCGGTGGACAAGGCCAAGCTGGCACGCGGCGAGTTGCGCCTCACGCGCATTCAGATCAGCGACACCAGCCTGCGTCTGCCCATCCAGCCCGGCAATGCGGACACCGGGATTTTGGAAATCACCGGCCTGACCGGTACGCTGCTGATGCCCGGCGGCAGGCTGTTGGAACTGCGCGACGTCCACGGCACCGTGGCAGGCGTCGAGATGACCCTCGGCGCGCGCCTGCTCAAGTACCGCGATACTGGGGCCCCCGTCCAAGCCGACCCCAACCTGGAGGCGCGGCTGCGGCTGGTTTCCCAAATCCTCGCCGAACTCAAAAACTGGCACTTTGCCCAGACCCATCCGCCAGCGCTGCGCGTGTTTGTCGAGGGCGATTTGTTGGATGGTGCGTCGCTGGTGGCCCGCATGGCGCTGCAAGCCACGGCGGTGGAAAAAAACGGCCATCTGATTGACGCCGTGACGGCGGAAGGCAATTTGAGTGGCAGTTTGGTCACCCTCAGTGCCGTGCATGCCCGCGATGCCCACGGGAGTTTTGAGGGCCGGGTGGACTACGACATGGACAGCCGCGCGGGGCGCTTTGACGGCACCTCGTCGCTCAACATGCCGCGATTGCTCAAGAGTTGGCTCGGGTTGCCGGCCTTGCAAAACATCACTTTTGGTGGCAGCCAGGCGCTGGAAGCGGAAGGGGATTTCAAGTTGGATGCCGACGGCGTGCCGCAGGTGCGCATGACCGGCCACGCCCGCTGTGAAGCCGTGGTGGTGCTGGGTGTGCCCTTCGAGCTCATCGAAGGGTCGTTTTGCTGGCGGGACGGCGAGGCTTACCTGCGCGATTTGCGCTGCGTGCGGCCCGATGGCGAGGCCAGCGGCAAGGTGATGATTCAAGGGCCGCTGGTGCGCCTGGCCCTCAAAACGACGCTGCCGGTTGCTGTGTACCGCCCGTTTTTCGTCGGCCAGCCTCTCGAACCCGTCCTCAACGACTTCAGCGCGCGCGCCAACGCCGCGGTCGAGGTGACGCTGGAAGGTGGCTTTGATACCACCGACAAAGACTCGTGGGCCCTCACCGGCAGTGGCCGGCTCAAAAACCACAGCTATCGCGGCGTGCCGGTGGATTCTGCCCACTGCAAAATGTCGCTCAGCAGCCGCGCCTTGGATTTTTCCGACGGCACGGTGGTTTTCAACTACCAGGATTACCCGCTGCGCAAGGCCTTCGCCGGCCCCGCCAACGGCACCGTCCATGCCGGGCGCGTCCGCTACGACGCGGCGAGCAAGATGGTGGCGGTCGAGGACGTGGTCGGCAACATCTGGGCGGCCCCGGTGCTGCGGATGTTTGCCCCGACCATCGCGGATTCGTTGGAGGCCTATCGCTTTCACCGGCCGCCGCGGCTCAGTGCGGCGGGCGTGATTGATGTGACGGCGCAGGGCCGCAGCGCCCTGATGGTTGGGTTTCGCAGCAAAGATCCGGCGGAGTACGTGTTTCTGGGCAAAAACCTCACTCTCGACCAAGCCACCGGCAAGGTCGCGGTGCGCGGCAACACGGTGCTCGTCGATGACTTGAAAGTGACCACCTTCGAGGGCCCGGTGGTGGCCAGCATTCACATCGTCAACTCCCAAAAAATCAGCGGCGAGTTCAGTTTCACCGACCTCTCGATGTCAGCCATCAACACCACCTACGGCCTTAATATGAATGCGGGCGGCACCTTGACTGGACGCGTGCAGCTCGGTTTCATCCAGGACAAAATCGAAACGATGAGCGGCAGCGGCTTGTTGTCCGTTGAAAAATCTGTGCTGTTCGACGCGCCCATTCTCGGCCCGCTCTCCCCCTTGGTCGCCGCAGTGGTGGGCGGGCACCACGCCGGATTCGAGCGGGCGCGCACTGCGTTTTGCACCTTCACGATCAAGGACGGTATCCTGCACACCAACGATTTCCACACCACCACCACCTCCCTGAACTTCGCTGGAGACGGTTCGGTAGACTTGAAAAATCACACCCTGGACATGACGCTGCGGGTGGATGCACGCGGCCTGCTCGGCATCGTCACCCTGCCGCTGCGACCGTTTCACGGCTTGTTTCAATTCCGTGGCAGAGGCCCGCTGGACAAGCCGGAGTGGAGCAGCGCTGCCTTTACCCAGCCCCCGCCTGAACAATCCAAAATCCTCTCACTACCACCCAAGGCGCGGCCCATCGCACCAAATTGATTTTGCGGATTTTACAAGTCCCAACTTGCGCGTACTCGCTTGCCGTGTCACTGTTCGGGCGCATCACCCCACGACGGGGTGGTATATAACCACAACCTACGCGAGCCATGACCAATTCACTCTCCAACGCCAGCAGTCTTGATCCGGATACGGGTTTTACCCCGCTGACTTCGGTGTCTCAGGCCGCCAATGACCTGCGCGCCGCCGCCGGCGAAAAGGCCCGGGAACTCGCTCATAACGTCGGCACCCAGGCCTCTACCCTCAAGGAACGCGCCATCGAAGGTGCCCAGCACTTCCGCGAAGTGGCCAGCGAAAAAGTCGGTGAAATTAAACACAGCGCGGCCGAGCGAGCACAACGTCTGCAGGAAAGCGCTGCCGGACAGTGGCGCGACACCCGCGTGCTGACCAAGGAATTCCACGTCACCGCCGAGGATTACATCCGCCAAAACCCCACCAAATGTGTTGTCGGTGCCCTCGGCTTGGGCGTGCTCATCGGATTAATCGTCCGTCGTTAAGCCTGCTGAACGCTTTCGCTCGACCCGTTCGTCCCCCCTCCAGTCGGGACGATTGCCCGACGCCTCATGAACGATTCCCCCGATATGGCTTCTGCTAATGCTCCCGACGCTCCCACCGAGCCGCGCAGCGCAGCGACGGGTTGGAGCGAGGCACTGGGAGTGCTACTGAGGTCGCGTCTTGCCCTGATACAGCTCGAAGCAAGTTCCGCCGCCCGCCAGGCCGGCCAACTCGCCGCCCGCATCGCCGCCGCCGCCATCGCCTTGGTGGCGGCTTGGGCCTTGCTCGTCGCCGGTTGCATTGGCGCGCTCGCCGCGGCCACCTCCTGGCAATGGTACTGGCTCGCCTTGGCCGCCGCCGGCGCTCACGCCTTGGCCGCGGGGCTGTGCCTGCTGCTGGTCAAGGCTGTCACCACTCCCGCATTCCCCGTTACCTACGCTGAATTCCTCAAAGACCGCGAATGGCTAGCCACCCTCAAAACACCTCGAAAATCGAACACCTGATTCGTCTCAGCGCGGCCTCCCGCGGCCAGCTGAGCCACCAAGCCGCCATCCTCCGGCAACGTTTCGACGTGCCCGGCCGCTTGCTGCAATCGCTGCGCGGCCATCCGCTTGCTTGGCTGGGAGGTGGGCTGGCAAGCACGTTTGGCGCCACCCTCCTGTTGCGCCGCTGCCCCACCACTCCAAAGCGCCGCCGTGGCTGGCGCGGCATGCTCGGCTCCCTTGCTCTGAGCGCCGCCCGCCCTGTCATCAAAAATTGGCTTATCGCCCAGGTCCAACAATTTGTTCTTACCCAGCTCCAACCTGCGGCCATGGTGCGGCCCGGGGCAGCCCCTGCAGGCCGCGCGACTCCGCCGCGCCCAGTCTAGAGTCCTTGAAAAGCCCAAGATGTTGGCGCGGGGTCAAATTTGTCCGTCTTGCGATTGCAAGTCTTGCATCTGAGGCTCAGACTCACCAGCTCTGCCCACCAGTTTCCGCTTCGCCCCGATATTCCCCCCTAATTTCCGCATCATGTCAGGCCATCAAGTTCTCGATCACGTTGACCAATACCTTCAGCTCGGACGGGAATACGAGTGTTCCGATATTCACCTGCCCACCGCCTTTCCGCCGACTTGGCGGCGCTTCGGCCAAATCGCCCCCATTTGGGATGACCATCCAAACCTCACCCCGGACGATACCGAACGGCTCGCCAGCTCGTTCCTCGGCCCGCGTGAGTGGGCACGCCTCCAAGACAAGGGCGACGTGGATTTTGCCTACGCCAATTTGCACGGCCGCTACCGCGCCTCGGTGGTTAAACAACGCCTTGGCTACAACATGGTCTTCCGCGTCATCAACACCAAGATCCGCTCGATGGCCGATATTGGCCTGCCCCTCGAACACATCACCCCGCTCACCCGCTATCAAAACGGCCTGATCCTAGTCACCGGCTCGGTCGGCTCCGGCAAATCCACCACCCTCGCCGCGCTGGTGGATTTTATTAACATGGACCGCGAGGACCACATTCTAACCCTCGAGGATCCCATCGAGTACGTCTTCGAATCCAAGGGCTGCCACGTCAACCAACGCGAAGTCCATGCCCACACCGAGTCCTTCGGCAAAGCCCTCCGCGGGGCCCTCCGCGAGGACCCAGACGTTATCATGGTCGGTGAAATGCGCGACCTCGAAACCATCCAACTCGCACTCACCGCCGCAGAAACTGGCCACCTCGTCCTCGGCACCCTCCACACCGGCAATGCTCCACGCACCCTCGACCGCGTGCTGGACGTGTTCCCGGTCGACCAACGCGAGCAAATCCGCATCATGGTATCCGAATCGCTGCGCGGTGTGCTCTCCCAACAACTCGTCCCGCGCCTCGACGGCGGCGGCCGCGTGCTCGCCTTGGAATTGTTAGTTAACACCCCGGCCGTCGCCAACTGCATCCGCGAAGGCAAGACATTCATGCTGCCCGGCGTCATGCAAACCGGCAAAAACGTCGGTATGATCACCATGGACGAATCGCTGCGCCAACTCTACATCAAAGGCATCATCTCCCGTGAGGACGCCCTTTACCGCGCCGAAGACAAACACCAAATGCGCGATTTCTTCCGCTCCTGATCCCCCTTTCCCACACCCCGCCCATGGCTAACATCGACGCATATTTTCGCTACCTCATCGACAGTAAAGGCTCCGACCTCCACCTTTCTGAAGGTCAGCCGCCGAAAATCCGCGTCCACGGATCCGTCATCGCCATTCCCGAACAGCTCCAGCTCCAGGGGGAAAGTTTTCATTCATTGTTAGAAGAAATTTGTGAGCCCAGCGCCTTTGCCAACTACCTGCAAACCGGCGACCTCGACTTTGCCTACGAAATGGACGAGGACTCGCGCTTTCGCTGTAATTACTTCAAACAGCAAAACGGTCTGGGCGCGGTGTTCCGGCTCATTCCTACCGAGATTGCCTCACTCGAAGCCCTTGGCGTGCCGACCGTCGTCAAGGAATTCGGCCACATGCGCTCCGGCCTGGTGCTCGTCACCGGTCCCACCGGCTCGGGCAAGAGCACGACCCTCGCTGCATTGTTGGATTACATCAATAGCAACTTCAACCGCCACATCATCACCGTCGAGGAGCCCATCGAGTTTATTCACTCCAACAAGCGCTCGATCATCACCCAGCGCGAGGTGCCCATCCAAACGCCGTCCTTCGCCGACGGTCTGCGCGCCTCCCTGCGCGAAGACGCCGACATCGTGCTGGTCGGTGAAATGCGCGATTTGGAAACCATCTCGCTGGCACTCACCGCCGCAGAAACCGGCCTGCTGGTGTTTGGCACGCTCCACACGAACAACGCACGCAAGACCGTTGACCGTATCATCGACGTGTTTCCCGCCGACCAGCAATCGCAGGTGCGTACCATGCTCGCCGCCTCGCTGCGCGGGGTCGTGGCCCAGTTGCTGTGCAAACGGGTAGACCAGCCGGGCCGCACGGCGGTGCATGAAATCATGTTCGCCACGCCGGCGGTGGCGGCCATCATTCGCGAGGGAGCCACCCAGAAACTCTACGACGTGATCACCAGCGGCAAGTCCGAGGGCATGCAGTTCATGGATGAATCTATCTGGAGCAAGCTCAACGCCGGCATGATCTCGCCGCAGGAAGCCTATATGAAGGCCATCGATAAAACCCGCTTCAAAAAATTTCTTCCGGCGGACCTTGCCCACCTCGGCGATGCCTCGGGCGAGAGTCCGCTCGACCACTGATGCGGCACTTACCAAGTCACCCACCGGATCTATCGAAATGTGGGCAAGCTAATTTCTAACCTGAATTTCAACTGATGCACCGACTTCCTAACCAACAGGCAGTGAGTCGCTTCCGCTTGGCAGCCCTGTTGCTGATTTGCAATAGGGTGCTCATCGTCGCCATACCAATCCTGCTGGTATATTCGCTCGTCATCGAAGACCCCGCTCTCACCCATCTCATCTTGGCGCTGATGAGCGTCCCCATGTCGCTCACCGTCATTCTGTGGGTGTTGACCGCGCGCCTCCGTTGCCCGCTGTGCATCGGCTTACCGTTCGCTATCAGCGGCAGCGTCAAGAGTCGACTCGCTCGCAGCTTGCTTGGCACTTACAGCCTTCGCGTTGCCACCAGCATCTTGATGCAAGGCCATTTCCGTTGCCCGTACTGCGGTGAATTTACTGCCGTCGAAGTGCGCCGCCCACGGCATCGCTAGCGCGGCGGCATCGCCGGCCCTGAGACCCGCAAGGCCATTCTACTTATGGGGTTGACACGTCGGCTGTTGCCCACCAACTTTCGCGCATGCGTTTTAGTCAAACATGCTTACGCGCCGTTGCCCCAGCTTGTGTCGCTTGGGTGATTGCGCTCAGCCCCAACCTCCACGCCGAACCGACCATGCCCGAAACTCCCGCCGATGTAGCCGCCGCCCCTGCCGATGCTGCCAAAACCGCTTCCGGACTTGCCTCCAAAGTCCTCAAAAAAGGCAGCGGCAGCAAGAAGCCCGCCGCCGCCGACACCGTCACCGTCCACTACTCCGGTTGGACCACCGATGGCAAACTCTTCGATAGTTCCGTCAAACGCGGCAGTCCCACCAGCTTTCCGCTCCACGGCGTCATCAAGGGTTGGACCGAAGGCCTCCAGCTCATGGTCGAAGGCGAACAACGCCGCTTCTGGATTCCGGCTGCCCTCGCCTACGGCGAAAATCCCGGCGGCGGCCGCCCCGGCGGTCTGCTCGTCTTTGACGTGGAACTGCTAAGTATCAAAGTTGCACCCAAGCCCCCGGAGGTGCCCTCCGATGTGGCCGCAGCGCCTAAGGATGCGGAAAAAACCGCTTCCGGACTCGCCTCCAAAGTCCTCACCAAGGGCAGCGGTGCCACCCATCCGAAAGCCACCGACCAAGTGAAAGTCCACTACTCCGGATGGACCACCGACGGCAAACTTTTCGATAGCTCCGTCACTCGCGGCGAACCCATCACCTTCGGCCTCAATCAAGTGATTCCAGGCTGGACCGAAGGGGTCCAACTCATGGTTGAAGGTGAACACCGCCGCTTCTGGATCCCCGCCGCCCTCGGCTACGGCGAAAATCCCGGCGGCGGCCGCCCCGGCGGTCTCCTCGTCTTTGACGTCGAACTTATCAAAATCGTCAAATGACCCGCGCCGCGCGCCGATGGATCGCTGCCGCCTGCCTCCTCAGCGTCCTCGCTGGTTGCGCATTGCCGGCAGTGGGTCCATCCCGCCGGCCTGACACACCCGCCGCACTCACTGTGCGGTCGCGGCCGGCCCCGCTAAGCGCCGCCATCCCTAAGCCAGGCACAGTCACGCCCATGTCGCTGAACAGCTTCTACCCGCTCCAGCAATCCGCCACCGCTCTCATCTACGACGTGCGCCCCGGTTTTTCCTACCGCATTAGTCACATTCCAGGTGCCCGCAGTTGGCCCGCGAGTCAATTTGACGCCCAACTTGCCTCGCGCGAAGCCGAAATGCGTGATGCTAAGACGGCTAAGCACCCCGTCATGCTATATTGCAGCGATCTATCCTGCCAGAACTCCACCAAAGTCGCCACCAGGCTCGCCGCACTCGGTCACTCGGTGTCCATCCTCGAGGGCGGTTATGCCGCCTGGAAAACCGCCGAACTGCCCAGCGAATGAGAAAAAGACACAAGACTTCAAGACGCAAGACTTGAAGATTCAAGAGAAGAGCCGCTACGGCTTGTTTCTTCCTCTTATCTTGTGTCTTGTGTCTTGCGTCTCCTCTTTCCCTATAACCAATAATTCCCATATCCCCATGCCCAGCTTCCCCAACGTCACTGTCGATGCCAAGGCCAACATCTATTTCGATGGCCGCGTCGTATCCCACACCATCCATCTCGCCGATGCCAGCAAGAAAACCCTGGGCCTCATCTATCCAGGCGAGTACCATTTCGGCACCGCCGCCGCCGAACGCATGGAAATCATCGCCGGATCCTGCACCGTCGTCCTCGACGGCAGCACTGAAGTTCTAACGTTCTCCGCCGGCCAAGCGTTCGAGGTGGCCGCCAACAGCGGCTTCACCATCACCGTGGGCGAGGGGATCTGCCAATACATCTGCTCGTTCCTGCCCGCCTGAATCTATCCTTTCCAGTCATGAGGCATGAGTCGCGCGTCATAGGCTGGGCAGTTCGCGCAATGCGGAGCGTCTGCATGTTCGCGCCGGTCTTGCTAGGTGCCTCGTGCATCCGCATTCCACCGCCGCCCGCAGTTGCTGCTCCCCGAATTCCGGTGGCAACCACCACGCGCATGTCAGTTGCTGCCGTCCCGGTCCGCGATCCCGAGGTGATGATCTGGCTGATTGCGGATCAGCTCCACACCGGCATGGTATTTCGATACGCATGGTTGATAGAATCTGGCTTCGTGCCGCCGGTGGGTTTTGGCCATCCGACTTATGTTACTCTCAGCTGGGGTGAGCGCACCGCCTATGTTCAGCACACCCCGCTCAACCCGTGGCAGATATTCCGCGCCTTTTTCACTCCGTCGCCATCGGTTATGGAAATAATTCCGTTCGACGGCTACGTCGTCAACGTATGCCAACAACAACGCGTCTGGCGCAATCTCGTCCCCCGCGGTCGAGGCCCCCAACTAGCCGCCTTCCTCAACCATGTTAGCCGCCACAGCAGCGATGGCCGACCGCGGGTCATTGGCCCGTCGAGTTGGGGTGGGGGAGTGCTGATGGAAGGTGCCTACACCTATCATCTGCCGCGCATCTGCAACGTGTGGACTGCCCAGGCGATCGAAGCCTGCGGCGGGGAGATGTACCCCTGGTTTGCCCTAACAGCCGATGGGCTCATCCGCCAAGCCCAGCGCCCGCGCAATGGCTTCGAAAACGTCTGGCTCGGCACTCCCAAGCCGCAAGCGCGATAGGCGTGATTGTGTGGAGCTGCTACGTTCCTGTCGTCGCGTGGAAGAATCGGCCATGAAATGAGCCTGCAGCGCGCACTCAGGGGCCACCCTTCCGCTACCATCACAGGAATGGGGTGGCTCCATACCGTGCCCACAATGCGCTTGCCCGGCGTGAGGCGACGCACCATGCTTAGCCATGAATTGTCGGCGGGAAAATCTAACATATATGGCGTGGGCCCTGCGGATAGGCCTGGGGCTGTGGTTTTTTTGGAGCGGCAGTCAGAAGGTTTTTGGCAGCGGCTTGGACCGCTTCACCGAGGATGTCGCCAATTACCAAATGGTTGGGCCACCGCTGGATGCGCTGGTGGCCTACACGCTGCCTTGGGTGGAAATCGTGACGGGACTTGGCCTGATGTTAGGTATGTTGCGGCGTGGCACTCTGCTGGCGTTCTGCGGCTTGGTGACGGCCTTTACCGTAGCTATCGGCTGGGCTTGGGCACATCAACTCAACATTGCCTGCGGTTGTCACGGTGGCGATGCTCCCATCCAGTATTGGCTTAAGCTGCTTGAATTTGCCGCTTACTACGCGGCATTTGGGTTTCTGTGGTGGATGGAGATGCGGCGTGATGCAGCGCCGGCTTAAGAGGTATGTGGCACGCCGACACGCGCCAGCAAGCGGCACGGAGTGCGGGGGCTTGCCCCCGCCTGGAGGGGGCGCGGGCTTGCCCGCTGCGGGAGCGGAGCTGCCGCACTCCGCGCCGCAGCGATGGACACGCGCCAGCAAGCTGGCTTAGTTAGGCGGCAGCAAGCTGCCGCACTCCGCGCCGCAGCGATGGACACGCGCCAGCACACTGGCACGGAGTGCGGGGGCTTGCCCCCGCCTGGGAGGGGGCGGGCTTGCCCGCTGCGGCAGCAAGCTGCCGCACTCCGCGCCGCAGCGATGGACACGCGCCAGCAAGCTGGCTTAGTTAGGCGGCAGCAAGCTGCCGCACTCCATGAGCGCCTCAGAGCCGCGCGAGGATCGCCGCGCCCATGGCGGCGGTGCCGACGCGCGTTTCGCCGTCGCGGCCAGTGGCGATGTCGCCGGTGCGCAGGCCGTCGGCGATGGCTTGGGCTACGGCGGCTTCGATAGCGTCGGCGGCTTCGAGTTCACCTAACGAAAATCGCAGAAGCATGGCGAGGGAGAGGATTTGGGCGATTGGGTTGGCGATGCCCTGGCCGGCGATATCAGGAGCGGAGCCGCCGGACGGCTCGTACATGCCGAAATAGAGACCATTGTCCTTGCGAGTGCCGAGCGAGGCGGACGGGAGCATGCCGAGCGAGCCGGAGATCATGGCCATTTCGTCGGAGAGGATGTCGCCGAAGAGGTTTTCGGTAACCAACACATCGAACGAGCCGGGGCGGCGGATGAGCTGCATGGCGGCATTATCGACGTACATGTGGGAGAGCTCCACTTCCGGAAATTCCTTGGCGATTTCGATGACTGTCTCGCGCCATAACACCGAGGTGGCCAGCACGTTGGCTTTGTCCACCGACAGCAGGCGTTTCTTGCGGCCCATCGCGGCGGTGAAGGCGACGCGGGCGATGCGCTGGATCTCGCTTTTGTGGTAAATCATCGTATCGAGCGCCACCGGTTCGCCATTTTCCTCGTGGCGGCCTTTGGGTTGGCCGAAGTACACGCCGCCGGTTAGTTCGCGCACGCACAGCACGTCGAAGCCGTCGGCAATGAGTTCTTGTTTGACCGGCGAGGCGTGGGTGAGGGCGGGTAGGCACACTCCCGGACGCAGGTTGGCGAACAGCCCGAAGTGCTTGCGCAATGGCAGCAAGGCACCGCGTTCTGGTTGAATATCCGGCGGCAGACTCTCCCATTGTGGACCGCCCACCGAGCCAAATAAAATCGCGTCGGCGGCCTCGCAGGCCGCCACGGTGGCTGGTGGCAGCGGGTGGCCGGTGGCGTCGATGGCAGCGCCACCCACTAGGTGCTCGCTGCGGGAAACGCTAAATCCGAAGCGGGCTTCGGCGGCGGCGAGAATCCCCAGGGCCTCGGTCATGACTTCCGGGCCAATACCGTCTCCGGCCAATATCGTAATGCGGTGCGTGCGTGACATGTCGGTAACATTGGCGGCTGGTCACCGCCTTGGCAAGGCGGGAATGGGAGGTTAGCGATGGGGAGCGCCGGCGTCCCGCCGGCTGTGTTCGGCATCCTGCCGAACACTCTGTCGCGCCTGAAGCACCAATGCGCAGCAGAAACTTCCCTCCTTGCTGACTCTCAAACAGATTCCGACCAGTCCCGCCGCGCCCACGTGAAAATCCCTAGCCAAGCCTTGCACAGCGGACCACCCCCGTGCATCATGACCCCGGTATGCAGACCGTCACCGATAAATTGAAGAACTTTCTCCAGTATGTGGCCGTCAAGTTGATTGACGAGCCCGCCAAGGCGCAGCTGAAAGTGGCGGAGGTCGGACCCAAGCGCGTGCGTTTCAAGTTGATTCTAGCGCAGGCGGATGTAGCGGTGTTGATCGGGCGCAACGGCTTCACCGCCTCCGCCATTCGCAGTGTGCTCAAGGCCGCCGCCGAGCGCGAAGGCGTGCAGGTATCCATGCAGATCCATTCGCATGAGGAGGAGGCCGAGATGTTGGCCAGGGAGAGCGCCGCAGGGAATTAGGTGTGGCGGTGGGATGATGTCTTCAAGCCCAATACCAACAACCAGAAACTCATTGTCTACAACGACTTTCTGCGGGCTCTGGCCAAGAACAAAAAGTGCCTGCTCGCCGATCTCAATGCCGATATGCAGGCCGCCATCGCCAAGGCCGGACCCGACAAGAAGGGCAATCTTCTAACCGGCGACGGCTTCCACATGAATCCGGCTGGCAACGTGATGATGGCCACCGGAGTGCTCAAGAGCTTCGGTCTGAGCGCCGGGCAGATTGCCAAATTACAGTTGGACGCGCCTCCGGCTCCCCCAGCGCCGGCCACGCCAGCCAAATAGCCCGGCCTAAGGAGGTGGGCATTTTGTCTGGATACGCAGCGGGGACAAAATGCCACCGTTCCTTAAGCAGTGTATCCCGCCGGCACAGTATTCTCCCACAGAGCCGCGGCTACCGATGGTTAGAGACGGCGGATGAATGCCTCGAAAAACTCTGCGGCATGGCGGACGGCGGAGCTTGCGATGAACTCGTCGACCGTGTGTGCTTGGTCAATCGAGCCCGGCCCGAGGCAAACACTGGGCACGCCACCGTCTGATAGATGGGCCGCATCCGAAAACCACGGGGCCCCAGCCAGTTGGGTGGCCGGGTCTACCGCCAACAATGCCTGTACCAGCGGGTGGGTGGCGGCGGTTTCCATCGGCGGATTCTCGTGCGAATGGACGATTTGGACCGGCAGCGCGTGATTTTCCAGCATCTCGCGCAGCAGGTGTAACCCTCCGCCCGCAGCCGCCAGCGCCGGAGTGATGCGCATGTCGAGTTCGGCCTGCGCGAGATCAGGGACGATGTTAGGGCGCGATCCGCCGCGGATCACCCCGACGTTGAAGGTGGGGCTGCCGAGTGCCGGATGGGTGAACGCGGCCAGCGCATGGCCCAGATGATGGTCTAAAGTGTCCAGCGAGCGGGTGAGTTTAAGGATGGCATTGTCGCCGCGCTCCGGTTGCGAGCTGTGCGCCGCCTTGCCGGTGGCCTGCAGCGTCGCCCACAACGAGCCTTTGGTTACGTGCACCACCTGCATCGAGGTCGGTTCACCCACCACCGCAAAAGTGTACTCGGCCGCGTGGCGCCTGACAAAATCTTTCGAGCCCCACTGACCCGATTCCTCGCCCATGAACGCCACGAAATCCACCGCCACCGGTAGCTTGGCCAGCACGCCGCGACATTCCCGCAGCGCCCACAACATGGCTGCCATCGGTCCTTTGGTATCCGACGCGCCACGCCCCCACACACTGCCGTCGCGCAACTCACCGCCGAAGGGGTCGATAGTCATGCCGCCGACCCCGACGGTATCGAGATGCGGGCCGAGCAAAATTCGCGGGCGGCCGTCCATCGGCGCGAATCTGGCAATTAGATTCGGCCGCTGGGGCAGCACCTCCTCGAGCAGCACCTCAGCACCCAGTGCCTCGAGCCAGCCGCCGAGAAACTGCGCCAGCTCGTCCTCACCAGACTCCACGGTGCCCGGCGCGTTGTCAGGATTAACCGAAGGAATTCGCACCAGATGTTGCAGCAGCGAGATGACATCAGCAGGCATGGCTGCAGCCTGATGCCGCCCGCCACCAAGGGCAAGCGGAAAGAAGACTCAAGACGCAAGACGGCAAGACGCAAGAGAAGACGGAGGTCGGACTGGCGAAGCCGAGCTTATTCTCTTCTCTTGTGTCTTGCGTCTTTCCTCCGCCTTGCCAAGCCGGTGGCCCCGGCCTATAGATTGAGCCGGCAATGGCATTTCAACTGGTCAGTGACTACCAACCCGAGGGCGATCAGGGGCAGGCGATAGAAAAGCTCGCCAAGTCGATAGGCGCGGGTAACCGCCACCAGACGTTGCTAGGTGTGACTGGTTCGGGCAAGACGTTCACGATGGCCAACCTGATCGCGCGCCACGGTCGCCCGGCGCTGGTCATGAGCCACAACAAGACGCTGGCGGCCCAGCTTTACTCCGAGTTCAAGAATTTTTTTCCGCACAACGCGGTGGAGTATTTCGTGTCCTACTTCGATTACTATCAGCCGGAAGCGTACATTGCGCGCAGCGACACCTACATTGAGAAAGACTCCTCTATCAATGATGAGATTGAGCGGCTACGTCTCGGTGCGATGGGCTCGGTGCTCACTCGCGAGGACACCATCGTGGTGGCCTCGGTGTCATGTATTTACGGCCTCGGCTCGCCAGAGGATTATGAGAACATGATGGTACCGGTGCGGGTGGGGCAATCGCTCAGCCGCGAGGAGTTTCTCAATTCGCTGGTAGTGATGCTGTTTGAGCGCAACGATATTGCGTTTGGCCGCAGCAAGTTTCGAGTGCGCGGCGATGTGGTGGAAGTCCATCCCGCCTATCTCGATGAAACCGCCATCCGCATCGAGTTCTTCGACGACACCGTCGAACGCATCACTAGCATCCACACCCTCAGCGGAGCGGTTATCGAGCGCCTCGATCACCACACGTTTTTTCCCGCAAAGCAATATGTGACGCCGGGCGACAAACTCAAGCGGGCGGCGGTGGCTATCCGCCAGGAACTCGACGCGCGCATCGCTGAGTTTGAGCTGCAGGGAAAGCTGATAGAGGCGCAACGGCTGCGGATGCGCACCGAGTACGACCTGGAAATGATGGCGGAAATGGGCTTTTGCCAGGGCATCGAGAACTACTCGCGCCATCTAACTGGGCGAGAGCCTGGTGCCCGGCCTAATACCTTGCTGGACTTTTTTCCGGACGATTTCCTGTTGTTGGTCGATGAGAGCCACGCCACCATCCCGCAGATTGGGGGGATGTATGAAGGCGACCGCAGCCGCAAGATGGTGCTGGTGGAACACGGGTTCCGGCTGCCTAGTGCGTTGGACAACCGGCCGCTACGCTTCGACGAGTTCATGCAGGTGACCGGCCAGCGGGTATATGTATCCGCCACCCCTGGGCCGTTTGAAATCCTCAACTCGCGCCCCGAGAACTCGGCGTTTATTCCAGTGAAGTCGCGCAATGCCGACGGCAGCTTCGCCATCTACGACCGGCGTAAAATCCACGCCCTGCCCAGCGGCAACGAGCAAGCGGTGGGCGACTTTGATCCGACCAAGCGCGGCACGCCGCTCATCGTCGAACAAATTATCCGTCCCACCGGCCTGATCGATCCCAAGGTCATCCTGCGGCCGCTCACCGGCCAGATTGACGAAACGATCGAGTTGTGCCGTCAGCGGGTGGAGCGCCACGAGCGGGTGCTGGTCACCACTCTGACGAAAAAAACGGCGGAGGACCTCAGCGAGTACTTGAGCGGCACGGGGCTCAAGGTGCGCTACCTGCACTCCGACATTGACGCTATCGAGCGGGTGGAGATTTTGCGCCAACTGCGTGCCGCGAGCTTCGATATTTTGGTAGGTATTAACCTGCTGCGCGAAGGCCTCGACCTGCCGGAAGTGTCGCTGGTGTGCATTCTCGATGCCGACAAGGAGGGCTTCCTGCGCAATGATACATCCTTGATTCAAACCGCCGGTCGTGCCGCCCGCCACCTCCACGGTGAGTGCGTGCTGTTTTGCGATAAGGTGACCGATTCTATCCAGCGCTTGCTGGATGTGACCGAGCACCGCCGCTCGCGGCAACTGGCGCACAACGAGGCCCATGGCATCACTCCGCAGAGTGTGATCCGGGCGGTCCAACAGAGTCTGCACACCCATGAGAATGAGGTGGTTCACGCTAACAAGCTCAATGCCTCGCTGGTGGCCGATAGCGAGGAAACCTATGACAAGCTGCGTGTCATCGCCGATCTGGAAGAGGAGATGCGCGAGGCCTCGTCGCGCCTTGAGTTCGAGCGCGCCGCCCACCTCCGCGATCAGATCCGCGCGCTCAAGGACCACCCTGCCACGGCGACTGCCCCCCCGGCCATCTCGCGGCGCTACCCGGCGGGCAGGAAGCGGAAGTAGAGCGGCTGTGCAGTAATTTTGCAAATGAGTCGGCAGGATTGGGCTTGGGGCATGGTGGCGGAAGACAGGCTGGCTGCCTATCACTGCGTCTGGCCCTGCCCAGCTAATTAATGAGTCCAAATGATTCTGTGAGCAAACAGGCTTGCGCTGACGCAAAACTAGCTGACACTGCGGCGCCCCACAAACCACCATGGACCCTATTTTTCTCAAAACCTTGCATTTAGTCGGCGTATTCGCCTTGTTCACTTCACTTGGCGCCATTTTGCTCGGCTCAGCTAGCAAGAAGGTCGCGTCCATGCTCCACGGCATCGCGCTGTTGCTCATTGCGGGTGTTGGCTTTGCGATGTTAGGCAAACCGCCGGTGCACCAGTATTGGTGGATGCTTAAGCTGGCGCTGTGGCTGTTTCTCGGGGTAGCCCCGGTGCTGGCCAAGCGCAAGCTGCTGCCCGCCGCGCTGGTGATGATCCTGTGCCTCGCTGCAGCCGCATTTGCGGCCTGGCTCGGACTGAGTAAGCCGTTTTAGCGCCTGCAGTGGCGGGCATCTCACCGCGCGAATCCTGCTTTTCACTTCACGATTCTGCCTGATTGACGGCTTGGACTTGTCAAATTGGGCCGGATTGCCTATTGCTGCCTGTCCGCAGTTGGCGGCCACTCCGTCCGATTTCTAACCTGCCATGAATGCCATTATCGCCAGCCTGACCGTCATTTGGACCTCCTCGATAGGAAAAAAACTCATTGTTGCCTTAACCGGAGCGTTTCTAGTGATATTCCTCGCCGGCCATTTGGTGGGCAATCTGTTGGTGTTCGTCGGCCGCGAGGCATTCAACGATTACGCGTATTTCCTCCATCACATGTTCCACGGTGCGGGCATCTGGCTGTTCCGGGTGATTATGATTGGTGCACTGACGCTGCATGTGGCGGCAACCATCAGCCTGGCCCTCCAGAACCGCGCTGCCCGCAAACCCTACGAATGCCAGGCGGTCATCCAGGCCTCCCTGTCGTCGCGCACGATGGTGTGGTCGGGCCTGACCATATTGGCGTTTTTCATCTATCACATAATGCATTTCACCATGCGGGTCGGCAATCAATACGACACGCTGCCACGCTACAAGGAAACCGTGATGAACAACGGCGAGCCACTCGTCCGCCACGATGCCTGGCAAATGGTCATTGATGGCTTCAGTAACGGCTGGGTCACCTTGTTTTATATCATCTCCATGACCTTGCTGTGCAGCCACCTGAGCCATGGGGTCGCCTCGGTTTTTCAGACCCTGGGACTGCGCTTTAAGAAAAGCGCAGGGGTTTTGCGCTGCCTGTCGCTGGGCTACGCGCTGGTTATTTGGCTGGGCTTCATCTCGATTCCTCTAGCGATTCTGTGCTTCGGCTTCGGCAAGGCCTAATCCAATTCTTAATTCTTACTCCCACACCTATGATCCTCGATAGCAAAACCCCATCCGGTCCGCTTGAGCAGAAATGGTCCAAGCATAAGATGGACTCGAAGCTGATCAACCCCGCTAACAAACGCAAATTCTCCGTCATTATCGTTGGCTCCGGTCTAGCCGGTAGTGCCGCCGCCGCTTCGTTGGCCGAGATGGGCTATCAGGTGAAATGCTTCTGCTATCAGGACAGCCCGCGCCGCGCCCACTCGATCGCCGCCCAAGGCGGGATCAACGCCGCCAAGAACTATCAAAATGATGGCGACTCGGTGCGGCGCTTGTTTTACGACACGATCAAAGGAGGCGACTTTCGTTCCCGCGAGGGCAATGTCTATCGGCTAGCGGAGGTGTCCAACGCGATCATCGACCAATGTGTAGCGCAGGGGGTGCCGTTTGCCCGCGAATACGGTGGATTGCTAGATAATCGTTCCTTCGGCGGTTCGCAGGTATCGCGGACGTTTTATGCCCGCGGCCAGACCGGCCAGCAACTGCTTATCGGCTGCTATCAGGGGTTGGAAAAGGAAATTCACAAAGGTGGGGTGACGATGTATCCGCGCAGCGAAATGTTGGACATGGTGCTCGTTGATGGCCATGCCAAGGGAATTGTGGTGCGTGATCTGGCCACCGGTGCCATCACCAGCCATGCAGCGGACGCGGTGATTCTGGCCACGGGCGGCTACGGCAACGTATTTTTCCTCTCAACCAATGCGATGGGTTGCAACGTCACCGCGGCGTGGCGGGCGGCGCGGCGCGGCGCCTTGTTTGCTAACCCGTGCTTCACCCAGATTCATCCGACGTGTATTCCGGTGAGCGGGGATTACCAATCGAAGCTCACCCTGATGTCCGAATCGCTGCGCAACGACGGCCGAATCTGGGTGCCAAAATCCCAGGAAGTGGCCATGAAACTGCAGAAAAAGCAGCTCAATCCGACCGATGTAGCGGAGGATGATCGCGATTACTATCTGGAGCGGAAGTATCCGTCGTTTGGCAACCTGTCGCCGCGCGATATTTCCTCTCGCGCTGCCAAGGAAGCGTGTGACGATGGCCGCGGCATCGCCCCCACTGGCCTCGGTGTCTATCTGGATTTCCGGGATGCCACCAAGCGCCTCGGCGAGGGGACGATCCGCTCGCGCTACGGCAACCTGTTCCAGATGTACGAGAAAATCACCGGCGAGGATCCCTACAAGCTGCCGATGATGATCTATCCAGCAGTTCACTACACGATGGGCGGCTTGTGGGTGGATTACAACCTCATGTCCAATATTCCCGGCCTGCATGTGCTCGGCGAGGCGAACTTCTCCGACCACGGTGCCAATCGTCTCGGGGCCTCGGCGCTGATGCAAGGCTTGGCGGATGGCTATTTTGTCATCCCCACCACGATTGCCAACTATCTGGTTACGCAGCAGCCCGGCAGCATCACCACGGCGATGCCCGAGTTCAAGCAGGCTGAAGTGGCAGTTGGCGAGCGCACGTCGAAAATGCTGGCCATCCAAGGCCGCCGCACCGTCGATTCCTTCCATCGCGAACTGGGCATGACGATGTGGAATCATTGCGGCATGGCCCGCTCCCGCGAAGGTCTAAGCGAAGCGCTGGAGCGCATCCCAGCTATCCGCGAGGAGTTCTGGAAAAACGTGCGCATTCCCGGTTCCGGCGAAAATGCCAACATGGAACTCGAAAAGGCCGGGCGCGTCGCCGACTTCTTGGAATTTGCGGAAGTGATGTGTTACGATGCCCGCGACCGCGAGGAATCTTGCGGCGGTCATTTTCGCCTCGAACACCAGTTCTTCGACAAGGATCCCGAGGTGATCTCCGGCAACACCCAACCCGGGGAGGCCAAACGCGATGACGCAAATTTCTCCCACGTCTCCGCTTGGGAATACAAGGGGCCCGACGCCGCTCCCGTGCTGCACAAGGAGCCCCTCCAGTTCGACGACGTCCACGTGTCCATCCGCAGCTACGCGTGATGCGGCGCACGCACGCCGGCTGAAGCCAGCGCGCCTTGGCACCTCACGTCTTCACACGACACTTGGCAAGTGTGGTTGCGCAGGCCGTGGTGCCGCTGCTCACGGCAATAGATCCGCGTAAGTGCCCGGATCGCTCCCGGCAATCTCGACAGCCCCGCAAGCTTTGGCATAAAACTCCCGCGGTCCCACGCCGCCGATGATGGCGTAGGCATAGCCGAGTTCGCGCAGCGCTTCGAGCGCCTTGAACAACAGGGCCTTGCCCAGACCTAAGCCGCGGGCGTTCTCGGTCACCCCGGCCGGTCCATAAAACCCGCGCTGCGTCGTCTCAAAGCAGGCGAAGCCGAGAATGTGTTGTTCGCGGGTGGCGATGAAGCAGGAGACGGGTTGGCGGCAGCAAGCCACCTCGACCTCGCTGGCCCATTTGGCCGAGAAATTATCTCTGGCAAACGCGGCCACCGTGTGTTTTTCAAAGGCCCGAACGCGTCGCAGGGTCACGCCGGTGGCCGCCACTTCGCGATAAAGTTCCGCAACGTCCGGCAAAGCGTATAAGCACACCAACATATCGATCATGTCGCGGAGTAAACTCCAACCCGCCCAGCCCGCAAAGCGCAATGTTTCCCGGCACTGGAAAAAATCCGAGCGCGCTCAGCCCAGGCGCTTCATCACAGCTTGGGAGAGGGTTTTGCCATCGGCGCGACCGGCGGCTTTGTCCTGGGCCAGCTTGATGACCTGGCCGAGTGCAGCCTTGGAGGTGGCGCCGATTTCGGCGATGGCCTCCGAGATCAATTCGTCGAGTTCCGCGGCACTCAGGGCGGCTGGCAGGTAGCGCTGCAACACGGTGATTTCTGCCTGTTCGATGGCGGCTAGTTCGGGGCGCTCATTGGCGGCGTATTGGGCCAGCGACTCTTGCCGTTGCTTGACCTGTTTTCTGACGATGGCGACGGACTCAGCGGGATCGAGGGCGGTGCCGAGGCCGCCTTTTTCGATGGCGGCGTTGGTGAGCGCTGTTTTCAAGGCCCGCAAGGCGTTAAGGGCGACGACGTCCTTGGCCCGCATGGCGGCTTTGAGGTCGTCCTGAAGTAGCGCGTTGAAGTTGGGCATGGCTTGACCCTGGATCGGATACCCGCGACTCTCAAGTTGAATCTGTGCCAACTGCCGCAGTGCGGCCCGTGCACCCGGCAGCTTGCCCGCGCTACCACGCGGTGACGCTGGGGAGAGCCTAAGGCAGGCTTGATGCGCCTTACTTGCGCGCTGCCGCAGCGCGGCCGAATTGCGCCTTGCCGGCCGGGCCCGGGCGAATTAGGCTCTGCCCATGAAGAAACGCTTGATGATCGACCTGGCGAGCCTGCCCGAAGACGGCAAAAGCTTTGTGGGCGAGTTAGAGCCGGAGGTTTTTGATCTGCCGGCAGGGGACGCGCAGGCGCTCGGCGCCCTTGAGTACGACTTGTGGGCCCAGCGCTATGGTTCGGAGTTGCTGCTGACCGGATCGCTGAGCGCTGTGTTCGAATTCACTTGCGTGCGCAGCGTTCATCCCTTCCTCCAAACCATCCGCGTCGAGCAGGCAGCGATTTCTTTGGAAATTGTTAGTGAAGGCGACTTAGATGTCACGGAATCCTTACGGGAAGAGGTGTTATTGCACTTTCCGCGCGACCCGAAATGCGAAAATGGGGACCTTGGACAGGCCTGTGAAATGGATTCGCGATATTTAGCGGTAGACAAAGTTGTGGAAAGCGGGCAAGAACCCCCCCCCCACGCCGAGGGTGACGACCGCTGGTCGGCTCTCGACAACCTCAAGGACCTCAAGGACCAACTCTAAACTAACGAAATATTATGGCTGTTCCAAAGCGCCGCCAATCCAAAAGCCGTCAGAAAATGCGCCGTGGTGCCACCCGTTGGCGTGCACCTATCTTTAAAAGCTGCTCCGAGTGCGGAAGCCGTGTGCCATCGCACATTGCCTGCCCATCTTGCGGCTATTATCGCAACCGCCAAGTGCTGGACGTAGAGGCCCTCTGAAGCGCCGACAGGTGACATGCCACAGGCGTCGCATCGGGTCATCCCGGGGTGGCGGTGTGGTTTGAAACCGGCGGCTGCATTGCCATACCTCTATGAAACTAGCCTTGGATGCCATGGGTGGGGATCACGCCCCTTCGACCAATATCGGTGGGGCTATCGATGCGCTGCGCCTTTATCCTAGGCTGAAGCATTTGTTTTTGGTTGGCGATCAAGCCGTGCTGCAGGAAGAATGTGCGCGCCAAGGGCTCGATTTAAATGATCCGCGGGTGAGCATCGTGCATGCCCCTGAGGTAATCAGTATGTCCGAGCCCGGTGCTAAAACCGTGCGCCGCAAAAAACTCTCGTCCATCAACGTCGCCATGGACCTGGTTCATACCGGTGTGGCCGATGCTTTCGTTTCCGCCGGCAACACCGGTGCGGTGGTGGCTTCCGCCACCTTGAAGTTGCGCACCCTTAAGGGGGTAGACCGGGCGGGCATCGCTACGGCGATTCCCAACGAGTACGGCTTGTGCAGCATCCTCGATGCCGGAGCCAACCCCGAAGCCAAGCCAGAGCACCTCGTTGCCTACGCGGTGATGGGCACCGCCTTTGCCCGCCACGTGCTGGGGGTTGAAAACCCACGGGTCGGCCTCATGTCCAACGGCGAGGAAGACGAAAAAGGCACCGCCTTCACCAAGGAAACTTTCAAACTGCTCAAGCAAACCCCAGGGATTCATTTCATTGGCAACGTCGAGGGTCACGACCTGTTCGAGACCGAACTCGACGTGGTCCTCTGCGACGGATTCACCGGCAACGTGATGCTCAAAACCGTGGAATCCACGGCCAAGGCCGTGTCCAAATGGCTCAAGGCGGAAATCACCGCCAGCCCGCTGCGGATGCTTGGGGCCTTGATCGCCAAGGGCGCTTTCACCGCTCTCAAGGCCAAAGGCAACTATGAAACCTATGGCGGCAGTCCCTTGCTCGGCGTCAATGGCGTGGTGATCATCGCCCACGGATCGTCCTCTGCCCTCGCCGTGCGCAACGCCATCCGCGTCGGCATCGAAACCGCCGCTCATCGCGTCAACCCACGCATCGAGGAGGCGCTCGCCGCCATCCATCCAGTGCCGGTAAGCGGGTTGTGAAATTTAACGGCTGTTAAGCAACTTCGCGCTTGTGGCGGCGGCACCGGCGTTTCACTCTGCCGCCGCATGAGTCAATTGACGCCCTCCATCCTTTCGGTCTGCATTGCAGGCACTGGCAGCTACGTTCCTGAGAGGATTCTCACCAACGCCGAGTTGGCGCAACGCGTGGACACCAGCGAAGAGTGGATCCTCAGCCGCACCGGCATCCGCGAACGGCGCATCGCCGCCGCTGAGGAAACCACCTCCCAGATGGGTACCCACGCAGCCCGGCGGGCCTTGGACAACGCCGGGTTGAGTGCTGACGAGTTGGAGCTCATTATCGTGGCGACCATCACCCCGGACACGCCGACGCCGGCCACAGCCTGCTACATCCAACACAATCTCGGGGCCAGCCGAGCCGTGGCCTTTGATATTTCTGCGGCTTGCTCGGGTTTCCTCTACGCGATGAAACTCGCCAAGCGCCTGATTGCCTCCGGTGCCTTCAAAAATGCGATCATCATCGGTGCGGAGAAACTTTCCGCGGTCACCAACTGGGAAGACCGTTCCACTTGCGTGTTGTTTGGCGATGGTGCCGGGGCGGCCGTGTTGCGTCTGGCAGCGCCGGGAGAAGGATCCATCCTCGCCACCGAGATGGGCACCGATGGTAACCTGACCCATTTGCTCAAAATTCCAGGCGGCGGCACCGCCTGTCCGATCACCGCCGCCAATGTGAATGACCAGCTCTTCACTCTTAATATGCTGGGCAAGGAAGTCTTCAAGCACGCGGTCAACCGCATGAAGGAAGCCGCCGAAAAAGTCATCGAACGCGCCGGCCTCACCGCCGAGTCCATCGCCTGCGTCATCCCACACCAGGCGAACCTGCGCATCATCGATGCCATCGCCGATCGCCTCGCCGTGCCCAACGAGCGCGTCTTCGTCAACCTCGATAAGTACGGCAATACCTCTGCCGCTGCCATCGCCATCGCTCTCGACGAGGCCAATCGCAGCGGCGCTTTCAAGCGCGGCGACAATATCGTACTCGTCGTCTTCGGTGCCGGCTTGACCTGGGCTGCCGCCGCCATCCGCTGGTGAGCGGGCACGTGGCTGCGGCGTCACGCCGCCACGTCTGATGTCGCGCGGAACGTGTCGGATCTTGACATCCCCGCCGCCCCGATCCCCGATCCAAACTCTAAAATTTCCGCCCCCCCCCATGTCCCGCCGCACCACCGCCATCGACACCGAGCACATGCCCCCGGGGATTCCCTGGATCATTGGCAACGAAGCCGCCGAACGCTTTTCGTTTTACGGCATGCGTACGATCCTAGGGTTCTTCATGGTGAAGTACCTCTACCTGATGGACGGGGCGGGCGGCACGCCGATGGCGGAGGCCGAGGCGGTCGAACACTTCCACGCATTTGCCGCCTGGGTGTACTTTACGCCTTTGTTAGGTGCCCTGCTCAGCGATATTTTTCTGGGCAAGTACCGCACGATTTTGCTGCTCAGCCTAGTGTATTGTGGTGGGCACGCGGCACTGGCGTTGATGGGCACCCACGGGCACTCGTCGAACTGGCTGTTTGCGGGGTTGCTGCTCATTTGCATCGGTTCGGGCGGCATCAAGCCCTGCGTCTCATCGAATGTGGGCGATCAATTCGGCCCGTCTAACCAGCATCTGCTCACCCGGGTGTACAACTGGTTTTATTTTTCAATCAACTTCGGCTCGGTCTTTTCCACCCTACTCACGCCTTGGCTGCTGGAGTGGTATGGTCCGCACTGGGCGTTCGGGGTGCCGGGGGTATTGATGGCCATCGCGACGCTGCTGTTTTGGATGGGCAGGCACAAGTTCGCCCACATCCCGCCTGCCGGCAGGAAAAAGTTTTTCGCCGAATTGGGGTCGCGCGAGGGCATGGTGGCCTTGGCCAAATTGATCCCGCTATTTGGTTTTTTCGCGGTCTTTTGGTCGCTCTATGATCAGACGTCCTCGTCGTGGGTGTTTCAGGCAGGGCAGATGAATTGCAGGTTTCTCGGCATCACCTGGCTGGCCAGCCAGATCCAGGCGATCAACCCGATCCTGATCCTGGTATTCATCCCGCTGTTCACATTTGTCATCTATCCGTTCATGAAGCGCTTCTTCCAGGTCACTCCGCTGCGAAAAATCGGTATCGGGTTGTTTCTGGTCACTCTTTCCTATGCCCTGACCGCGTTGGTGCAGTCGTGGATTGATCGCGGGCTCGCGCCCTCCATCGGTTGGCAACTGCTCTGCTTCGTGATTGTCACCGCCGCGGAAATCATGGTCTCCATCGTCGGCTTGGAATTTGCCTACACCCAGGCCCCCAAGAACATGAAGTCGATGATCATGTCGATTTTTCTCCTCTCGGTATGGGCCGGCAATATGTTCACGTCCACCACCGCCAGTTTTATTCAAATCCCCAGCGCCGCCACTCAGCAAGCCGTGCTCGCCAATGCCGCACTGCCGGCCGCCTCGCGCGAGGCCCCGCACACCTTGGTGCTGCCCGGATATGATGGTCAGACCAGCACGGCGGATGACTTCGTGATGGAGTACAAAAAGGATGCCAGCCCCGGGCTCACCATTCCGGGGCAACCCGTGTTCGAGGCCGCTGCCGCCCAGGTCGAAGCGTTGATCGCTGGGCCCGACGCCAAACTGCCACCAGAGTCGGCTCTGTCCGGCAGGCTCGGCATCGATCCCTGGGGCAACCCAATCCGCTATGAAATCCTCGATTCCAAGCATTTCCGGCTGATCAGCAATGGCCCTGACAGCACCCCTGGCACCCAGTGGGACCTCGGCCTCAGCGTTGAGCTGGAGCTGCCGGAGCCCGCCGCGCAACCCTCGTGGGCGGACCGTTTCCACCCCAAGGAGCCGTGGCTCACGCGGCGCGCTCGGCAGGTCGGCATGCCGCTGCCTAGCGCAGCACCCGCAACTGGCATCGCGTTTTCCCGGCAGCCCTTCTGCGGCGGCCAGACCAAGCTCCACGGCGCGGCTTACTTCCGCTTCTTCATGTGGCTGATGCTCGCCACCTCCATCATATTCGTGCCCTTCGCCATGCTCTATCGGCCAAAGACGTATCTGCAGTAGAGCGTTGGTGGCTGCGTGCCTCCGGCCGCAGGCCGTGCGTGCCGCGTCTCGCGGCGCGAGCCAGTAGCTGACCATGCTTTGAGAATGGCTGAGCCTGGCGGCACGCTAGTATTCGCCTCACATGGGCACTGCGGCCGGAG
>WBXD01000017.1 GCA_008932935.1 Verrucomicrobiota bacterium
CCCGCGACACCTGCTGACATGACGCCACCAGCCAGAAGATCCGGATTCAGCTGAGCCCGCAGAAAAGCCCCGGTTTTTTACTATTTATCTGTCACTCTGTAATTCTCCGGGGCTGCGGCCCGTTAGTCCAACAAATACCCGTAGCTGCGGCGGGCGATATCGAGGGAGATGTTGAGGATATCGTAGCTGCGGGTTTGGCCCATCACGTCAGTGGCCATGGCCGAGCATTCGGCCAGGTTGAGGGAGCGGATGGCTTGGCCGACGCGGGCGACGCGTTGTGGGCCGACGGACAATTCCTTGGCGCCGAGGCCGATGAGCAGCGGGGTGAGGCGGATGTCGCCGGCCATTTCGCCACAGATGCCCGTCCAGATGCCATGAGCGTTGCCGGCGTCGATGGTATGTTTGATCAAGCGGATCACGGCGGGGTGGGTGGGCCGGTAGAGCTCGGCGACATGCGGATTGACCCGGTCTACCGCGACGGTGTACTGGATGAGGTCGTTAGTTCCGATGGAAAAAAAGTCTACATGCGGGGCGAGCAAATCGGCGCAGACGGCGGCGGATGGCACTTCGACCATGACTCCCACGGGGAGTTGATGATCGAAGGGAACCCCCTCGCGGTCCAACTCATCCATGCAGCGGCGGACGAGTTCGCGGGCCCGTTCGACTTCCGAGAGACCGGAGACCAGCGGAAACATCACCGCCACTTTGCCCATCGCGCTGGCCCGCAAAATAGCCCGGAGCTGCTCGCGAAACATGGCAGGCCGCGCCAGCGACACCCGGATGCCGCGCCAGCCGAGGAATGGGTTGGGTTCCGGCTCGGTGAGTGGTTCGATCTGCAGCTTGTCGCCGCCGGCATCCAGGGTGCGGATGATCACGCGGTGAGGTGCTAAGGCGCGGGTCACCCGCGAGTAGGCCTCGGTTTGGACGGCCTCGCTCGGGATGTCGCTGCCGTTGAGGAGGAGAAACTCGGTGCGGTAGAGGCCGATGCCTTTGGCACCGCTGTGGGTGACGAGCTCGAGTTCCTCGAGCAGTTCGATATTGGCCGAAACCGTGAGGTGATGGCCGTCGAGCGTCTCGGTGGCGGCATCGCGGGTGCTCTCTAGCGCATTGCGAATCTTTTCCTTCTCGGCGTGCAGTTGCCGATAATGCGCCAGGGTGGCCGGCGACGGATGCAAAATAAGCCGCCCCGCGTAGCCATCAAGAATTGCAGAGCTCAGTGTGGTCACGTCGATGACCGAACGGCTCAGCCCGACTACTGCCGGAATACCGAAGGCTCGGGCGAGGATGGCGGTGTGCGAGTTGACGCTGCCTTGCTCGGTGGCAAAACCCAGCAAGTGGCGGCGGTCCATGCCGGCGGTGTCCGACGGGGTGAGGTCGTAGGCGATGAGGATATGCGTCTCTTCGGGACCGAGTTGGCGTGGCTCGCTATCGGCTTGGAAATTGCGCAGCACGCGCTGGGAGACATCCTCGATATCGGCGGTGCGCTCGCGAAAGTACGGGTCTGGGATGCGCCGCATCCCCTCTAGAAACGTCTGCATCACCGCGTAAAACGCATACTCCGCATTTTGACAGCGGCTGGCGATGGCCGCCGCGACACGATCCAGCACCGCCGGATCCTCCAGCATCATGATGTGGGCCTCAAAAATATCGCCGTGCTCGTCGCCAGCAATATGTTCTAGCCGCTGTTGCAGCTCGGCGAGCTGTTTTTTGGTGACCTCGACAGCCAAGCGGAAGCGTTCCTGTTCGTGGGCCACCTCGCGCGGGTCAATTTCAAATACCTCGGGGGCGGAAAAGCCGCGGGCGATGACATGCACCGGGCCGATGGCGATACCAGGGGATGCCGGAATGCCCTCGTGGACGACTTCAGGGGAGTGCGCGCTGGTGGCCATGGTTGGTCGCCACATTGGCTGTGTGAACACCGTCTAGCAAGCCGCAAATGCCTCAACCAGTTCAGGATTCCTCGAACTTGCGCTCAATCAAGTCGCCGATGGCCGCGATGGCGGCCGCTTCGTCGCTGCCGTCGGCAGTGACGGTGATGACCGAGCCGTAGCCGGCCGCGAGCATCATCACGCCCATGATACTTTTGCCGTCAATTTCCTCCCCGTCGCGTTCGACAAACACATCCGCTTGGAAGCGATTGGCAATTTTCACGAATTGTGCGGCTGGGCGGGCATGGATGCCGAGCTTGTTGAGGATGGTGAAATCTTTTTTGACCATGAGGAAACGGCTCTCGCCGGCCGAAAACTAGGAGCTGCCGCCCGCCGATCCAAGCCAAAAGTCCGGATGCGCAAAACTATCTCTTCACTCCGGCATCCGGCCATGCCGGTATTGGATCACCGATACCGCTTGGAGCGTCACCAATCCGCCATCCAGGATGGAAAAATCAGCGCGGGTGAGTGAGCGCGGCGGCCAGCAAATGGCCGAGCCACACGGCGATGAGACAGAGCACCATGCTGATGACCGCGTTGGAGCCGGCATGCAGCCACTCGCCGTCGCGGGCCAGCGCCAGAGTTTGCAGGCTGAACGAGGAAAACGTGGTGTAGCCGCCCAACACGCCAGTCATCACAAACTGGCGGCCGTTGCCGCCAACAAACGCCCGCCCCCCAGGTTCGGTGAGGGTGGCGAAAAACCCGATAATAAATGAGCCGGTGACGTTGACCAGCAAGGTGCCCCAGGGGAACGTTTCGCCCCACTGTTGCGCCGCATACCCCGAGAGGGTGAAGCGCAACAATCCGCCCAGACCGCTGCCGAGTGCTACCAGAAAGTAGATGAACATGGAGAAAAATGCCTTGTGTCACAGCCACCTTGGCCTCAACCCGCCGCCTGGCAAGTCTTTTCCAGTGGGCATGGGAGAGTGTTCCCGCATCGATGAGGAGCAGTGGCAATGAAGATCGCTCTCCACGCTCACTCACCTGATCGGTGGCTGCGTCATCTGCTATAATTTCCCAGATGCGTTCAGTGTAATCAGTGGTTCCAGCAACCCTAATCAGACTAAGGGACAGACAAACAATCCGACGCTAGGCGACTGCTGTAATCCGTTCGTCAGCCCATTGCCCTCGGGCACCCAACCCGACCTCAAGGCGCGGGCAGAATCGGCGAATCCCAACCGGCAAGGTCCTCGGGCTTGACGTGCGCGGCACGCTTGAGGTCGCCGTGCCAAGTTGGACGATAGGGGCCGACGATACTGATATTCATGTCCGGCCGGATCGAGCGCTCCATGCCCGCGGCCCAAAAACAGGCATTGACCACCATCCGCCGGAAGCCGTCGTTGACCAGATCGCCGGAGGCCCCATAGGTACTCGTAAACACTCGGCCCGCCTTGCCGCTGCTGCTGGTGTAGCTGCGCACCCAGGCCCCAGGCATCGGCTTCTTGGTGGTATCTTCCGGCGACGTCGGCTGCATTCCCAGCAGTGGTTGGGCCATCGCCAGCACCTCGCTGCCTTTGATGGGATCGGCGTTGTAGGCGCCGATTTCCGCCCACGCTGATTTCACGCCTCGCAGAACCGGGTGGCTGGCCATGGCTGGCACCAGGTCGAGTCGGGTGCTCGACTGATGGTTAGGCCCGTAGTGGCCGACCCAGGTTTCGCCGAGGATCTGGCGGCCAAAGCCCCCTGGAAAGTCGGCACCCGCATAGGTACTATCGTATTTTGCAAAGGCATTGTCCCGGGGAATCTGGAAGCCATGGGTCGCAGTGCGCAAGCCGACGACCGGGCCGCCGCGGGCCAGGTAATCGACGATGGGTTGCATCTGCTCGGCGGGCAGGCATTGAAAGCGGGTGAAAATGACCATTAAGTCGGCGTCCTTCAGGGCGGCGGTGCCGGGAATATTGGAGGTACCCGGACTGATGTCGCCGGTGGCTGGATCCACGCCGAAGAGCACGGTGCACTTGAAGCCATAGTGTTTTGCCAGAATGCGTGCGAGTTGCGGCAGGGCTTCCTCGGACTTGTATTCGTGATCGCTGGCAATCAGCACGATGCTCTTGCCCTTACCGGGGCCCTTATCCCCCTGATAAACTAGCGGCGCTGCTTGAATCAAACCGGTACTTGCCAATCCTCCCAGGGCTAGCAAAAGGTGGGCGGCAATGCGGGTTACGACGGGGGACTTCATTGGCGGGGGAGTTTTTGTTGGGGAGAGGCCTGCGGTGTCCCGGCTACTGGGCCGGCGCCGCAGGGCGGCACTCTTGCTCAAGAACGCGCCGGCGACAAGTGCTAACGAAGGCCACGGACATTTTCGATAGCTGGAGGCTCCAGTCCTGCGATCCTACTTGTAGTGGAGCGAGGTGACCAGCGATGCCTTGTAGAACTTGAACATGAGGGCGGCAGGTGCGTAGTAGCCGGTCGTGGGTTGCTGTTGGCCGAGGATGCTGTGGAGCGGGAAATCCACGTGCAACTCGCCTTTGGCGTTGATGCCGTCGATGAGTGCCCAGCGGCAGTGGTCGCTGACCTCCAGCGAATCGTAGATGAACACAATGATGATCGGACGGCTGAGTTTGAGATCTTGCTGGATCAACTCGACGGCCTCGCCGGTGTTGGCGGCAGTAAAATCCGTTAGTACGGGTTTGCCTTTCACGCCGGTGAGCTGCACGAGGCTCTTGAGAAACCCCTTGCCGAGTCTGTCGGCGTGGAGGCCCAGTTGCCGACTCGGACCGTAGATGGCAGCGAAGAACCTGCGGATTTCCTCCAGGCGCATCGGGAAGTCGTCCGCATCAGGATTCCAACTGAGGTTATTGAAGTTGATAGGAGTGGCTTTCAGTTTGGAATTCGGCGAGGACCCGGCGAATTTGGCCGGGCGAAAATACGCAATGAGTTTGGCCAGCACGCAGGTGGGGCTATAACCGATGAAGGTGCTTGCGGTGTCGTTGTTTTCGTAGCTGAAGTGCTCGTACAGGTAGCCATTATTAGAAAAACGATCGGTGCACAGCGGCCCGATGCTGCCGGGAGGTTTGGTGGGGTCGAGCGTGGTGACGGATTTTTCCTCGTCACTGTAGCGGGTGCCCAGTCCGTTGCTGGCGAAGGCGCGTACATAGTAGGTGGTGTTGGGTTGGAGATGGATAGCGTGTCCGCGGTAGCATTCGCGATGGGACAGCGCGTAGGTATCATCCGTGGTGGTGGGACGAGAATGGGTGGACCAGCAGAAGCCGTATGCAGTTTTGAGCGGTTCCCCGCGGTATTTAATCGTGCAATCGAGTGTGCAGCTGGTGGCTTGGATGTCTTGGATATCGTCGAGGCGGATTTGCGGCAGCATCGACTCGGAGTACTGAGTGCCGGTGATGGGTTGGCGGTTGATGACGAGATCAAAGGTGAGGGTGCCGGCGTTTTCCGCGATGTTCTTGAAGTAAACCCCGCCGTCGAGCAGGTTGGGTAACCGTGACGATGGCTCGGTGGTCAGGTTGAACTCGGTGCGTTTGTGGAGCTTGCCGAAGAGACATGCCTCGGGTTCGCCCAGACCGCGGAAGAATGGGTCGTTAGGTCGATAGTCATAGAAGTAGTCTGGCGAACCGAGGAAGGACGTCAGTCCGAGATTGACCACGGAGATAAGCATGCCCTCCTTGCTAGGGCCGACGCCGACCGTGGCGTTTTCGGCGTGGATGTACTCGACGTGATACATGAAGTGAGGGTGATTGCTGGGAATGAGGAAGCCGACGGCTTGGTGGCCCTTTGGATCAATGTCGCGCGGATAGAGCGTGTACGTGCCGGAGGACTTAAGGGTCGGGTGGTTCTTTTCCTTGATATACGCATGGTGATAGAACCGACTGAAGGCGTTGGCGGTCGGGCCATAAGATAGCAGCGACGGGCTGCCCGAGATGCCGTCGTTGTGGCGCCCGATGTGATAGACGTCGGGTGCGCCTAGGGAGTGGCCGAGTTCATGGGCGAAGGTGCTCGCGGAGAAATCCTGGATTTGCATGCTTCCGTTAGGCCATAACGGGTCGCCCCATTGGCAACTAGGCGCGTAGTATTCCAAGGGGTCGAATGGGAGATTTGTAGAGGTTTTCTCCCTGATTTTGTGTTGCGGACGCGGTCGGCGGGCTCCCGTGTCGCCGCTGCGGTTGGTGTAGAAACCGACCAGCTCGGCAGTGATTTCTTTACCCGGTTTTGCGGGTCGGGTGGTGATGTAGCTATAGCATATAAATCGTGGCTTGGGGCCGCTGTAGTTTTTGGAGGCGAATTGCAAGGCGTCGTTCTTCATCTTGCTGGCGCGCCTGCTGCCTTCCTCGATATCCTTCCAACCGATCGGATTTCTCCAATAGTCATACGCGCAGTAGTAGCCGTAGAATTGTGGTGCCTGGTAGTTGATTTCCGAGCCGGGCATGGCAACAATCCTGGGCCACGCGATGCCGTTGCTGTAGATCTTAAAGTAAGCCTCTTGGCTGATCGACGCGATGTTGTCGAGAGTCGCCATCCCATCGGTGAGACTGTTGGGTAGTTGTGTCTCTTTGAAGGTGACGACGATCAGCCCTACCGGAAACTCGCCCGTGACCACCGGCTGGCGGGCCGGACTGAATACCGGAATGGGCGCTGGCTTGAGGCGTACTGGCTTGGTTTCACCCTGGGCCAAGCACGCTAGGAAGATCAATGCGTTGACCAGATAGGTGAGGGCCTTCATGCGGGAAGCGTGATGCATGGAATTATTGTTAGAAACGCACAATGAGGGATTTTTCCCTTGACCAGCTGTCGGCCTGAGAGCCGACAGGGGCGTGGGTCTGGCAGAATCATGGCAGCGCGCCGCAAGCGCGAAATTATCTACCCGGCAGGCATTGCCAAGCCTCTTTTGGGAAATCTTCGGGCTCTGATGGTGTGCCATGCAGGCCGAGAGACGCGTGAGAATCGGTTTGCGTTTTGGCGGGCACTGAGCTACCCCTGCTGCATGCCACCGCCGGGAACTCTCCAGCCATGCCCGCATTCGCAGCGGTCCCACGGACAGTTGCAACGCCACGGTTGGCGGAATCTAACGATCCCATGAAGAAACTGCCCATCATTGTATTGCTGCTGGCGGCCGCTGCTGCCGCCGCTTGGTACTTCCGCGGTCAATTTGCCACCGCCGCCGCTCCCTTGACGCTTTACGGCAACGTCGATATCCGTGGTGTCGATCTCGGGTTTCGGGTGCCCGGACGGCTGTTGAAAGTACTCAAAGACGAGGGCGACGCGGTGCAGGCCGGGGACTTGCTGGCGCGGCTGGATGACCAGCCCTACGTGCAGGAACTCGCCCGCGCCGAGGCCCAACTGGCGGCGGCGCAGGCCGAGCAACGGCTGAAAAAAGCCGGCAACCGCAGCGAGGATATCGAGCAAGGGCGTGCGGCCTTGGAGGAAACCCGGGTGGTGGCGAAAAATGCCGAACGCGCCCACCAACGCCACCTCGGCCTGGTGGGGCATGGCGGCACCTCGCAACAGGATTTGGAGACCGCCGAAGCCGTCCTCGACGAAGCCAAACAACGGGTGAAACTCAATGAGGCAAAAGTGAAATTGCTGGAGGCGGGATTTCGCAGTGAGGAAATCGCCGCGGCCGACGCCGCGGTCGCCCAGGCACAAGCCGCACGCGACGGCGCCGCCCTGCATCTGGAAGACACCCAGCTCGAGGCGCCCGCGGCGGGCGTCGTGCTCACCCGGGCGCTCGAACCGGGAGCCATCATGCAGGCCGGGGCCACCGTCATTTCGTTGTCGCTGGAGCAACCGGTGTGGGTGCGGGCCTATGTGCATGAAGCCGAACTCGGCCGGGTGCCGCCCGGCAGCAGCGTGCTGCTCACCACCGATGGCCGGCCTAAGCGGCCGTTTCATGGCAAGGTTGGGTTTGTTTCGCCGCGAGCCGAGTTCACTCCCAAATCAGTGGAAACCCCCGAACTGCGCAGCACCCTCGTCTATCGGCTGCGCATCGTCGTGAGCGATTCCGACGGCTCGCTGCGCCAGGGCATGCCGGTCACCGTTTCGCTAGACCCAACCCCGCGCTGAGGTGTCCGATGTCGTCGTCAGCTTCGAGAACCTGAGCAAGTCGTTTGCCGGGATGGAGGCCCCGGCGCTCGCCGAACTGAGCGGGGAGATTCGCCGCGGTTGCATCACCGGACTGGTCGGTCCGGACGGCGCGGGCAAAACCACCCTGCTGCGGCTCATCGCCGGGTTGTTGGTGCCGAGCTCGGGCCGTCTCGTCACCCTCGGCCACGATCCGGTACACGAGGCGGCGGCGATCCATCGGGAGCTGGGCTACATGCCGCAAAAGTTCGGCTTGTACGAGGATCTGTCGGTTTTGGAAAACCTGACCTTGCACGCCGACCTGCGCAACGTCACCGGCAAGGAGCGCAGGGACACCTTTGAGCGGCTATTGGCCTTCACTGATTTGCAGCGCTTCACCGGACGCTTAGCTGGCAAACTCTCCGGCGGCATGAAACAAAAACTCGGCCTCGCCTGTGCCTTGCTGGGAAAACCGCGCCTCCTCCTGCTTGACGAACCGGGCGTGGGCGTCGACCCAATTTCCCGCAGAGAATTGCGCATCATGGTCGAGCGCCTCGTCGATGACGGCATCGCGGTCGTCTGGAGCACCGCCTATCTCGAGGAGGCCGAGATGTGCGGTACCACCTTGGTGCTCAACGAGGGCCAATTGATTTTTTCCGGCCCGCCGCAGGCGATCACCGCGCCGCTGGCCGGCCGCTGCTGGCTCCTCAAAAACCCGTCCGGCAGCAAGCGTCGCCTGCTCGCCCAAGCGCTGTCCCACCCGTCCATCAGTGATGGCACCATCCAAGGCCGCGACCTGAGGCTGACCTTTCGTGCCACCGCCATGACCCTGCCGCCCCACTTTTTTCCCGACTTTCTCACCCCGCCATCCGCCAGCGTGTGGGCTGCCGTCGAACCGCGCTTCGAAGACGCGTTCATCGACCGCATGGGCGGTGGCCCCGGCGGCGACTCGGTGCTCGCCCAACATGTGCGGATCATTCCAAATGACGGAAAAATCGTCATCGAGGCGCACGAGCTAACGAAAAAATTCGGAGCTTTCACCGCCACCGACGCGGTGACGTTTCAGGTGCGGCGCGGCGAGATTTATGGCCTGCTGGGACCCAACGGCGCCGGTAAGTCCACCACCTTTAAAATGATGTGTGGCTTGCTCACACCCACCGCCGGGCGCGCCGCAGTGGTCGGCCTCGACCTGCGCCGCAGCGGCGGCCGCGCCCGCCAAAAACTCGGCTACATGGCCCAAAAATTCTCGCTCTACGGCAACCTGTCAGTTCGCCGCAACCTCGAGTTTTTTTCCGGCATCTACGGGTTGACCGGTGCTCAGCGCCGCGACAAGACGGCCACCATGGCCGCCATCTTCCACCTCGAGCCGTTCCTCGACGCCAAGACCGATTCGCTGTCGCTGGGTTTCAAGCAACGCCTGGCGCTGGCCTGCGCGGTGATGCACGAGCCGGATATCTTGTTTCTTGACGAGCCGACTTCCGGCGTCGATCCGGTGACCCGCCGCGAATTTTGGACCCACATCAACGGCCTGGTTGAACGCGGCGTGACAGTGATGGTGACCACTCATTTCATGGATGAAGCGGAATACTGCGACCGCATCGGCCTCGTCTATCGCGGCAAGCTCATCGCCGAGGGCACCCCCGACCAACTCAAGAGCCTCGCCGCCACCACCGCCGACGCCGAACCGACCATGGAAGACGCCTTCATCGCCCTAATCCAAGGCGAGCAAGAGACGTGAGGGTCAGAGTGACTGCCCGTGTGAAGGAAGATGAAGGTTTCGCTAGGGAGCCTTGCGTTCACTCCCAATGGAACCGCAACGACTTTCGGCGTCAAGCGGCTGAAATAAGCCCTTGTGCACGGTAGGTCGTCGCCCTACAACAAAATGCATGCAGACGAACCCCTTGGTGTTATTTTCCATTCTTCTAACTGGCTTGGTCTATCCCGGACTGGCGGCTGATTTCACCAGTATCGCCGACTGCCCGGCACCCGGCGGCAAGCTGCGCGTCGAAGTTGGCACCGATGCCAGCGGCCATCTCGCATGGCGCTTGGAAGCCTTGGGCCGGCCGCTCGTCGGCGTTTCGCAAGCCGGGGTGGTGGTGGAGGGAGTCGATAGCGGGGCGCATGCTACGGTGGGCAAGCCGCAACGGCGCGGCATAGACAAGACTTTCGTGTGGCGGGGTCCGGACAAGCAACGCCGCGAACATTGTCAAGTGACGGAGTTTCCGGTCGTGTCCAACGGCCAGACATGGACCTTCGAAGTGCGCGCCTTCGACGACGGCGCGGCCTATCGCTGCCGCATCCCCGGCCAAGGGCAACGCCACGTCACCGGCGAGGCTGCCACGTTCGTCCTGCCGGCTGGCGCAATTTGTTATGCCAACCCGAACACCGCCAATTATGAGGGCCTACACATCCGGGCGGCGATCGAGAAGCTCGAGGCGAAGGAGGGCATTGGCATGCCTCTAACTATCGAGCTGCCCGGCGGCGGGTTTGCCGCCATCACCGAGGCTCAATCGATGGGCTGGAGCGGCATGACGCTGGAGGCCACCGCCAGCACGACGGTTAGAGGGTCGTTTCGGGATGACCCCAAGGGCTGGGACATCACCGGCGAGATTACCACCCCGTGGCGCGTGGTCACCGTGGCGGCCAATCTCGATGGCTTGGTGCATGCCCCGCTGGTCGACGCGCTGTGTCCGGCTCCCGACCCCGCACTTTTTCCGCAGGGCCTGCATACCGGGTGGATCAAGCCCGGGCGGTGTTTGTGGCAGTGGTGGGCGTTTGACGCCGCGGGCACGCACTGGACCAAGCAGAAGGATTTAGTGGACAAGGCGGCGGCGCTGGCGTGCCAGTACTATCTGGTGGACGAAGGCTGGGAACACAGCCGCCAAGACTGGTTCAAGCCCGGCGACCCCGACGGGGCCTGGCCACGCATGAAGGAATTATGCGATTATGCCAAGACCAAGGGCGTGGGCATCTGGGTGTGGCGCGGCTGGACTCTGAACCCAGGAGCCCAGTGGCCGGGGCTTGAAACCCACGACAAGCGCGCGGACTTTTTCCGGCGCTGTCGCGAGGTCGGGGTGGTCGGGGTCAAGATCGACTTCATGGACAGCGAGAGCCATGATCGACTGGAATTCTATCAGGACTGTTTGAAAGTTTCGGCCGAATGCCAGATCATGGTCAACTTCCACGGGGCTAACAAGCCCGCCGGCGAGGCCCGCACCTGGCCCCACGAAATGACCCGCGAGGGCGTGCGCGGGTTGGAACATAACAAGTGGTCGGCCAATCCGCCCGAGCACTACGCGACGCTGCCCTTCACCCGCCTGCTCGCCGGGCATGCCGACATCACCCCCACCACCTTTAATCCGAAGTTTTTGAAAGGCACCACGGTGGCGCAGCAACTGGCCTGCGCGGTGGTGTTGAGCTCACCGTTCCTGTGTTGGGCCGACAACCCGGACCTCTATCAGGCCAGCCCGGCCGTGGATGCGATCCGCACCATGCCAGTGCTGTGGGATGAGACGCGGGTGCTGCAACCCAGCGCGATCGGCGAACTCGCCGCCTTCGCCCGCCGCAGTGGCGACGAATGGTGGGTCGGCGTGGTCAATGGGGGTGGCCAGCGTGGCATCGAGCTATCGCTGGGTTTCCTAGGTGCCGGCAATTGGACGGCAGATAGATACGCGGATGGTGCACAGCCTGAGGAGTTTGCCATCACGCGTGGCGTCGCGGTAGCCCCGGCGCTGCCGCACAAGGTCGCGCTGGCTGCCGGAGGCGGTCTGGTCTTGCACCTACGGCGCAAGTGAAGCGGCGGCAGCCTGTGATTTGGGCGTTTATCGCCCAAATTGGCGTGCCGCCTGCAGCGTGTTTTGCATGAGCATTGCGATGGTCATCGGACCCACGCCGCCAGGCACCGGGGTGATGGCGGCGCACAAGGGCGCCACTTCCTCATAGGCCACATCCCCAGCAAGCCGATAGCCAGATTTTTTCGTGGCGTCGGCCAGTCGGTTGATGCCCACGTCGATGACCACTGCGCCGGGCTTGATCCAGTCGGCTTTGACCATTTCGGGTCGGCCGACGGCAGCGATGAGGATGTCGGCGCGGCGGCAGATGGCGGGCAGGTCGAGGGAGCGCGAATGGGCGATGGTGACCGTGGCGTTAGCGTTTTTGGAGACGAGCAGCAGGGCCAATGGCTTGCCGACGATCATGCTGCGGCCAAGGATCACCGCCTGCGCCCCGGCGGTGGCTAGCCCGGCCGCATCCAATAATTTGAGGCAGCCGGCAGGCGTGCACGGCACAAAGCCCGTGGGATCTTCCAGCACCAGTTTGGCGACGTTTTCCGGATGGAAGCCATCGACGTCCTTGCGCGGATCGATGGCCCGGATGATCGCGGCCTCGTCAATGTGTTTGGGTGGTGGCGACTGGACGAGGATGCCATGGATGGCGGGATCGGCGTTGAGGCCGCGCACCACGTCCAGCAATTCCTGCTGGGTCGTACTGGCGGGCAGGACGATTTTGCGCGAGTACAACCCCAACTCGGCGCAAGTGCGCGCCTTCGAGCCGACGTAAACCTGGGAGGCTGGGTCTTCGCCTACGAGCACCACGGCCAGACCCGGGGTGATGCCTTGGGCGTGCAATGCGGCTACCTCGCCGCGGCAGGCTTCGAGCACAGTGGCGGCGAGGGCTTTTCCATCGAGGATGCGGGGCGTGTTCATGGTGGTTGGCGAGTGGATAGCGCAAACCGCCCGCCCGCACAGCAGCAATTTTTACCAATCCGCTAAAATCCGCTAAAATTCCCAAAGGACTCGTCTCTCTGTCACCTAAACCGGCGTGGGTCCATCAGGACGATTCATCCTAAAACGGCAAATAGAAACCACGGATTGCACCGATAATGCATGAGTTATGAATTTTATCGCATTTACCATTTGGACAGCCTGGTGTCTGCTAGGACATTCTGGCGTCCGATCGGATAGCAGGATGTCCTAACGGAGTAGAGACCGCTGCGGAATTTTTGCTGGAACCGGCTGATCCTGGGGGCCCGTCGCCGCAGGAACGTGGGCAAAATTGCGATTTTCACCAGATTTGCTGGGGGCCGCAAGCGTGCTGCATGTGGCAGGTGGTGGGCCAGCACGCTGGGTTAGGGGCAGGGGTGCCCCTCAAGGAAAAGCTCGTAACTTGACGCGCATGCCTAGCGGCGCGCTGGCTGCGGCGGCCGGTTGGACGCCTTGCGGGCGGCGGCCACCTCCGCGATGAGCCGGTGCAGGATGAGCCGGTGGTCCAGGCCGGTAGTCACCAGCGCCTGATCCGCTTTGAGGGTGGCATCCATCACCCGTAGCAGCCCCTCCAATTCGAAATTGCCGGCCATTTTCACACACAGGAAAATTGGAAACACATTCACCCCGCTGCCATCCTTTTTTTGTGGCAACCACGCCCGGTCGGCTTCCGGCAGACGGTTGAGCCCACCCGCATACGCCCCGTAACTGCCGTCGGCCACCTTGAAGCGCTCGCTGATGAGCTTGGCCATGAAAAGATTGCGCACGGTCGGGATGATCGACGCCCGCATGATGCCGATGGCCGACTCATCGGCGTCGAGTTGTTGATCGATGAGTTTGATGGCGCGGGCAACATCACCTTTTTGGATGGCTTGGCCGGTTTCAAAAACGGCGGCGGCGCGGCTGAGGGGGACGAGTTGGCGGACGTCGTCGATGGCCACTTCACGGCGTGCGGGGCCGAGGTAGAGGTCGAGTTTTTCGAGTTCGTTGCCGATTTGCTGGGTGGCCTCGCCGGCGAGCAGGACAAACAGGGCGAGGGCGTCGGCGTGGAATGACAGGCCGAGTTCGCGGCTGCGCTTGGTGACGAGGGCAGCGACCTGCTCGGTCCAGCCCTCGCGGCTGGTATCAATCAGGTCGAAGGTTTGCACCTCGGCGGTTTTCTCAATGAATTTCCAAAACCCCCGGCGCTTGTCGACGCCTTGGGCGGTGAGCAGAAATTTCACCCCTGGCGGCAGGCCGTGGAGCAAGGTGGCGCGCAGGCCTTCGACGCCGTCCTCGGTGCGTTGCGAGCGACCGGTGACGTTGTCGGCGAGGAAATTGGCGTTGCGCAGCCACACGACCTTGTCGCCGCCGAACATTGGGATGGTCAGCAGGGCCTGGACGGTGGATGAGCAGATGGTGAAGGCGGAGTCCGAATTATCGGCGATGCCGTCAATGGTTTCGTGAGTGAAGCCGTCGTCGTTGCCGCCGGTGAGTTGGTTGTAGAGGAGGAGCGCCTGTTCGCGCACCTGGCCTTCGTCGCTGCCGATGAGGGCGAAGAAATTGCCGGAGGACGGAGGTTTAGGTTTGGCGGCCACGCGCCGACTCTTAGCGGGGATGGCAGGTGACCGCACGGACAAAATCGAATATTTGGGGCAAGCGAGTGTTGCGAGAGTGGGCCGTCGGTGGCCGGGGAGGAATGAGGGGCGGCGCAAGAAATGCTGCGCCCGCCGCTGCTATCACAGGGGTAGCGATGAGATGGTCATCGTCTGAGAGTCCCAACTGTGCCAAATCATTTGCCACCGGGCTCAGCAAGTGTGAAGCGGTGGATCAGGGTGTGGTGGTAGGTTTGGCCGGGGCGCAACACTGCGGAGGGAAAGGCGGGTTGGTTGGGGGCATCCGGAAACCCCTCGGTTTCCAGGCACAGTGCGGAGCGGCGGGCGTAGGCGACGCCGCCTTTGCCAAGGGTGAGGCCATCGAGGAAATTGGCGGCGTAAAACTGAATGGCGGGTTGATCGGTGAGAATTTCCATCACCCGCCCGGATTTTGGATCGGCGACGCGGGCCGCCAGGCGGAGGCCGTCGCCATCGGCCAGCACCCAGCAATGGTCGTAACCGGCACCCAACTCGAGCGCCTCGAAGGCCGCATCGATTCGCTCGCCAATGGCATGCGGAGTCGTGAAATCCATGGGCGTGCCGGCCACCGGGGCGATCTCGCCGGTGGGGATGAGGCCCGGATTGATCGGCAGGTAATGCGCGGCGGCGAGCATGAGTTGGTGATCGAGAATGGGCGTGCTGGGGTCGCCGGAAAGATTCCAATACGTGTGATGGACTAGATTGACCGGCGTGGGCGCATCGGTGGTGGCCTCGGCCTCCCAGATCAATTCATCCTCATCGGTGAGCGTGTAGGTGACCACGACCCTGAGGTTGCCGGGGTAGCCCTCCTCGCCGTCCACCGACAGATAAACCATTTCGACGGCTTGCCCGCCCTTGACCGTGGCCGCCCACAAGACCTTGTCGAAACCGACCTTGCCGCCATGCAGGTGACAGGGGATGCCGCCAGGCGCGTTGTTAGTGGCAAGCGTGTAGTCCTTGCCATCGAGCGCGAATTTCCCGTCCTTGAGTCGGTTGCCAAAGCGCCCAATGCTCGCACCGAAATACGGACCGTTGGCCAGCCAGCCCGCCAATGTGTCAAACCCGTGGGTGAGATCGGCCAGGACGCCATGGCGGTCGGGCGTCTCCATAGTCACCAAAAGCGCCCCGTAGTCGCAGATGCGGGCACGCAGGCCGTTTTTGTTGGTGAGGGTGAAAATTTGGACATGGCGTCCATCGGGGAGATTGCCGAAGGGAGCGGCGGTGACGGTGTGGGCGGTCATATTGGGATGGCAAATTAACAAGCGCGAGGCCGTTTGGCCAGCCCGGATCACGCGGGTATTGACCGGCGGCTAGATCGGGATATCATAGGCCGCATGACAGCGGTGGAAGCGGCCCATAAAATTCTTGATACGATGCTCGGACATCTAGGATTCACCACAACCATCGAGATCCAGCAAACTGCGGACGGCGCCTGCCTGCAAATTCTCACGGGCGAAAGCACCGCGCTGATCGGTAGCGACGGCGAACGCCTCGACGACCTCCAATACCTCGTCAACCGGATTTTGCGCCGGCATTTTCCCCAAGCCGACCGCATCAAGGTGGATTGCGAGCATTTCCGCTCGATCCAGGAAGACCATCTCCACGCCGAAGTCACCAGCATCGCCGAACGGGTGACAAGCACCGGCCAGCCCTATCAGATGCGCCCGCTCAATGCCTACTACCGGCGCCTGGTGCACAACGTGCTCGTCGCCAACCCCGACGTGGTTTCGCTTTCCCCGGAGGGCGAGGATCGCCTCAAACGCATCACCATAGCCCCCAAGTGAAATCCACCGACTCCCCCCTGAAGCGCTTCCTATTTGATTGTGGCACCCGCGAGGCAGAGGCTTCGACCGGTCTAGCGTTGCTACGGGTGGCCAGCGGGCTGATGATGTTGTTGGGCCACGGCCTACCCAAACTCCACAACTTCACCCAGCTCAAAGCCGGGTGGTATGTGGCGGATTTTTTTCCCCTCTATTTCATGTCGCCGCAACTCAGCCTCGTGGCCACCCTGTGCGCCGAGGTGCTGGCGGCCGGGTTACTGGTGCTTGGCCTGCTGACCCGGCCGGCAGCCTTTGTGTTGTGCTTCACCATGGTGGTGGCAGCCTTCGAGGTCAATGCCGCCAGCGCCTGGTTCGCGCAGCCAGCCACTGGCAAGGAACTGGCCGTCTTGTATCTGATTCCCGGAATGGTGTTGTTGCTCAGCGGTGCCGGCGCCTGGTCGCTGGATGCCGTGATCTATCGTGAATCCAAACGCCGCCGCTGGTAACACGCGTTATGCAAACCCACCGCCTCGTCCTGCCCGGCGACCTCAATCATTACGGGTTTCTGTTTGGCGGACGCCTGCTCGCTTGGGTCGACGAAGCCTCGTGGATCGCCGCGAGTCTCGACTACCCTCAATGCCAGTTTGTCACGGTGGCCATGGCCACCGTCGAGTTTCACCACAGCGTGCGTGAGGGCAGCATTCTGAGCATCGACTGCCAGTCCACCCGCGCCGGCACCACCAGCGTCACTTATGCCGTGACCGTGTGGGACCGCCGAACCCGCCCCGACCCGATTTTCTCGACCGCCGTCACGTTTGTCAGAGTGGATGCCGCGGGCCGCAAACTGCCGCTGCGCTGAGGGGCGGTGCATCTACCAATCAAACATATGGAACCGCTGCCCTTTCGCTTTGCTGCTGAAACTTATACTTGGTTTATGAAAGACTCCGGTCGCGCCCACGCCGGACGCATCGGCCACATGATCGAGGTCACCGCACGCGGCGGATTTGCCGGGTTCTCGCCAAGTCACGGGTGGATGGGCGATTTTTTTGATGCGGATCGCCTCGAGCCTGCGCTCAAGGATGCGGGGCTGGATCTGGCGGCCATCGCGCTGGTGCTGTCCTGGAATCAGCCGCAGGAAACCGCGCAGGAACGGGCTGAAGCGGATGCCACCATCGCCTTGTTGAAGCGCTTTCCCGGTGCCATCCTCTGCACCGTGCAAATGCCCGAAGGCCGCCATGATCTGGAGCAGCGCCAGACCAACCTCGTCGCCAACCTCAATAGCGTCTCGCGCCGCGCCGCCGCCGCCGGAGTGCCGGCCAGCTTCCATCCCAATTCTCCGCATCACTCGACCAATCGCACCGAGGCGGATTACCGGGCGATCCTTGAGCGGCTCGACCGCTCGGTCACGGGCTGGACGCCGGACGTCGGGCACATGGCCAATGGCGGGATGGACCCGCTGGGCAAGATGCGCGAATACGCGGAGATGATCAATTTGGTGCATTTCAAGGATTGGGACGGGGCGCCTGAGTTTGCGCTGATGGGCGAGGGCAAGGTTGATTTGGTGGGCATCACGCAGTGGCTGCTAGACCGTGACTATGCGGGGTGGATTGTTTGCGAAGACGAGGCCGCACAGGCGATCGAGGATCCGGACGGAGTGACGCTGCACGATGGCAAATGGATCAAGCAAACCTTGCTACCTGCTTTGAAACGCTAGAGCCTGCCATCGCCATGCCAATCATCAACACCAACGGAATCAACCTCCACTATCAAGAATGCGGCAGCGGCGAACCGCTGTTGCTCATCATGGGGATCACTGCGCCTGGCAGCGTGTGGGAAAAACACGCAGAAGTTTGGTCGGACAAATTCCGCTGCATTCTCCCCGATAATCGTGGGGTTGGTCTCACCGAGCAGCCCGCCGGGCCCTATTCGAGCGCCTTGATGGCCGAGGATTTCATCGGTTTGCTGGATGAGTTGGGGCTCGAACAGGTGCGGGTGGTGGGCTGCTCGATGGGCAGCATTATTGCCCAACAACTCGCCTTGCGGCATCCGCAGCGGGTGCGTTCGCTGGTCCTGATGTGTCCGTGGGCGCGCTGTGATGCCTATGCCCGCGGCATCTTTGAACACATGAGGGCCATCAAGGCGCGCCTCCGGCCTGAGGAGTTCATGAACTACATCCAACTGCTGATTTTCAGCAAGCCCACTTGGGATGACGCCAACAGCTTGGCCGGCTTGCTCGACGGGCGGCAGCAGGCAGCTACGGCCGGCTTGCCCCAACCGCTGCATGCGCTCGAAGCCCAGGCGGCGGCCTGCATGAATCACGATACCTTGGCCGAACTGGGCCAAATCCAGTGTCCGACCTTGGTCATTGGGGGCACGGCGGATATTTTCACGCCGCGGTGGATGGCCGAAGAGGTGGCAGAGGGCATCCCTGGGGCGCAATTGCACCTGTATGAAGGTGCCGGCCATGCATTCCATTGGGAGTGCATCGAGGATTTCAACCCGCGGGTGAGCGAGTGGTTGGCGGCTCACTGAGGCTGCCACCCTCGGCAAGCTTAGAAAAAATGCGACGGCGCGGAAATTGCTGTTCCAGTGAAAGCCGTTGGAAGTGTCCGTGGCCGGACTGGAGGGCGGGGAAAAGAAGTTGCTTCAGGGGCCGGCCCGCCGCAGCTATTTGGCGGCATTGGGTTTGACGCGGCCGACGAGTTTTGCCGCGACGAAGTTGACGAGTTGCTTGTGTTCGGCGTCGCTCAACGCTGTCTTGTAGAGGAAGACGTCGCCAATTTCGCCGTTGAAGGTCGACCACGCGTCCGGCTCGTTGCGGCCGAGGTTGATGCAGCGGCCGTGGCCGCCGACAACGCCGGGCACGAGCTTCGTCATCTGATCGGCGGAATCGCTAGCCATGATTTCCCGGTTGTCGGCGAAGGCCTTCCAAGTCCCGTCGGGCTTGACGACGAGGCTGAGTACGGCGATCTGTCCGTCGGCAAGCGCGAAGTTGCTAGTCAGAGCTCGGCCGTTGCAGCGGACGTACACCGCGCCGTTCCAGTTGTAGACGCCGAGCTGCAGACGGTCGTAGAAGATGTCGACGAGCGAGTCCCAGGCGTCTCGTGCGCTGTGACGGCGATGGCGCACGGCGGCCACCATCGTGAATCCGTCGCAGGCGATGTCAGCCGTGCAAGCGGAGCCAAAGCGGAATCCGGAGCCTTCCGGCGCGTTGATGCAAGCGAACTTCCGGCCGTCGATGCGCGTCACGGTTGGGTTAGACATTGGAGCGAGCGAGCCGCCCTTGGGAAACTGCGTCGGCCAAGAGGCAATTTTGTCCCCTTCCGGCAAATCCTCGGCGAGGCACGAGAAGAGCAGGTCGCCCGTTCGGGGGACGCTGCCGGTCTCCTTGTTTTGGCTTTTGAAGCGGGCGAAAATCTGGTGGCTGGCGTCGATCTTGGCAAACGAATACGAGCCCACGGCACCCACGCTCTTGCCGTCCACGATCACGTCCTCGATCGTAAAGCCGGGATTCGCTGTGATGGTGAAGACATGGTCGCTTTTGGGCCAGGCGTCCTTCATTCCCGAGGGGCTGACGGCTCCGCCGTAGCCGGCGCCGGCCTCGACCAGCAGCGGTGGCAGGGGCGGGTTGAGGTCCGCGTTGACGTACTTCCTGATCAGGGCATCGTAGTTCGGGTCGATGCCGCTGAAGGCTTTGAAGTTCCAGATGCCTGCACGCCGTCCGACGTTCTTGATCGGCTCCATGTTGGTGATCGTCACGCGGAAGTAACGCGCCGCCACATCTTTGTCGTCGACCATCGGACAGCCGGCCTTCTGGTTTGAGCGCTTGTCGGCGAAAACCTTCCAGTCCGTCTTGTTGGTCGAATATTCGAGGAGGTACTGATAGACGTGTTCGGGATATTCGAATTGCAGGTGGGTGCTGCGGACTTTCTGAACGCTCCCCATGTCAATCTCTATCCACTCATTCATCTTCCCGGCTACAGCGCGCCAGAGCGTGGCGTTGTTGTCGTCGCTTGCGTACCGCGGCAAGTAGGTTCCTTCGTTCGAGGATGCGACGACTGCTGCACCCCGGGCGAGGTTGGGAAACTTGTTCTGGTTGGCACCGAAGTAGCCGATGCCCTGGTGCGTGGGGATGACCTTTTCTATCTGGTCGTCGGCATTGAAGTGCATGCGGTCGATGCAGGTCTGCCGGGTGAGTCCCCCGGCCGAGACCCAGATGTCGTGGCGATGGTAGATCATGAAATAGTTGTCTTTTTCCTGCAGCACGCTGTGGTGGCCGGTGCCGTGGATCTTGCGCGGCACGTCGGACGAGAGGATCGGGTTGTTCTGGCCGTAGATCCACCCGGTGTCGGCCGTGGGGCCGGTTGTGTTGATCGAGTAGCGGACGTTATAGGTTTCATCGTGGCAGGAGGCGTTGGAGTACATCATGTAGTACTTGCCTTTGCGCTTGAGCATGAAGGGGCCTTCCATGATGCCCTGCAGCTCGTGATAGGGAATGCGGCCCTTGCTCTCGAAGGTCTTCATGTCGTCATTGAACTTGACCCACCCCGTTCCCGCGTCGTTGTTGCCGGCCCAGGTCGTGAAGTAGCCGTAGGTCGCGCCGTCGTCGTCCTGAAAGCTCTGGAAATCGAGGGTGATGACCGGAGGGACGAACTTGTCCGGGATGAGGGGGGTCTTGCCGTAAGGTCTCCAAGGCCCGATAGGGCTGTCGCCTTCCGCCGCGAATGTCATGCATGGAAAGTTATAGAAAAGATAGTATTTGCCGTTCTTTTGCATGCAGTCCGGCGCCCAGTTTTTGTCGTTGGGGTTCCAGTTCAGCTTGTAGTTGACCCAGTTGACCATGTCCTTGGAGATCCAGACCTGCGTCCAGCCCTCGCACGCGCCGATACCGTCGGTGGAGGTGTAGAGGTAATAGGTGTCTCCGAACTTCTTGAGCGTCGGGTCGGCGAAGTAGCCGGGCACCACCGGATTGAAGTTGCCGATCGCGTCCCAAGCGGCGGAGGGCTCGCCGCCGGTGGCCAAGGCCGGGGCGGCGAACGACGCTTCGCCGCCGAGCGCCAATAGCAGGAGGGTGATCGATAAGGCTAACAGGGAGGGGGGCATGGATTTATAATTGCTAGGGATTTGCGGCTGCCGTAAAATTGCTTGTGGGGTAGGGCCGTTGAGCGAGTGGCTCATCGAATGCGCCCATCCCGTCATGGGCATCATTGACGGTTGATTTTTTTGCGTCGTCGTCTGGAGTCGTCATAGATGCCCCTGCTGGTGCGGCGCTAAAGTCTTATACCGCGAGCCAGCCATACCCCTACTTTGCCACAAGGACAAGCCGGATTCGCGTCTCTCAAAATCTGCGCCGCTGCCGCTCGCCCAACTCCGCATGCGGCCCATTCCTAGGACGATGCTGGAGCCAGGTGCCGCCTTCAGCTCGGGCGTGGTTTGTTACTTCGCCTTGATGACGCCGCGCATGAGCGTGCCGTGGCCTGGGAAGGTGCAGAAGAAGGGATAGTCGCCGGGTGTGTTGGGCAGGGTGAACTTTAGGACTTCGCGCTGGCCATGGTCCAACAATTTTGAGTGGGCGAGGATTTTGGTGGATTCAGGGATAAAGTTCTTGGCAAAGCCGGCGCCGGCCATTGCGACTGCCGCAGTACAGAGTTCATCGGCGGAACCCGGTTGCGCGACCACCACGTTGTGGGGCATCAAGTCGACGTTGACAAAGGAGATTTCCACCGCTTGGCCGGGTTTGGCATCGATGCTCGTCTGATCGTACTTGAGGGCATCCTTGACAGTGAGCAGCTGCAGTTCCAAGCAGCCGTCCGGACGCACTTTCGGTGCCACGCTCTTGATCTCAGGCTCCTGGGTAAAGGGCCGCGATTGCTGGTCAATGGCATTGCCGCTCCAGAAATGGGCGACCGTCTTGGCCGCGTTGCGGGCAAACGGTTCGGGCGATTCCTGCACCGTTTTGAGCAGGTTCATGTCCCGCTCGTCGAGCCGCTGGTGCAACCACAGCGCTTCTAGCAGATGGTGGGCGTGCGCCGGGTTTTTCGGGTCGAATTGCTTCATCCACTCCTTGCACGCCGCGAGCACCTTGGCCGGCTCGTGCTTGGTCAACTCAATTTGCGTCCGATAACGCACGCCGTCGATGGGATGCTTGAGGTTGTTGAGCAAGGCTGCCACCGGTTGGCCGGCGATGTTGACATGGGCCTGCAGCGGGCGTCCTTCGGCAGTGATCCGATAGATGCGGCCGTGGCTCTTGTCGCGTTCTGGGTCGCGGATGTTGTGCTGCATGTGGCCGACGATGGCGTTCTGCCAGTCGGAGACATAGAGGGCGCCATCATCGCCGAACTTGGCATCGGTCGGGCGGAAATTCTGATCGGTGGATGAGATCAAATCGGCCACTGCGGTGCCGTTGACCAGCCCTGAATTGGCATCGCGGTCGAGTTTGTATTGTTTGATGCCGAGAAAACCAATGGCGTTGCAGATGAGGAAATTCCCTTGGTTCTCATCGGGAAACTGGCTGCTAGAAACAATCGCGCTAGAGCACACCGGGCGCACCGTTTTTTTCAGCAGTTCACGCATTTTGAAGCCCTTCTGATTCGGCACCACTTGGAAGGTGTTGCCGGTGGTGCCATCGGTGGCATAATGAAAGCCCCAGTAGTCGAAGGCAGTGCCGTGGGAATTGGGACCGTTGTAGGCATGGTAGCCAAACGTGAAACTGGCCGGATCGAAGCGATACATGCCTTGGCTGTCGGTCGTAAATGCCTTGGCCCATGGGGTTTCGACATTTTCCTTGATGAAATCCCCGCGCTGCCAGTAGAGGCCGCCATCGGGACCGAAGCGGAAGTTGTTAGCAGCGTGATGGGTGTCTGCATCGTCGATGCCTTGCATGTAAACTTCGCGAATGTCGGCTACCCCGTCGCCCTTGCTATCTTTCAGAAACAGGATCTCGTGGCCGGAGGCCACCAGCACCCCGCCGTTCCAAAACTCAAAACCCGTCGGATTCTGCACCTTGGCGAAGGTGATGCATTTGTCAGCCACGCCGGTGTGGTGCTCGTCGCTCAGGATGAGAATCCGGTCGTTCAATTCCTTGCCGGGTTCCCAGTTTGGATAGCTACCCCAAGCGGCGACCCACAGGCGGCCTTTGGGGTCCACAGACATCTGCACCGGGTTGGCGAGTTCCGGGAAGCGCTTTTCATCGGCGAAGAGGTTGGCCTTGAATCCCGGAGCCAGCGTCATTTTGGCGATGGCTGCCTCGCCGTCGATGTAAGGGAGGGATTGCTCGGTTTTGTGGCTCATGTTCGATACCACTGGGATAGATGCAGGCAGATTGCTGTCATCGACCTTGTAGGGCTTGGAGGCGGCGACGGCCCAGATCTGCCGGTCGCGATTGTCCGCGAGCTGCCGCCACATCTTCAATTCCTGTTGTAGCACTTCGCCGTTGCTTTGGTTGTTCTCAAAGCGCAGGGTGGAGCGGTTGCCCCAGACGTCATTGCTGTCCGACGGACGATAGGAATTGTGCCAGTAGGAGCTCTTGGTATTGATGACCTGGCGCAGCTTCTCATCTGCGGCGGATGAGCCAACCGTTTTCTTGAGCAAGGCACTGGCAATGACCGTGGCCAGTGCGCGATTGCCGGCGACTGACAAATGGCTGCCGTTGAGGGTCAGCGGCGTCTTGGCTTTGGCATACAGCGCGAGGGTCGGCTGGAACAAATCGACGTAGGTTTCTTGCTTGGCCTCGGCGATTTCCTTGATGGCATTGGCATAGAGGGCGAGTCGGGTGTTGTTGGCCGAGCCGTCGGGCAGCAATTTGTTGTGGAGGTTTTCATTGGCGATGGGCGAAAAGAGCACAAAGCGCAGGGTGTTTTTGCCGTTGAAGTTCTTCGCCTTATAGTTATCGATCAGCGCGGCGTAGTCGGTTTTGAATTTTTCGAGGCCGGGCTGGCCTTGGAACGACTCGTTGTAACCGAAAAAGCACCAGATGGTATCTGGCTTGCACTGTCCCAGCAGGTCCTCGGGTAAAGGCACTTTCTCCGCACGCGGGTGTTTGGTGACTTCATCGCCGCAGACAGCGAGGTTGCGGAAGGTGAGTTCCAGCTGCGGTTTTTCGCGTTGGATCAGCGTTTCTAACCAGCCGTCGTATTGCATGCGATCGGCAAGCGAGTTGCCAATGAGGCAAATTTTATCACCCTTTTGGAAGGCAAATTCCGCCTGCGCAGGGAGCATCATGAACACGGGCAAACATAACAACAGAGGGATTCGCTTGATTGACACGGGAGTTAGATCGAGGTGTGTGTAACGCGCCAATCGGTACAAGAAAATTTTCAGGGTGCAAGGAAATCCGGAAAAAATTGGAAGCAATGGGCCACGTGATAACGTATTGCAAGCCGCCATGAGAGCCAGCGTTTCTTTTCGGGTACTGAGTGTATTTTTCCTGCTGCACGCCGCAAGCGGTGGTGATCCATTGGATGTCGAGTTGCTTTCTGAGCAGCGCGTGATCCGCCCCGGCGCGGCGTTTTGCCTTGGGCTGCACCTGCGCCATCCGGCTGGCAGCCACTCCTATTGGCAGCATCCCGGAATTGTCGGGCTGGCGACACAGGTGGAATGGGACTTGCCACCGGGGATTGTGGCGGGTGCCATCCAGTGGCCAGCACCCGCGGTGGTCAAGATGGCGGGCAACGACGCCCAAGGTTATGAGGGCGAGACCTTGCTGCTCATCCCACTGACGGCCGCGGCGGAATTGGCCACCAAGTCGCTGACGCTCACCGCCAAAGTTTCGTGGATGTGTTGCGGGGCAAGCTGCAACCCAGCTTTCAAAATCCCCTTTGCGGTGACGCTGCCGGTGGGCGATGCTGCCGAGCCGAACCCAGCGAGCGCTGCATTATTCGCCAAATTCCACGCACAGGTGCCCAAGCAGGACCCGGCGTGGCAGGTCGCGGTCAAGCGCCAGCAGGATATCATACTGCTTTCCCTTCACGCTCCCGGACACAAGTCGCTGCCGCCCTGCCCCGATGGCATCCGGTTTTTCACCGCTGATGGCCAGGTCGACACGAGTCAAAAACAAGAGGTGTCAATTCTAGCAGATGGAACGATTCAGATACACCTAGCGCTTTCCAAATTCGCGCCGAAGCACCCTGCTGCGCTGCCTGGAGTGGTGGTCATGCCGACCGCTGGGCAGGCCGGCGGCCAGTCGTTGCATCTACAAATCAATCCGGCATACTGAAGCGACTGCTAGGAAAGCGCTTTCCCGGTGATAGCCGTTGACAGAGCCGATGGCCTGCGCGGAGGGTGGGGTAGACTGTCGCATGGTAGCGGCGCGCCTATGACCGCCGCTGCAATCCGCCTCAATCCCCGGTCTTGAGCACCTTGATGAAGGCGTCTTGAGGGATATTGACCTTGCCGAAGAGCTTCATCTTCTTTTTGCCTTCCTTCTGCTTTTCTAGCAGCTTGCGCTTGCGGGTGATGTCGCCGCCGTAACATTTGGCGGTGACGTTTTTGCGCATGGCGGAGATGGATTCGCGGGCGACGATTTTACCGCCGACCGCGGCTTGGATGGCGACGACGAAGAGGTGGGCGGGGATAACCTCCTTGAGGCGGGCAGCCAGCGCGCGACCATAGGTTTCCGCCTTGTCGCGGTGGACGATGGTGGAAAACGCCTCCACTGGATCCCCGGCTATGAGCATGTCCATTTTTACCATCTTGGCGGATCGGTAGCCGGCGTGCTCATAATCCATCGAGGCATAACCGCGGGTCATGGATTTGAGCTTGTCGTTGAAATCCACCAAAATTTCCGCCAGCGGCAGCACGCAGGAGAGTATCACGCGGGTTTCGTCGATGGTTTCGGTGTGGGTCACCTCGCCACGTTTTTCGAGTACCAATTGCATCATGTCGCCGATGTACTCGCCGGGCACCATGATATAGACATTGACGATAGGCTCGAGGATTTCCTGGATAGTTTGCGGCTCCGGAAACAACGTCGGATTGTCCACGATGACTTCCGAGCCGTCGCTTAGAATGACTTGATAGATCACCGATGGATAGGTCGAGATCACGTTCATGTTGAACTCGCGGCGCAGGCGCTCCTGGATGATTTCCATGTGCAGCAGGCCGAGGAATCCGCAGCGGAAGCCGAAG
>WBXD01000018.1 GCA_008932935.1 Verrucomicrobiota bacterium
ACATCCCCAAATACAAACTCCCGGTTCACCGCCCGGCTGACGCAGTGGTAGATCACCGGCCTGAGACACCCAGCCGTCACCGGAACAATCCATCGTGCCCGTCTCATGCTTGCACACTACGCCGATCCCGCCCGCAGTCAACAGGTTTCTTCCACTATGGGCCTGTCCCTTTTTACGATGGGCCTGTCCCTTTTTACGATGCAGTCAACAGGTTTCTTCCACTATGGGCCTGTCCCTTTTTACGGTCCCTTTTTACGAGGTGACGGCAAGGGCCGCCACGCGGGACAACACCATGGGAAGGCGGATAGACGGGAGCATCGGGCGATACGGTGTTATGTTAGGTAACTGTGGAGTCACTGGCTGCCCGTGCTTGCCTGCGGCCCGAAGATCTTGAACTCGGCGAGTTTTGGACGGGTGGGCGGAACCTTGGCGGTGACCGGTGGCAACAGGGTGAGTTTCATGTAACGGGCGCTCACGGCTTTTTGATGCGAAAAGGATTTCGCGGCAGTGGTGTTGGCTGGGTTTTCGGCATAGCTTTGCCAGGTTTTGTTGTCGTTGGAGGACTCGACCTTGTAGCAGTAGGCCGCCATGTCCTTGATGTCTTCTGCCGTTAGAAACCATTCAATCCCGGTGATTGCGCGGGCTTCGCCCAGGTCCACGGTGATCCACTGCGGGGTCATGCCGTTAGGAAACCACTTCACATACCAATCGTCGTCGCCGCCGTACTGGCCGTCGACCGCCTTGCCGGAGCGCATGAAGCATTCGACGTTGACCCCGGACGGGTCCGGGCATGAGCACAGCGTCGGCTTGCCAAGGGCGATGTTGTGGTCATCCTTGAGGATGGAAGATTTGACGATATCCCAGTAGCCGGTGAAGAATTGGCCGCCACCGATTTGATAGTAGGGCTTGACGCGCAGCTCGCGGCCCGCGCCGTCGATGGCGGTGAAAGCCAGGCTGGTGTTTTTCACCGGCGTGAACCCGGTGTTGAGTTTGTTCAACCAGTTGCTAGGATTGTCGAGGTCGCCGACCAATTCGCCCAGCCAGGGTCTGGCGCCATCGCCCACCATCACCAGCGGGCCATACATGAAGGCGAGTTGGGTCTTTTTGTCAGGCATCGGATATTTCGCAAACTCCATTGGCAGTTGGCACTCGATGCGGTCGCCGGACTTCCAGGTGCGTTTGATGACGGCATAACTTCCCGGCTTGGCGGCGATGTTCTGGACGGCACCGTTGACGGCCACTGCAAACCCTTTGGTACACCAGGCGGGCACCCGGATGGCGATGTCCAGCGCCACGGGCGGCTTGGCCTGCACCACCAGCGCGGTGGAGGGCTCGGCGGGGAACTTTGTAATTTGTTTGAGTTGCAGGCCCTTGTCCGGCCATACGACGGTGGAGGCGATGAACAGATTGACGAGCAGGCCCGCGTCGTCATGGGCGTAGATCGTGCTGCCATATTGCGACGGGTTTTCGAGGCCGGTGCCGTTGCAACAATAGCAGCCCGTTAGATTGGAGCGGAAGTCCTTGAGGGTGTTGGCATTGAGCGGCTGATAGTAGGTTTTCCAGCCGGTTTTCGCATCCTGGCTGCCGAGGATGGCATTGTACAGGCAGCGCTCGTAGTAATCCATGTACTTGGCCTCGCCGGTCAGGTGGAACAGACTGCGCGTGACCTTGAGCAGGTTGTAGCTGACGCAGGTTTCCTGGGCCATGCGCGACTGGGTGTTGGCCAGTGCCCGCAGGCCGGGCATGCCTTCGTGGACGCTGGTGCCGCCGGTGGCGTAGGTTTTTTGGCCCGAGCCTGCGACCAGATCCCAGAAATTCTCACAGGCCACGCGGTGATACTCATCGGTGTCGCCGAGCTCTGCGACGCGTGCGGCGCCGACCATTTTGGCGAGCAGGGTGTTGGCGTGCTCGCAGAAATCCTCATGCTTGTGGAAGCGATCGAGCATGAGTTCGCGTTGTTCCCAGGCGAGGGCCATGGTGTGGTGGCGCGGGTTGCGGGTGATGGCATAAAGGTTTTCCAAGGCCTCGGTCATGCCGCCGTATTCAACCTTTTTGACCGCCTCGAATGCATTGCCATAACTCTCCATCCGCTTATCGATCCACGTCGCGAGCTTGTTGAGGATATCGAGTGCCTGGGCGTTGCCCGCATGGCGGTGGGCCGCGAGCAAACCTTCCATCAACTTGTGTATCCGGTACCACACCACGCCGTCGAGGCGCTTGGGCTCGAATTCCTCCTGCGGCGAGGCAAACAGATAGGTCCCGCCCAACGCTTGCTGGCATTTCCCCAACTCCGCGACCATGTAGTTCACTTGCTCGCGCAGCTTGGCATCGCCGGTCTGCGCCGACATCAGCGATATGGCGGATAGATAGTGGCTTTCATAAAACCCCGGAAACGCCCCGCCGGGCTCGGGACTTGCCCAGCTATCCAATGGCTTGGCGTCGCCGGTGGGCAGCTTGGCGTTGAAGCGGAAGCAATACAGGGCGCGCTCGACGCCGATTTCATCGAGCACCCGGCGGTTGACCTCCATGCTGTCCTTGAAGATGCCGTCGCCGAGACGCACCTGCGACAAGGGGAACGGTTGCAGGGGCTGGCCTAGCAGGCAAGAGGTGAGGCAAAAAAACAGGCTGGTGTATTGGAGGTGGGACATGACAGGGGAGAACACGGTTGCGGCTCGGGTGGCATCCGCACATCCACGGGTTGTCGGGATGGCGGACTGGCGAGCTGTGCCAATAACGGGCCAGTGCTGGCCGTTTTGCGTGATTTTCGCAAATTGGCGGCTCAATGGTCCTTGATCCAGACCAGCGAGCGGCCGCCGCGGTTGAGACGGGCATAATTGGGAATAGCCAACAGTGGCTTGCCGTCACTGAAGCAGCCCTTGATGACATCCACCCCGCCTAGCAGATCTGGCTGCCATGCACTGGTGAGGGAGGCGTTGGGGGCGAGGACCGAGTCGAGGTCTTGGTCGACGCTTTCGATGTTATAGACGAGCGGGCCACGGCGCAGGGCGACCCGGCCGGTGGTGGCGGCGATTTTGGCGCTGGGTATGATGCGTTGCAAGGTGAGTGGCAGGTCCAGTTCCACGCGGTCGCCGGCCTTCCACAGGCGGGTCATGATGGCATAGCCGTGCTCGATGACCGGGGTGACTGGCTGGCCGTTGAGTGCGAGGGAAACGAGTCCGGAGACTTCCGGCAGATGGGTGTAGAGCGGGCTGCTCTCGCGGTTGGGGATGCGCAGTTTCAGCGCGAAGGTGGCTGGCTTGGCGGGGGTGAGGGTGATGCGCACTTGGCCTTTTGATGGATACGCAGTTGTTTGCACGACTTGCACGGAGGTGCCGCCGAGCTTGTCGATGGTCACGGAGGTGCCGGCGTAGAGGTTGACGAACAAGGAGTCGGTACTGCGGGTGTACATCCAGGTGGGCAAATTGAGCAGGGTGCGCGGGATGTTGCCGACGCAGCAGGGGCAGCCGTGCCAGAGGTAGCGTTTGCCGGAGGAATCCAGCGGATTGGTGTAAGTGAAGTTGTTGCCGTCCAGATCGACGCTACCGAGCACCGCGTTGTAAAGGGTTTCCTCGAACAGGTCGGCGTAGCGGGCGTCCTGCCAGGTCATTTGCAGGCGGTGTTGGAAGAACACTTCGCCGCAACCCGAGCAGGATTCGCAGTAGGCATTGTTAGGCAGAGAGTAGTCCTTGCCGAAACCCTCCGAGGTCTCGCCGCTGCCGACGCCACCGGTGACGTAGTATTTGCGGTTGACGATGTTGCTCCAAATCGATTGCACGGCGCTGTGGTAATCGGGGTCGGCGGTTTCCATCGCCATGTCGGCCATGCCGGTATAAAAATACACGGCACGCACCGCGTGGCCTACGGCCTCGTATTGTTGGGCCAGTGGCAGGTGCGATTGGTCGTACTCTTCACCGCCGTGGCGCGAGTCCAACAAAAACTTGGACAGTGCGAGATGGTCCTTGGACTTGGCCGGTTCGCCGATGGCGACGAGATGGCGGGCGAGTTGGACCAGCGCCATTTCCAGTTCCTGATGGCCGTCGTACCACGCCTGTTTCGGGGCGGGGCCGATGTTGCGCACCCAGCAATCGGCGAGGCGGATAGCCGCGTCGAGCATGCGGCGGTCCTTGCCACCGCTCATCCGGTGATGGGCCATGGCTAGGTCGATGAAATAGCCGGCCTGATAGCCCTCGTGATCGTTGACGTTGTGCCAGCGCGGTTGGCCTTGGATGATGTATTGGGTGTGCAAGTAGCCATCTGGAGCTTGGGCGCTGAGGATTTTTGGAATCCAGTCGTCGAGGGTTTTGCGCAGGGCGGTTTGGGAGGCGATGATTTGTGGGTCGCCTTGAGCATCGATGAGTTGGGCGAGGCACATTGATTCGACGATATTATAGAACCAGCCGTCAGAAAACACTGGGCCGACGTGCACTGCATCCGTCTTGCCAGCGAGCTTGCGGCCAGCCTGCACGAAATTCTCAATGCTACCCTCGGGTGTTTTTGGATCGCTCATCATGAGCACGCAGTGAGGGATCCAGTTAACGATTAGGCTCTTGATGCGCGGGCTCCAGAACGGGCTGCTCACCTGATAGGGAGTGGTCCACAGCGATTCAAGGTGGCTGGCGGGTGGCGGGCCAACCACTGTAACGCTCACCGTGTCGGCCCCCTTCAGTTCGCCGTCATCGGCGGCCAATTGCAGGACATAGTCACCAGGGGTGGCAAAGCTCGCAGTGGTCAGCGCGGCGGCAGGGTTGGCGAAGGTGACCTCACCCGGACCGGACAGCTTGGACCAGCCGAGGGTAAGGGCTGGGTTGGGCTTGCCGTCATCCTTGGCTTTGCCTGATAGGTAAGTTTTTCCCGGCAGCACCACCGTGCGGGCGACCCCGGCGATGACCGTCGGGGCGAAATTGGGCGAGAGGCCCGAGTCGATCACGCGCCATTCAAGTACACCGGTGGAGGTTTGGCCGTCGGCGTTCATTTCCAGCCGCAGTTTGGTCGTCTTGAGTTCGGGAAACTCGATCGAGTTGAAGCGGTTGCCCTCGACGCCGAGGACGGTGGCCGCGGGAATGTCGGCAAATTGCGTGCCATCCCAATACTTCACGCGGCCAGCCTTGGGCAGGCGCAAGCCGCCGCCGTCGCTGAACCAATAGACTGCGGATGAATTGATAGATACAGCCTTGGGCCATTCATATTGGAGCCACTGGGTGCCGTGCTGCGGCCAATTGCCATAGGTGCCGTGGCTCTTGTCGCCAGAGTCGCGTGGGGTGGCCGCATCTTGGATGGCGGCGAGTTTTTCGTGGGCCGAGACGAAGGAGGTCGTGGCGGTGGCGACCAGTGCGAGGTTGGCACCGGTGGCTTGGGCGGCGACGGTTTTGGCGGCGGCGTGGTGGGTGACGGCGGCCGCTAACAGCAGGGCCAAGGCTGGGTATTTCATAGATGAAGTTTCAGGGTGAGGTTGGGATCACTCATGATTCATGGTGCCAGTTCGGAAGTGAACGCGGTTTCCACGTTTTCAAGAAACAACCCTTGAAACTGGCCCGGCTGGAGGCCATCGGGCAAGTGTAGCTCAAGCTGGTGTGCCGTTTCGGGCTGGAGCGTGGACACCTCGGCATAAAACCCGCTGAAGGTGCGCTCACGCCCTAACGGGAACACGTTGCCATAGGCTTTTTTCACCTCGACGACCTTGCCGTCGATTTTGAGATCCACCTGCCAGGTATCTAGCGGATCGGCGATGTGGATGAACAGCAGCAGGCGGTCGGAACCGCGCCAAGTGGCTAATAATTCCTCGGCAGTGTAATTCACTGGCCAGGCCTTGCGGCGCGCGGCGAGTTGCTCGAACACCAGTCGTGGGAGGGTTAGGTTGGCTTGGTATTCCTTGCCCGCAAACTTCGGATCGCAGGTGCCAATCTCCTGGCAATGCTCGACGCGCGTGCCGGCGAAGGTGACGGGGATGGTGATTTTGCCATTGGCGTTTTTGATGACGGCGGGTTTGCCGTTCACAGTGGCCGTGGTGGCGGTCTGGCCGTCAGGCAGCAGCACGCCGAGGTCAAGCGCCTGTCCAACCGGACCGGATACCTTGGTTAAGGCAAGTTGGCCGCCGGTCAAGGTGGCGGATCCGGTTGCACCTAACAAAGCGGGACGTGCTATCTTGTTAGTCGGAACGAGCTCATATACCCGGGCATCCGGTCCCTTGATCGGAATCTTGACAGTGTCGCCGCGTTTCCAGGCATCTGCCGCGTCCTTGCCTAACAGGCGGCCGGGTTGCGGATAGAGTTCGCGCAGCACAAAGGCCTCGCCGGTGGTTAGGCCGATGCTGGTGTCGAGGGTGAAGGTGGCATTGAGTTCGCGGTAGTTCGGGTTGTATAGGAAGATGAAGCCGTGGTCGCCGTCGATGGCGGCGGAGCCGTCGATGCGCCCTAACACCGGCGGGCCGATGATGGGCCGCAGTTGTTTGAGGAGCGCGCGATGGGTGTCGGTCCAGTCGAGCCAGTCCTTGAGCCATTTTTGTTCGGCAGGCAGGAAATGTTTGAACTCGGTTTCATCGCGGGCCGGCAACAAGCTGATGGTGTGGTTGAACGGGGCGGTGCCGATGGAGGAGAGTACCGAATAGCGCCAGCCTAACACATCCCAGTCGCGGGTGTGGAACGCACGGTCGCGGACGCATAGGCCCGTTGCGTCGCCGCGCGGGGTCTGGTGGCTCATGTAGCCGGGCACCAGTTCCCATGGCGTGAAATGCTCCATGTGATAGAACCAGGTGGCCCAGCGCTGGCGGTCGGCCGAGGCGCGGCTGAAGTGGAGGTCGGGGAAATTTTTAAAGCTGCCGGGTTGTTCATCGCTGGTGGTGGGGTGGGGGTAGGAGCCGCCGAGCCACGTCCAGACGCCCCAGCCTTGGTATTGTTGGCGGCCATCGAGGATGATGTTGGGGCTGCGGCGGCGCAATTCTTCGAGGATGTGGCGGGTGCCATCCCACTGCGCGTATTTGCTAGATGGTTTAGCGCCTTCTGCGGTGGGAGAATAATCGATCCACCAATGGTCGAAACTATAGCCGCTGATGCCGGTGCGTTTTTGGAAGGCGATGAGTTGATCGACAAACCAGTTTTGGAAGCTGCGCACGCCGGTATCGGCGCCGACATAGCCGCCGGTTTTGCCGCCGCACCAAGCGGTCCATTCGGGGTTTTGTTTCCAGCCGAGCGTCGGATAGGCATAGGCGACCAGGCGGACGTTTTTGGTTTTGGCATAATCGAGCATTTCCTGGATGGACGGGGGGATCGGGTCCTTGGCGATATCCCACAGGCCCATGCGGATTTTCTGGCCGAGGCCGAGCCAGAGGCAGTTTTCCCAGCCCCAGGCGTCGGCGTTGTCCTTGAGTGGTGCGACCACGCTGTTAGCCGGAGTGAACATGGTGTCGGTAATGCCGACGGCGGCACACTGGTCGATGATGCGCTTGTATTCGGTGCGACCGGCAGGGGTGCCGACATCGATCTGATAGTCATTTTCGCACCATGGCACATGCACGCGCAGGGCCTTGGATGGGCGGAACAATGCGAAGGCATCCACACAGCTGGTCATAGCATAGAACTCCGCATAATCCAAGGATGGCAGGGCATCTAAAGCGTGCTCTGGGTCCTGCACATATTGCCACTCGCTGAGAGCACGCATGGGCATCGTGTTACCACTCAGCGCCTGGAGGCCGATGCACACCCGGTCGGAGCAAAACGTGCCGTAGGCGGCCCGCCATTCGAAATCGGGGAGATAGGCCATGGCGACCTGGGAAGCGTTATGTTCCCATTTGAGGAAAGGATTCTGGAGGACGAGGAAAGCGCTGAATGGGGGCTTAGCGTCAGGAGTGCCGAGGCGGAGAAATATTGCGCCGCTGCGGCCGTTGGGTTTGATCTCGCGTGCGACCGGTGTCTTGAGATCGGCGCGGAAGACCTCCACTTCATTCACGCGGCTGGTGCTGTCCTTGGGTAGCGTGAGAATGAGTTGTTTGCTAACAAACTGCCAGGTGGGCTTCAACTCATACTTTACCTGCAATTGTTTGTTGCCGGCAGCATAGGTGTAGGTGATGCTCTCCTTGTCCTGCTGGGTGCCGGTGAGCTTGAGCCCGGGCACCGCGAGGCGCTCGCCGTCAACGGTTAGAGAGGTGGTGTCGTTGGCCACATCGAGCACAGCTGGCGAATTGGCCAGCGTCAGGCGGGTCAGGCCGCCGGCATCGAAGTCGGCGGAGAGCAGGGAGTTGTGCAGGTGGATGGGTGCCGCAAGCGCAAGTGCGGGGGCCAGCAGGCACAGTCCGAGGGCGGCGGGCAGGCAGCGGGTCAGGTGGAAGGCGGGTAGTTTCATAGGGAGCGGAGTGATAGGCAGGACGTGTATTACGCAGGGCATGTGGACGAACTAGCAACAGAAAGGGAAAATTATTTGGCTTCAAGTGCAATGCCAAACACCCGGGTTCGCAATTCACACAAGCCATTTCGCTATTTAAACATTGAAGCGCGCCAATAATTGTATCGGCAGTTACTGCGGCCGTGGCCGCTCATCCGGGCAGAATGCGGCTCGGCTGAGCTCGCCGGATGCACGGTCCACCATGGCGCGGTCATCATGACCGGCGCGCCTGCCAATTGGCGAAACTCGAAGGCCTGAAGACTCCGCGGATGGCAAACCCGTGACGCCGATTTGGTTGTTAGTGAATCTGCAACACGGCGCTTTCCGACAAGCCGATGTTGTGCTGCTGGGTTGCACCTTGTTGACGGCGGAAATCAAGCATTTCATCCGTTTGCGGGAAATTTCATCAGCCCCCTTGCGTGCCTGGAGTCGTTGAAAAGTTAATGCTACTGTGGTCAGTTCAAATTTGCTTGTCTAGAGTCTTTTAAGTCTTGGGTGTGAGGCCAGCCTTGTTAAGCGATGATCATGGTCTCGAGCGCGGTGGGCAATTCGCCGAGGCACTCGCAGCCGTCGCCGGTTACCCGATAGATATTTTCGATGCGGATGCCGCCGATACCTGGCAGATAGATGCCGGGTTCGATGGTGGTCAACATATCGGTGGCGCACAGGTCGCTCGAGTGGGCCCGCAGCCACGGTGCCTCATGAATGGCCAGTCCCACGCCGTGGCCCACGCCGTAGTGGAATTCGGGGTAGCCGGCAGCGGTGATGGTGTTGCGAGAAGCGCGGTCGATATCGCCCATGGCAGCGCCGGGGCGGAGGGCGGCGGCGGAGCGGAGTAATGCCTGCTCGACGATGGGATAGGCATGGCGTGCGAACTCAGGCACGCTGCCAAGGAAGATGGTGCGGGTAGAGTCGCTGCGGTAGCCTGCGAACTCGGCGCCCCAATCGAACAACAATGCTTCGCCCGCCATGACGCGGCGTGGACTTGGCGAATGGTGGGGGTTAGCGCTGTTAGGACCGCTGGCGACGATGATGCCGGTTTCGGGAAAGCCTTGGCGATCAGCCCCCAGGGCCCACATGCGCGCCTCGAGTTCGTCGGACAAGTCGCGTTCGCTGCGTCCGAGCAGGGCGGCGGCCCCTGGCGTGAGTAAGTCACGAAAGGCTTGTTCGGCAATGCCCACGCAGTGGCGGGTGAGGGCGAGTTCCGTCGGATCCTTCACCGCACGTAGGCTGGCGAGACAATCGGGAAACGCGGCTAGGGCAATGCCGGCGGCCAAGGCATGGGCGGTGAGCTGGAGGTACGATTGGGCGGTGAGCTTGGCGGGATCGATCCCCGCGCAGGCCAGTCCGCGCCTAGTCACTTCGGCGATGACAAATTGCTCGAGTTCGGGCCGGTCTGTCGAGCGGGCGGAGGCGAGCAGAATCTCACAATCGATGGCCGCGGCCCTGACTTCGTCGACGAGCATGTGGCGGGAGACGGCGAAGCACGCGCCTTCCAGCAGGACGAGCCAGGAGATGCCATGGCGCATGCCGGTTAGATAGTGGATGTCGTGGGGGTCGGAGAAAATCAAGGCATCTACCTCTCCACGACGACTGCGGGCCGAGGCGAGGGCGCGGAGCCGGCGTTGGTGGAGATTGGGGGCGGGCGGGTGGCCATCGACGGGGGCCGCCACGGGGTATTGCGGAACCGGACTGGAGCGAGGGTTGGCTGGGAGGCTGGACATGGTGGTAAGAGGAGAACTGGTGAGGATTGGCCGGCTGGGGGCAAGGGGTTGAAGGGCGAGGCGGGTTGCCAGTGGCCTGGGCGAGTTAAGCCGGGGATGGCTTGGCGTTAATTTTGCGCAAGGAGGAGGGGCTGCTGTTGTGGAGAGTGCGGACGGCGCGTTCGAGTTGATGGTGAGAGGAAAAGCCGCATTCCTTGATGATTTGTTTCATTGGCAGGGCGGTTTTGCGGATGAGTTCCACCGCCCGTTGGGTCCGGTGTTCGCGGATGATCTCTGCGACGCCGCGCCGCAGGGCTTTCTGGAAGCGGATTTGGATCATGCGCAGTGAGCAGCTAAAGGCTTGGGCCAGCGCATCGGGCGTGTAGGTGAGTTCAAAGGCATGCTTGCGCATATGTTCGAGCATATCGCCGACCAGCGCATCGGAAGTAACAATTTGGTTGGAACTCTCGCGCAGCACCAGTTCGCATTCGTCAACGAAGCTGCAATGGTCCGGCGCCACGGCTTTGCCGGCCAGCATGCGCTCAAGCAGGCGTGCGGCCTCAAAGCCCTGGCGTTCATAAGCGGGCACCAGGCAGGTCATGGGCACCTTGGTCACCAAACCATTGAGGGCGTCCTCGGTCTGGGCGGCCATACCGATACGGGCAGGGATGGCGAGGTGGCGTTCATCGATCATTTCCATGAATTGCATGGCCGGTTCGCCGTAGGCCACAAACAACGCGACGGGCTCTTGATCGCGCGTTAAATGGTCGATCAAGGACGGTCCCATTTCCCAGAACCGGTTCCAGTCGTTGGAGGAGTGGCGCCGATATGCCAGCCCCAGCGTCCTCCAAGTGGCGGCCTGGTCGGTGAAAAAGGATTCGAGCGGCAGACCGTAGGCGTCGGCCACCTGCTGCATGCCGTTGAAATGTGTGTTGCCAGCGTTGGCGCTAGCATCGGACTCGGAGCCCAGATAGCATAGGCGGCGAAAGTTGCGGGCGACAAAGTGGTTGGCAATCTGCTGGCCAAACGCAGCCAGATCGGGCAGCACGAGGGGCGCGGCAGCACACGACTGTGGCAGGGCTCGCAGCCCGACCTTGGGGAGCTTGGAGTTGCTGACAAACTCGAGCAGCGGGGCGTCGAACTCATCGATTTGAAACACCATCCCGTCTGGTTTCCAGGTGTTGAGCAGCGACAATGTATCGCGGTTGATGCGCTGGCAGATCCAGCCGGCTTGCTGGCCATAACGCATGATCCCGCGCCACTGGCCGAGGCGGCTGAAGCTGGAGACGATGGCGACGCGGCGGCGTTTCATGGAGAGGGAGTTGCGGGCTGCGGCGGGGTAACTATACGGGATTGCGCTGGTTGGCAAGCCGCAACGCAAACAAGCGGTTTCGCAAAATAAGCACTGGATTCGCAAAATAGCCATTGAACGAGCAAGTGCTAAGGGGCTAGTTTGGCGCTCAGCAGTGCGTTGTAAACCCATCAATACGGCCATGGCAAGTGGCACGCTCGCGTTTTGCGGTAGGGCGGGGAGTGGGAGGCGTGTGTGCGCGGGGGGTGGTTTTTCGCTGATTGAGTTGCTCACGGTGATGGCGATCATCTCGGTGTTGATGGCGGCGTCTGGCACGCTGTTTCGAGCGGTGGGTTCCAAGGCGAGCGAGCCGGCAGCGCGGATGGCACGCGGCATCGAGTTGGCGCGGGCGCAGGCGGTGGCTAACAATATCAGTGTGGCCATACGTTTTGTGCGTGGCGACAGCGGCGAGCTGGTGATGCGATTTATGCGCCAGCGGCCGGGGCAGACGGCGGTGCAGGTGAAGGACTTTCGGCGGCCGGAGCGTTTTGCGCAGATCAAGCTGGCACCAAATCTGTCGTGCCCGCGTTCGGCGGCCAATCCGCAGGAGTCCCATGCCCTCACGGCGGAGGAATCGCTGGTCATCACCGCTGACGGGCAGGTGATGCTCGGCACGGGCCAGAGTGGTTTTCCGGTGGCCGGGGAGCAGTTGTTGCCGGCGATCCACCTGGGAGTTCAGCCCACGCGTGCCGGCCAGGTAATAGCAAGCGAGCGGCGTGACGTGGCGATCGTGCAAATCCAGTGTGCCACGGGCAGCGCCCGCGTTTTATCACCATGAAATACCGCCGCTATCAGTTGCAGCCAGGGTTCACGCTGATCGAGGTGGTGGTGAGCCTGGGCATGTTTGCCTTCGCAATGGTGGTCATCGTAGGGGCCTTGGTGACGGCTGGACGAGCCACCGGCAACGATGCCAGGCGGGCGCTTGCGGTGGACATTTTGCACAGCTGTTTTCGCGACTTGGATTTGGCCAAGGCTCCCGGCAGCCCGCCATCGCCCACCCTGAGACTTGCGCCGCTGGCCTGGTCCTCTACACCGGTTCACCTGCAACTCTGGTTCGATGCCGACGGCAGCTTGGTCGAAGCCGAAAAAAACGCCTTTTTCAAGGCGGACATCACCGCGACGAAGGATTCTGGTGCGGCGCTGGGGCACCTGCATGGACGGATTGTTTGGCCGGTACGACACGGTCTGAGCGGACTGGCCGGGGATGAGGAACTTTTCACCAGCCTGCAGTTGCCATGACACTTGTGAAGCGAGCAGCGGGCACGGCGGGTTTCACGTTGCTAGAGTTGATTGTCGTGATGGCGGTGCTGAGTATTTTTCTGATGATCACCGCAGTGGTTAGCCGCGACGCCATCGATATGCATGGCGCAACCCTGTCCAGGCTCCGTACCGAGCGCGATGCGGCCGTGCTGATGCGCCAGTTGGAGTCCGATATCGCGCAGCGGGTCGTGCGCTTGGACGCCTGTCTCAAACTCGAAAAACAGACCGGTAACGACCGGTTCACCCTGCTGACGCAGCGCCAAGGTTACGCAGTGCACGGGAACACCGCAGACCGGCGGGTGTCGTTGGCGAGCTACCGCATCGAGCACCACAGTCTTGAGCGGGCGGCCAGCGGCTACGGCTTCGGGTCGCAGGCGCAGCGCCCGGCCGAGGCGGAAGGCACCCTGGCTTTGGCGCGCATTCCCGCCGATGGGCCGTTGGAGCCTGCCGCCAATGCGTTCCAGGTGATTGCGCCTGGCGTGCTCCGTCTGGAACTCTCCTTTGTGGTGCGCGAGGCCGATAAATCGGTGCTGCGGGCCGTGCCACCAGCCGACCAGCAACAGATCCAGGCGCTCATCGTCACGGTGGCCATCGTCGATGCCGAGCGCAGCCGCAAGCTCACCGATGACCAGTTTGAGTCGATCGCCGCGCAATTTCCCGATGCCGCCGACGATGTCGCCCCCCTGGTGAAGTGGCGCGACATCGCTGCGAATCTGACCCGCAGGTTGCCGCGGTTGCCGCGCGGCGTGTTGCAACAAGTCCGGGTCTATCAAGGAGTTTTCACCCTGCCCACCTCCAAACCGCTACCATGATCTGCCCGCCCTGCTATTGCTGCAAACACCGCCGCCAGCCGCTTGGCATGTCGCTGGTGGTGGTGGTCAGTTTGATTAGCTTGCTGACCGTGCTGGCCGTCTCGCTGCTGACTTTGGTGACCCTCAGCCGCCAAACCCGCCATTTGGAAAGTGAATCGCGCAAGACCGAGTTGCTGGCGCAGGCGGCGCTGCACGGGGTGATGGCCGACTTGCGCGATGAAATGGAAAAGGGCTCGAGCGACACGCTGGTGAACAAACTCACGGATGGTACGGTGAGCCGCCAGTACGACATGACCAAAAACCGTAGCGGCATGCGCGTCACCGCCGCGTTGGTTGATGGGGCACCGGAGGGCGGAGTTCTCATCAAACAAAGCCAGCCGGACAAACCATTTCACACCTGGAAAGGCGCGCCGAAAGCACGGGCCTCAGCGGTTTCCACCGCCAGCGGGAACGAACCGCTGCCCGCAGAACTATGGAACCTGCCGCGCTTGCTCGAGCCGGGTGCAAGCTTCAGCGCCGCGAGTGCCCCCACCTGGATCTATGTGTCCCGCGATGGCCACAACCCGCAGGCGTATACCGCTGAGCTGCGGCCCAAGGAAAAGTCCGGGGTGGCCAACCCGCAGTATGTGATCGGCCGCTACGCCTACAACCTGTACAATGTCTCGGGCCTGCTCGATATCAACGCCGCCGGCCATCCCGCCGACCTGCCCGGTGCCCAACGCGTCGGCCACAAGGGCTCACAGGTGATGGCCGATCTGGCTTGCCTGCCCGGCATGCCGGCCGGCGCGGCGGCGGGTCCGATTACTTGGCGTCATGCGTGGACGGCAGCCGACGCGGCGCTCACCGAGGATTACCTGCGGCTATCGGAAGGCGGCGGTTGGCGCCGCCTCGCCGCTAATGACAACGTGTTCCTGAGCCGCCAGGATTTGTTGGATTTTGCCAAGAAACAGCCTGGGAGCCTACCCCAGGAGGCGCTGCCATTTCTCACCCATTTTTCGCGCGACCTCAACGCGCCGAGCTACCGGCCCGACCCCGCCCGGCCGAGAATTGCCCGCAATGCTGCGTCCGGCGGCAACGACGCCTACGGTGCCGATGCACGCGTCAACCCGGACCTCAGCGCCTTCGATCCCAAACGCCAGCGCCAACTCCTGCCGCGCCGCTTCCCGCTGGAGCGGCTGAAGTGGGTCGTCACGCCCACCACTGCCAAGGGTCCGGACGACCCCGATAAGGCCCTGCGCTACTTCGGACTCAGTTGGCAGGGGACCTACTGGAAATACGTACACTGTCGGTCCAATGGCGACCTTTACACCCTCCAGGAAGTGCCGACTGACCGGGAGGCGGACTTTTTCGAGATTCTGCGCGCCACGGTGCTCGCCGGCAGCCTCGGTCGCCAATTTGCCGCCAAAGGCTGGGATGCCATCGACCAGCAACTCTCCATGCACCAACTCGGCGGCGTCGATGCCTCGGTCAACCTCAATATCATGGAACTCGGCGCCTCCATCATCGATCAATACGACTCCGACAGCAATCCCACGTGCATCATGCTTCCCGGCTCGTCGCGGCCCTACTATGCCTTCGGCAAGGAGGACGTGCCCTATCTTTGCCGGACCTCCGCCATCCCCTTCCGCGGCAAACCCCTGCCTGCCGTCAATGTTTATTATGACGACGGCAAGTTGGCGCCGACCCAGGCCTTTGAAGCCTCGATGGTGCTGCAACCGATGCTCTGGCGGCCCCATCAAACGGTTAAAAACTACAATGGCCCGACCCGTTTTCGGATCTATCCGCAACACGTGGATTTAGGTGGCGGCTCGGTATTTTACATGGTGAGTGGCTGGAATGTTCCCGGCAAGGGGGGGCAACCGGGCCAGCCGAACCGCGGCAACGCCGGCGATTACACGTACTGGGGTGGGCCCAACTACCGGATCACCAATCCCGAGCTCTTTCCCAAAACCTTGCGCGGCGACGAGTACATCGAGATCGGCCTGCCCAAGGACTCCACTGCCTTCCGCGAACCACAGTCCGTGCACTCGGCCGCCCACGGTGCCATCGCCGGCTACACCATCAGCGGCAATGCCAAGCCCATCGACGTGCGCCCCGCCGACCTGCGCTGGGGCGGGCTGCCCACCTCGTTCTCGCAGGTGAGCGGGTTTCTCGTCGGTCACGCGGTGACCGCGGAAATCGAAAGCAGCCCGGCCGCGTCGAGTGGGAACCGGCTGGGGATTGGATATTTTCGCGGTGATCCGATCGAGATGCTGCTGCAATATCAGGGGCCCGACGGCACGTGGCGGCCCTATCAGCGAGCGGAGTTCACCTACAAGAGCAACTGGGGCGACCATTACCTGTGCAAGGATCCAGACTGGAAGACGGAATGCTTCTGCTGGTCGTCCTATCTGATTGATCCGCGCACCGACCGCTTTGGCGGCCTGGCCACGGTGCTGGCCAGCGGGGTGAAAATTACCCAGTGGACGTCGCTGCATCCGCAGATGTATTGGCCCGAGGGCGTGTCGCTGGCCTTTGGCAAGCTGCGCACCGATGGGGTGCGGCCGGGGTGGACCGGACCGGCGTTCAACATTGGCTGGAATGACGCTGCGCACAGTGCCTATAACTGGTACGATCCGTTGAACCCTGGCGCAGTGGCAGAGAACAACGCGCTGGCCTGGGGCCAAAACTCCACCTTCGCTTACAAGGATCCAGACAACGTGATGCGCCCCGGCATGGGGGCTCTCAATGAATATAACAATCGGATGTTCCTCGGCAACCCGATGTCCAAACGCCATGCAATCAGCGATACCGGCAAGCTGACCCAAAACGAGTCGGAGGCTGGCCGCCCGCTCATTCTTAACCGGCCGTTCCGCTCCGTCGCCGAACTCGCCTACGCGTTCCGAGGCACCCCGTGGCGCGATATCGACTTCCTCAATCCGGGTTCGCCGGACGCGGGTTTGTTGGATGTGTTTTGCCTCTACGAGGATCCCGACGAGGCTAAACTCACTGCTGAAGAACTGCGCCAGCGGCCCGCACCGGTCGATGCCGGTCGCGTCAACCTCAACGCAGCCGGTCCCGAGGTCATCGCCGCCTTGCTCAGCGGCACCGCGCGTGAGGACGGCAATTATATCTCCGCCACCGAAGCCGCCAGTCTAGCAAAAATCCTGGTCAATTCGATCCGCTCCACCTCGGCCACTGGCGGCCCGCTGCTTTCCAAGGCGGAATTGGTGTCCCGGCCATCGGGTAACGCTGCCGCCGGCGGCACGGCCAGCAGTCTCATCACCACCCTATCCAATGGGTTTAAGCAAGCCGAGGACCGCTCGATCAATGATCGGCGCCAGGCGCTGGCTCGCGCCCTCTCCGATGGTACCACCGTGCGCAGTTGGACGTTTACTCTCGACCTGGTCGTCCAAAGTGGCCAACTGCCCCCCGCCGCTAGCAGTCTCGACGCCTTTAACGCCGCTGCCGAACGCCACTTCTGGATTCACTTCGCCATTGACCGCATCACCGGACGCCTCCTCGACGTCCAGTGGGAAACGGTGAAACAATAACCGGACTAACAATCATTCCCCCTGTTGTCTTATGCTACACAATTTCTCAACCAGCCGCTTGTTGGCGAACCTACTACTAGCGCTTTGGCTGGCTATCCCCGTTGCCGCCCAAGACGCTACCCAAGACGCTACCCAAGACGCTACCCAGGACCCGGCCAAGGACCCGGCCAAGGACCCGGCCAAGGACCCGACTCCGGAAAGCCCGCCTGTCAAACCCGGCCAACTGGTCCCCCGCCTGCCGCTGGTGGCCAGTGCGCCGGTCCGCGCGGAATGGACGATTCAACTGAGCGCGGATTTGGCGGTGCCGGCGGTGCGCCCCGGCCAAGCCACGCCGGTTGCCTTAGTCGCCAGTGAGTCGCGCACGGCCAATTCCATTGAGTTTTCCAAAGATGCCGTCACCAAGGCCTACCGCCTGCGCACCCGTTGGAACGACGGTGATACCGAGGATGAATGGATCGTCGCGGGAAGCCACGTGGCGGAGCGTGCCAGCCACCACGGGCTCTACATCGTTGGCAATGAGTCATCCGCCGCGCGCGAGTTGCCCTTGTCTGACTTTCCGGAATTGGCGTGGGTGGACATGTCCCACTACCGCGGTGTCAAGCTGCTCAACGGCAAAAAAACCTTCTTCTTCAGCGTCCAGTTCGACCAAAAACGCCTCACCGGCGAGCAGGCCCAACTCATGGCTTTCTCAAAACGTTCTGACCCCAAGGCCACCCCCACTAAAATTTTCAGGCCCAAGGTGCAAGAGGTAACTCTCTATCTGGATACCATCAGCCAACTGCCGCTGCTCTACAATGATGGCATGATCCTGCGCCGCTATCACTTCACCCAACCCAGCGAAGAGCGCCTGCAACCGCCTGCCAAAATCGTTGAGTTCCTCCGCGCCCGCAACGAGGCGCTGCGCATCCGCCTCACCCCGCCCGCCGGCCCCGGCAGCTTGTGAGCCGCTGAGCCGGCTAGGTGGTAAAGTTCACGCGCCGGGATGGTTGATGGGCTAACCCTAGAAAAAACGATGGAAACCACGGATTTCACGGAATACACGGATAAAGAAAGAGTTTATGGATTTTATGGCATTCACCTCTTGGGGTCGCCTTGGTCTTGATAGACCAAGGTCATCTTTTCCGTGTAATCCTCTTCAATTCGTGAAATCCGTGGTGAAAAAAACGGCGCTGCAACCATTTTCATTTTCCCTTTTAGGCTAGCAGCAACGCAAAAAAGACATTTGCTGCGCAAAATGGCCAAGAAATCCTCTTGCGCCGCCGCCTCCCGCTGTGTGCATCATATCGGGTCTTTTGAGGCCGTCTTGTTGACCCGGAGACCTCCCCTCAACCCAATGCCGGCACAGCCTCCAAGCACACTTGGTTGCCGCGCCAAACCATTAATCTAACCATGTTTAAGCCTATTGTTCTTGTCGTGCTGGCAATCTTTGGCGCAGCCGTTGCGTCGGCGAGCGCCGCCATTGCGCTCTCCCCGCTGTTTGGCAGCAACATGGTGCTGCAACGCGCCAAGCCGGTGCCAGTGACCGGCACCGCCGCCGCCACCAAGGGCATCTCCGTGACGTTCAACGGCCAGACCAAAACCACCACCTCGGACGCCTCAGGCAATTGGCAGGTCACCCTCGATGCCATGGTGGCCAAAGCCACGGGCGGCAACTTCACCGCCACCGAAACCGGATCTAACACCCTTACCTTGAGCAACGTGGTCGTCGGCGACGTGTGGATCTGCAGCGGACAATCCAACATGGATATGATCCTGGGCAGTTGTGACCGGCAGGTGGACATCGATAGCGCCAACTTTCCCGTGATGCGCGAGTTCCGCGCCCCGCTGGTGACCTCGGAGGTGCCGCTCAAGACGATCACCGCCAGTTGGACGGTGTGCAGTCCCAGTACCGCCTCGGGTTTCTCCGCGGTGGCATTCTATTTTGGCAGAAAAATCTGTCAGGATCAAAGTTCGGCCATTCCCATCGGCCTGTATCTCTCATCGGTGGGTGGCACGAAAATCGACCCGTGGCTCAATCCCGAGGGCGCTTCGGACATCCCTGTGTTGGCACCGCTTTACGGCCAGAGCATCCTGCCATGGGGCCCGTTTTCGCTATTCAATGGCATGGTCTATCCTTATGCGCCTCTAGCCGCTAAAGGACTGCTCTGGTATCAGGGCGAAAACAGTGAGATTAGCAGCCAGTCCACGGATAGCTATTTCCTGAAAATGAAGGCGCTGGCCCAAGGGTATCAAAGAATGTCAGGCATGGATGACTTCGCGTTCTACTTCGTGCAGTTGGCATACTGGGGAAACCTGCCTACGGATGCCACGCCGGTGTTGATTTCTGGCGGTTGGGATGCCGACACCCGGATCCAACAAGCGAATGCTCAGGCCCTGCCCCATGCCGGAATGGCCTCGGCATTGGATATCGGAAGTTCCTTGATGGGCGACCAAGTCTGGGATGGCTGGCATCCGAAAGACAAGTTGGATGTGGGCGAACGCCTGGCTCTCTGGGCACTCAAGAACGATTATGGCAGAACCATCACCGAAACCAGCGGACCCATTCTGCGGGACGTGACCATCGCCGGCAGCACGCTCGTTTGCTCGTTTGACCATATCGGCAGCGGCTTGATGGTCGGTTCCAAGGCCTGGTATCAACCCACCCAGGAACTCGCCGGCGGTACTTTGCAGAAATTCTCCATCTCGGGAGCTTCCGGCACCTGGTATGATGCCACGGCAACCATCGTCGGCAATACCGTTGTGGTGTCATCCCCCTCAGTGGCGCTGCCCCGAAGGGTGGCCTACGCCTGTTGGCAAAACCCGGTGGGCTGCAATCTATATAATAAGCAAGGACTGCCAGCCTCGCCATTTTACATGGACGACGCCACCGCAGCAGGGCATTTCACCATCACGGCGCAAGCCGGAGCGGGCGGCAGCATCAGCCCTGTTGGGACTTCCACATATCTGAAGCGAGCGACCACTCTTTACTCCATCACCCCCGATGCGGGTTCCTTCATCAAGGATGTGAAAGTGGACGGCGTCTCGGTCGGCTCGCTCAAGTATTACACATTCGATCCGCTATATGCCAATCACACGATCGCCGCGACATTCGACACCGCGGCTCCCAGTTATGCCATTGCCACCACCAGCACCGCCAGCGGCACGATCAGTCCCGCTGGCCCAGTGAATATCACACAAGGAGGATTGCAGAAATTCACCATGCTGCCGGCTGCCGGCTGCCGGCTCATCTCAACCACCGTAGACGGCGCTCCGCTGGGCAACCGCACCAGTGTGTTTTTTGCCGATGTCAGGACCCCCCATGCCCTCAATGCCTTCTTCGCCGTCATTCCCACCCCGGGCACCGGCACCGGCCTGCGCGGCGATTACTATATCGGCACGAATTTCGAAACCTTTAAGCTCAGCCGCACCGATGCCACCGTCAGCTTCGACTGGGGTATTGGTTCACCGGATGCGGCCATTCCCGCCGACGGCTTCACGGCCAGATGGACCGGCCAGCTCCAACCCCAATTCAGCGAGACATACAAATTCTTCCTCAACCATGACAATGGCGCCAAATTATGGGTCAACAACCAATTGCTGGTCAATAATTGGACGGGCGCTGGAACCGATGACACTGGCAGCATCAGTCTGATCGCCGGGACCAAATATGATATCAAACTCGAACTTTTAGAGACGAGCGGCAATGCCAGTTGCAAGCTGGAATGGGTGAGTCCGAGCCTGCCTCGGGAAGTGCTGCCGCAATCGCAACTCTTCCCGGCCACCACGCCGATTTACACGCTCACCGCAACGCCGGCTACCAATGGCTCGTTCAGCCCGGGCGGCGCGGTGCTCGTGAACTCCGGCGGCAGCCAGACATTCAATGTCGTTCCCTCCGTTGGCTATTTTGTCGCGGACGTGAAGGTCGATACAGTCTCGCTCGGCGCCCTCGCCAGTTATCCGTTCACCAACGTCACCGCCAATCACTCGATCACCGCCACCTTCTCCGCTTTACCCAGCTATGCGGTTTCCGGAAAGGTGGCTAACAAGACCACGGCGGCCGCCATCGCCGGGGCCAAGGTTAATTTCTATACTTCCGCGAATGCCATGAGCACCGCATCCTATAGCGCCACCACCGACGCCTCCGGCAACTACTCCATCAACATCCCCATGGGCACCTGGAGCATCACCTCCTCGGCGACCAACTACTTCAACTCATCGACGCAACTGCTGACCGTCAGCTCTGCGGCTGCTAGTAATATCAACTTCGCGCTGATGGATGGCACCCGCAACATCCCGCGCATATCCGACCTGTTGTTCTCCGTTGTGACAGACTCCCTGCCCACCAGCGGCAGCCTCAGCGGTTGGCCAACCTATCAGCCATCCGGCCAGACGCTGACCAATATCGGCTCTCCCACCGTGGAAACCATCATGGGCAGAAAATGGGAGAAAAACCTCTATGCCGATGGCGATGGCCTGCTCCTGGGTGGCTCCAATGTAACCGCCATTGCTTGCACTGGCGCCACCATTGTGCTCGCAGTCAAACCGTTGCGCTCCGGCGACGCTGGCAACTGGCGATCCCTCGTCGATATCTTCTATGACCGGTTAGTTCTGGGCATTACCAATGACAACGGCCAAGTGTGCGTCAGGCGCAACGGCAGTGTCGATTTCAGCGGTACCTCCATTCCAGATGGCCAGGTGACCATCCTGACCCTCATCGTGCAGACGGACGGTTCCTACAGCGTCTATGCAAATGGGAGCACCACGGCCATCCTCAGCGGGGCCGCCACCGGATCTAGCAGTTTTATCGCGCTCACGCCGGGAGTTGCCGGTGGTGCGGGCGGCTATGGCAGCTATATCAATATCGGCAGAAACAATCCCGACGGTTGGACCACGAGCAACGGTTACATCGGTGATGTGTTCGTCTATAAGACCGCGCTGTCAGCTGCCGAGCGGATGACGATTGAAACCGACATGCAGAGCAAGTTCATCCATGGGGGTGTGAGCACCTATACCCTCAACGCCGCGGCGGGAGCGGGCGGTACGGTGACTCCCGCCGGATCAACCTATCTGAATCCGGGCGCGAGCCAGGCCTACACCATCACGCCAACCCCCGGCTACGGCATCACCGACGTCACGGTGGACGGTGTGTCCCAGGGCGTGAGAACCAGTTATACGTTTTCCAACGTGCAGGCACCCCACACGATCGCCGCCACCTTTGCTGCGACAGGCAACACGCCGCCGACGATTTCCGCTGTGGCGGACCAGAACCTCAGTCCTAGCAGCTCGACCGCCGCTCTGCCCTTCACGGTGGGCGACGCCCAGACCACGGTGGCAAGTCTCACGGTGACGGCCACTTCATCCAACACCACCTTGGTGCCCATCGCCAACATCGTTCTTGGCGGCAGCAGCGCCAATCGCACCGTCACCGTCACCCCGGTTGCCAGCCTGTCCGGCATCGCCACCGTCACGCTCACCGTGAACGATGGCGCTATATCATCGTCCGTTACCTTTCTCCTCACCGTCGGCCAGCCGGCGGCTATCGTCACCCATCCGGCTTCCGTGAGCATCAACAGCGGCGGCACCACCACGCTCGGCGTTGTTGCCAGCGGCACCGGGCCATTCACCTATCAATGGTATCAAGGCCCGTCAGGCACGACGGCGACGCCGGTTGGCACCAACTCGGCGTCCTTCACCACCCCGCCACTGGTGGCCACCACCGGCTACTGGGTGAAGGTCATCAATGCCCCGAACCCAAGCGGGGCCAACTCGAACACCGCCACCGTCACCGTCATCGCACCGGTCATCGGCCTTGAGCAACCGGCCGGCACCGCCCTGATTAGCGGCTCCGGCACGGTGAACTTCGGCTCCTGTCTCACTGGATTGACGGTGCCCCTGACGTTCACGCTCAAGAACACCGGTTCCGTCGCGCTCACCGGCATTGAAGTGACCAAAGATGGCGCTAACAACGCGGATTATGCGCTCACCACCGCCCCGGCGGCCTCCGTGGCCGCGGGCGACAGCTGCACTTTTGTCGTGACCTTCGCACCCTCGGCGGCAGGTGCCCGCACGGCGGCCCTGCACCTCGCCAGCAACGACGCGACCCGCAACCCGTTCAACATCAGCCTCAGCGGTGCCGGAGTTCAGGCCGGCAAGGACATCCTTACCTTCGTGTTTCCGGGCTTGCCAGCGCCCACGATTGCCGGAAACAACATCTCCCTAACCGTTCCCTACGGGACGAAAGTCACAAGCCTTGCCCCGACCTACACGCTCTCGCCCGGCGCGACTTGCCTCGAGCATGTGTCCGGCACCGCGTATGATTTCACCAACCAGGTGAGTTACACGGTCCGGGCCGCCGATCTAACCACCAAGGCCTACACGGTGACGGTTTCCGTCACGCCGCCATACACATACACCATCGCCGGCGGCGCGGTGGCACTCGTTAACTACACCGGGACCGACAGCACGGTGAGCATTCCGCCGACAATCAACGGTCTGCCTGTCACCAGCATCGCGGACTATGCGTTTGCTTCCTGTTACAGCCTGACCAGCGTCACCATTCCTGCCGGCATCACCAGCATCGGGGTGGCCCCCTTCGCTGATTGCCCCGGCCTGACGGCGATAACGGTGGATGCCGCCAATGTCAATTACTGCAGTGTGGACGGCGTGTTGTTCGATCATGCCAAAACCGCCCTGATTCAATATCCTGGGGCGAAGAGCGGCGCATACACCCTTCCGGCCACCCTCACCGGCATCGGCGACTGTGCTTTCTATAACTGTCCCAACCTGACCGGCGTCACGCTCGATGAAAGTGTCACCAGTATCGGGGCGAGCGCATTCTATTTGTGCCCCGGCCTGACCGGCGTGATCCTCCCCGCCAGTGTCACCGCCATCGGGGACGCGGCATTCGGTGAATGCAATAGTCTGGCGAGCGCGAGGTTCATGGGCAATGCGCCGACGATGGGCTATGATATTTTCCTCTTGGCCGCCAGCGGCTTGACCGTGCAATATTATAACAACCGGATCGGGTTCACCACGCCGACCTGGAAAGGCTATCCTTCGGTCAATCTGGGCAACGCCGTTGCCATCATCGTTGTGGAGCAAACAGCCGGCACCGCTCTAACCAATGGAACCGGCACGGTGGACTTCGGTTCCTCCCTAACGGGTGTATCGTTACCCCTGGCCTTCACGCTTAAAAACACCGGTCCCGTAGCACTCACCGGAATCGCCGTGACCACGGACGGACCCAACGCCACGGAGTATGTGCTCACCACCGCGCCTTCTATCTCGGTGGCGGCGGGCTCCAGCACCACCTGTGTCGTGACCTTCACACCTGCCGCCGCCGGGGCCCGCACGGCGGCTTTGCACATCGCCAGCACCTCCGCGACCAACAACCCGTTCACCGTCAACCTCACCGGCAGCGCGCCGGACATGCGGCAATTCGCCTTGGTTCTATCTAACATTACCAACGGCCAGGTCACCGGTGCCGGCAGTTATTTGCACGACACCACCGCGCAACTCAACGCGACTCCAGCCCCCGGCTACGCCTTCACCGGTTGGTCCGGTGATGCAGCCGGAAGCGACAACCCACTGGCGGTTTTGATGGATACCGCCAAGACGATCACCGCGACGTTCCGATTGTCGAACCAGTTCGCATCCTGGATCCAGGCCTTCCCGGGCGTCGGCACCGCCACCGGCTTCAACGACGATCCGGATGGCGATGGTATCCCTAACGGACTTGAAAATTTTCTTGGAACCAGCCCTGCGCAGGCTAGTGCCGGACTTGCTAGTATTGCATCCACAGGCTCGGTCCTCAAGTTCCGCCACACCCGCAGCAACGCCGTGGCGAGCGACATCACTGCGATCTATCAGTGGTCCACCGATCTCGTGAACTGGTTCAGCTCTGGCCAAACCAACAGCCAGGGTGTCTCCGCAACCATCACCAGT
>WBXD01000019.1 GCA_008932935.1 Verrucomicrobiota bacterium
CGACCAGGTGAAGTGTTCACACGGCAGCACCTCATCGCAAATCAGTGAAGAGGAAATTTTCTATCTGCGGGCTCGCGGCATCGATCCCACCGCCGCCCGTCAACTCATCGCCTGCGGCTTTTGTGTCGAGGCGGTGTCGCGGCTTGGCGACGACGCGCTCGAAACGCTGGTTGTCGGGTTCATCGAGGCGAAGTTCGCTGCCATCAGCGCGGCGTGAAAAGCGTGAGAAACCTAGATGGAAACTACGGGTTTTACGGAATGCACGGATAATGAATGAGTTATGAATTTAATGGCGTTCACCATTTGGGTGAGCTTGAGACATGATAGAGCAGGATCATTTGATTCGTGTAATCCTCTTCAATCCGTGAAATCAGTGGTGAAAAACGTCGCCGCAATCCCTTCCCTCGGCCTTTTTTAGGGCAAACATTGCAGTTGACCCCGCAGGCCGGAGCTGTCATGCACGCGCGGCGTGAAAAAGTATTTCCAATCTGGCATCATCCTTGTTCTCATCTTGTGGCTCTTAGGAGTCCTCATTTATCTGCCGTCCACCGAAACTAAATTACAGGAAGCGGCTAAAGTGCAGTTGGCAGCTGACAAGAGTGGCGTGTTTGCCAAGGTCAAGGTCGAGTTCAGTGGTCAGCAGGCCATCCTCAGCGGCGCGGTGGTTACCGCGGAGGAAAAGGCCCAGGCACAAAAGCTTATCGAGAAACTCCGCCTGCCCGGCTGGTTCACTACTAAGATGAATCCAGTTAGCGGCGTGACCAATGATATCGCGGTGGATCCTGAGCACGCACCATTCCGGCCTCGGCCATGGCTCATTCTAACGCTTTTTGGCGGCAATCAGCGCCTCGATGGCGTGCTGCCCGCCGCCGCCCAACGCGAGGAGCTCATCGCCGCAATCGCCAGCAAGCTGCCGACTCCTACCACCCCACTCAACAATCAGATCGCCATCGCAGATACCGCCCTGCCTGCGACCCACTGGGACGTTACCCAGACGGAAACTCCTGATCTCACAGCTACATCCAAGACTGAGTGCACGATCGCGGTGAGCGCCTGTGATGGGAAATGGAGCAGCTTCCCGGCGAGCGCCAGCAACGCCGATATTGCCGCGGCACTCGAGGCCAGCAAGGTGCCCGACAGCGAAATTATCCATGCATTGGCGAAATTGCGTTCCTGGAAGAACCTCACGCCTGAGGAACTCAAGCAGCAAGCCGAGCAAAAGACTGCCGCCGAAGCCGCTGCCAAAGACAAAACCAAGCCCGCGGCTCCCATCAAAAACCTCGGTCCTCTCAAAGGATCTAACGGCGGTCCCGGCCCCTCCCCAAGATAAGTCATTCACAGCTTTTTTCGCAGTACCACCCATCCCACCATCCCATCATGATCGCAGAAATTCTTCCCGGCAACCTCTGGCTTGTCATCAAACTTCTCCCTCTCCTTGCTCTTGCCGCCGTGCTGTTCGGTGTGTTCGGCTGGTGCTTGCGCCGCAAGTTTCACGCTCCGGTGGTCTCCAGCAGCAAGCCCAGTACCCCCGATGACCTGCCGGCCCGCGAGCGCGCCAAAAAGCTCGAGCACGCCCTGGCCAAGTCCGAGGCCGGGCACAAGTCCCTCCAACTCGAGTTCGCCGCCCTCCAGGCGAAGAGCGTGTCCAAACAAGCTCTCGACAAAGTCAGCAAGGATCTCGCCGACGCCCAGCACCGCGTGGATGCTGATCTCAAACGCATTCAAGCCCTTGAAGCTGAGCTGAAAAAGTCCCGCGAAACCCTCAATACTCTCAATTCCTCCTCTGCCGAGGCGAACAAAGGCCAGCGCGACCGCACCTTCGTCCTCGAAAACGAGCTGTCCAAAACCCGCGAAGCCCTCGCCCTTCTCGAGGCCCGCCCCGACAACTCGCTGGCCCTCCAAGCGGAAGTCGACCGCCTGCGCGAAACACTCACCAATTCCACCCGGGTGATCGGCGAACTGCGGAAACTCGAAACCACTTACGCCCAAGCCTTGGCCAAGACCCAAGCGCAACTCGACGCCGCCACCCAAGCATCCACTGCCACCGCGACCGACGCGGTGAGCCTGTTGCCCGCGATGGAAGCGGCCGAGCGTAATCTCCGCCAAACCGCCGCCGTCTCCACCAAGATAGCCGCCGCCAAGGAGGCCGTTGAGCGCCTCCAAGCCCTCAACGCCCAAAAGGAAGCCGAACGCCTCGCCGCTGAGCAGGCCGCTGCGCAAGCTGAGCTCATCCGCCTCGCCACTGAGCAGGCTGCCGCTGCCGCACAAGCCGAGCTGGCAGCAGTCGCAGCACAAGCCGAGCTGGCAGCAGCTGCTGCACAAGCCGAGCAAGCCGCTGCAGTCGCACAAGCTGAACAGGCCGAGCGGGATCGCCTCGTTGCTGAACAGGCTGCCGCCGCACAAGCCGAAGTTGCGGTGGAACCCGAGCCTCCAGTTGTAGAGCCCGCCGCGATTCAACAAGCCGAATTGGAACTCATTCAACCGACGCGTCTCCCATTGACGCCGACCGAACAGCCGCAAGCCGCGAATTGATACCCACGGCGGGCAGGATGCCCGCGCCACGTGGCCCGGGCATCCTGCCCGGAGCCTCGTTTCAAAAAAACTCGAAGTGCTTAGTCAACAGCATTGACTAAGCATAGGCAGGCCGGCTCAAGCCGGCGCTGCGCAGGGAGTGCGGCAGCTTGCTGCCGCCAAGCCCAGCCAGCTTGCTGGCGCGGGTGCATCGCAGCGGCAGCTTATGCACGGCTCCGCGCCACGGCGGCCAAGCCCGCCCAGCCACCGGCGAGGGCAAGCCCCCGCGCTCCCCGCGGCAGCTTGCCTCTAGCCCCCGAAACATTCCCGCGCGTTGTTTGTCGTTAGTTTGGCGAGGGCCGCCACTGGCATGCCCAGGGCGGCGGCCAGGCCGCTGCCGATGGCCGGCAGGTTAGCGGGATGATTGCAGCAATGGGCCAGCGGGTGGCTCACCCAGGCCGGCGGCGGCAGCATGTCCGGCGCGTCGGTTTCCAGCAGGATGCGCTCTGGAGGCAATTGCCGGAACGTCTCTAACACCGCCGCTCGGCGCGGCTGCAGGAATTCCCCGCAGAACGAGAAATACGCCCCCAGTGGCAGCAGGCGACGCGCGGTTTCCACGGAGCCTGAGAACCCGTGCAGCACAAATCGTGGCGGCGGAGCTTCTACCGCCAACGCCTCGAATAACAGTCCCCAAGCTTTGACGCAATGGATCGTCAGCGTCCGCTGCCATTCGCGGGCCAGCCGCAGCTGTGCCAAAAATACCGGCCATTGCAACTCCTCTTCCGGTGCTGCCGCGCTCCGGTCCAGCCCGCACTCGCCCACCCCAGCCTGCGGAAAGCGCTCCAACCAGCCGGCCAGCCGCTCCTGCCACAGCCCGCTGACCTCAGGCGCGTGCCACGGATGAATCCCGAACGCCGGCACAATTCTTTCCGGATCGACCACCGCCAAGGCCGCCACCGCCGCCCACTCCGCCTCAGCCGTGGCATTGACCACGCAGCGCGCCACCCCGGCGTCGCGCAGCGACGCGAGCAGTGCCGTTGCCTCGCCTAGGCGGGGAAAGTGCAGGTGGTTGTGAGAGTCAATCCAGATCATATTGGCGGCGCATCCAAAGCGTGGCACATGGAAGGAAGAATGAAAACAGTGGAACTGCGTATTCGACCTCAAACCCGCCATGCGGTCTAGCGGTGGTTGTACCGCAATTTTAGTTAATTGAACTTACTGGACTCCGTGGCTCTTTTGGGTTAGAACGCTGAGTTATGGAAAAAATCCCCCTCTGCCATTCACTCCACATCGCTAAATTGTGCGCATTATTTGAATACAAGCGGATCTGCACAGTGTTTGGTCCACCATGCATAGTCAGGCACCGCGGAATCCCACAGTGTAGGCGGTAGTCTGCGATGACGCCTCAAGCCCACCTCCCATCCCACTCCTCCCTTGTCTGCGGTCATTTCCAAGTTGCCAGGCCAACTGCAACACCAAGCAAGCTAATCAATCTAACTATATATTCATACTGATGAAAACACACTGGAAACTTTCCAACATATCGACCATCAGCCGATGGATCCTCAACCAGCGAGGCAATCTGCTGTGGGGTGTCGGTGCCGGTGCCGCGCTCGCGGTGGTCCTCATTTCGTGCGCCACCACCCGTACCATGCTCGCCCCGCCTAGTATCCCCGGTGCCACTTTCGTCGGCACCAAGGAATGCGCCACCTGCCATGAAAAACTCGTCCGCGACTTCCGTACCGCCGACCACGCCAAACTCCAGGCCAAGGGGAAAAATGCCGTAGATATGGGCTGCGAAAGCTGCCACGGCCCCGGTAGCAAGCACGTGGAAGCGGGTGGTGGCACCGGCCTCATCGTCAATCCGCGCAAATCCCCGGAAACCTGCTTCCAATGCCATCTCGACAAGAAGGCCCAGTTTAGCCTGCCCTACACCCACCCTCTGCTCGCCGGCAAGATGAGCTGCGCTGATTGCCACAACCCGCACACCGGTAACGCCATGAAAGGCGGCGGCACTCAGCTCAGCGGCAAAACCGAAACCTGCCAGCAATGCCACAAGCAACAGACCGGTCCTTTCGTCTTCCCTCACGCTGCGGTCCGCGAAGGGTGCAGCGTCTGTCACAGCCCGCACGGCTCGGTCAACCAGAAGATGCTCAATGAGCGCAACCAAACGTTGTGTCTCAAGTGTCACTTCGATGCCAATACCGGCAAAAATTTTGGTCTCGCGACCCATGGCAACGGTAGCAGTGGTCATAGCGGTCTCGGTGGGGACTGGCAGCGCGGCACCTGCTGGAGTGCCGGTTGCCATCAAGCGATCCATGGATCCAACGTCAACTTTAGACTGCAGTATTAATCTTAGCCTGAATTCGAACTCTCTATCATCACATGAAAGCGATTCAATTTTCTGCTCTCTTTTATCAGTCCCAGACTCTCCGGTCGGTGCGCCTCGCGCTCGCCGCGCCGGCACTGGTGATGACCCTCAGTGCCGCTCAAGCTGACAGCGCCACCCCTGCCACTGATGCCGCGCCCAGCACCAACTGGATTGGCTTCACCATTGGTGGGGCCTTCGTCAATGGCAACGAAGCCGGCATGGCTCAGCGCACCCGGACCAATGGTGACTTCTACGGAGGCATCGACTCGCTGCAAGTGACCCAGGCGCTCAGCAAGACCACCACCCTGACGCTCGAAGGCCACGCCATGCCCGGCTTGGAAGACTATCTTGGCAATCTCAGTCTGACAAATTCCGATATGGGCTACGTCAAGGTTGGCTACAAACAATACCGCACGTTCTACGATGGCAGTGGCGGCTACATGCCACAATTGGCCGGTCTCTACCGCGAGCCAGCTTGGGGCGAAGAACTGCATGTGGATCGCGGCGAGTTTAGCGTTGAAGCGGGTCTGCGCATGGAAAACCTGCCCGAGATCACCTTCAGCTACAAGCATACCTTCCGCGTTGGGGATAAGGACAGCACCAGTTGGGGAGCGCGTCCGCAGTTGCTGGCAGGTGCCACCTTGGTGGCGGGGGGGAGTAACGTCAATTATGAGTTTGCACCTTCCTTCTGGCATCTGGATGAAAAGAGCGATATCTTCGCCCTCGACGTCGAGCACACTCTGGGCAACACCGACCTCGGACTCGGCTTGAACTACGAGCATACGTCCTACACCAATTCGCTCAATACCCGCACCGGCGCGGTGACAGTCAGTCCGACGACCGGATTGACCACGGCCAACAGCCAGGTTGCCAGTAGCTTCAAGGACGAATACTCCATGGACCTGTTCGCGGGCAATGTCCATAGCGTGACGCACTTCAACGACAAGATGTGGCTCTCCGCGGGTTTTGCATACACCACATCCAATACCAATACCGATGGATCTACGCAGAGCATTACTCCAGTGAATCCCGGCTCAGTCATTCCCTACAGCACCGCTTTAACCACCACGCGCGTAATCCCCATGGGCGGGGGTGAAACCGAGAGTTGCGTCGGCAACCTCAATCTGATGTGGAATCCACTTCCAGATCTCACCGTCACGCCGTCCGTGCGCATCGAACAGTCGTCACAAAATGCGATTGCGCAGATGCGACTCACGGCAGTGCCCACCGCGGGCTTCACGCCATCCGCTAGCACGACGGTCTATTCAAACCAGGTCTACAAGGGGGTTCTCAATACCAATTCCGACACGGCAGCCTTGGATCTGCGCTATACCGGAATTTCCGACCTGGTGCTCTATGCCAAGGGCGAGTGGGAGCACCAAGACCAGACCAATTATAATAGTGGCGTTTTCTACCAGAGCAAAGCGTACAACGGAACGGTGACTGGCGGACCTAACTCCGATTTCTTCCGCGAAGGCATCACCGTTAATCAACAGGACTACACGGTGGGCGCTAACTGGTATCCACTCCGTAGCTTGAGCCTTGCCCTGCAGGGGCGATATTTCCAACGCGATGATGAATTCAACCCAAGTGTCATCAAAGGCACGGTGGCCGCTTTGGGTCTCGAGCCTGAAATGATTGGCCTCGATACGACCACCGATGCTGCCAATTTGCGTGTGACATGGCATGCCCTGAACAACCTATCCTTGGTGACCCGCTACGACTATCGCGAAACGGACTATAACAATCGTGGCGTCCGATGGAGCCCTTCGACTGCGTCTCCAGGGACTATTCAAACTCCACCGCCTGCTGTGGTGACCGCTCCTAGTTCGCCAGCAGATACGGGCATTTTGCCAGAAGTGCTAGCAGGCCGCGTGAAGTCTAACATCTTGAGCGAGAGCGTCACATGGATGCCCATGGAACGTCTCTATCTGCAAGCCAGCGCAAGCTATACTTGGTCGCAAACCAGCACGGATACTCAGATGGTGCCAGATTCGCGCAACGATTACTTCACCGGCAGCCTGTCGCTTGGATATGCAATTGATAATCGGACGGACCTCACTGCCAGTTATACCTACTATAATACGAAGAACTACACCCAGCAAGGGAGTCCTTACTATGCTGGCGTCTCAGGCAATTCTGTCTCACCCATCCCCTATGCCATGGGCTACGGGTTGAATACCCAGGAGAATACAGTGAGTCTGACACTCAACCGGATGATCACTCCTAACATGGTGTGGAACCTGCGTTATGCGTTGATGAGCAGCCAAACCACGGGGGCTTTGCAGGACCAGGGCGGTGGCTTCAATGACTTCACGGCGCAGATGATCTCGACCGGTTTGCAAATCCGCTTCTGATGTGCTAGACTAACCGGCTATTTGAACTAAACCAACCCCAAACATGACCATTAACTGGAAACTACAAGCATTCATACTCTCGGCCTCCCTGTGGATCGCCGCCCCCGCGGCCTTTGGTGGCGGCGCCGAAGTTTACGCCAAAAACTGCGCCTCATGCCACGGCAAGGACGGCAAGGGCGAAACGGTGATGGGCAAGAAAGCCAAGGTCAAGGATTACACCGACGCGAAGGTGCAGGCCTCCTTCACCGACGCTGAAGCCCTCAAGATGATCCTTGAAGGCAAGGAGAAGATGAAGGCCTACAAGGACAAGGTTACCGAGGCGGAGGCTAAGGAACTAGTCGCCTACATCCGCACCTTTAAGAAATGAACCGCAGTGCCGGCAGCCCACCGCCAAACATCCGCAGCGGGAGTTCGGCAACGAACCTCCGCCTTTTTTGAACCCGCAACCCGCGCGACTCACTACTGTAGCGGCGCTCTGTGAGCGTCGCAGCCAATGACCCAGCATCAGCAGCGACTTTTTTCCGCTAGGGGAAAGTAGTTACAGACCACCTCTGCACTACTCGCCCTAACCGAACCGCCCCCATGAGCGAAGAATCCATCCCCGCCGCCACCGGCTTGCCCATGCGCCTGAGTCGCCTGCACAACTGGCTCAGTCTCTCCGGCATGGTGCTTGCCATCTCGGCGTTTTTCGCCTTCATGTTGTTGTTTGCGGTGGACCTGTTCGCCACCCACGCTAACCCCTACATGGGCATTCTCGCCTATGTGGTGGCTCCCGCATTCCTGTTGGCGGGCTTGGCCGCCGTGCTGGTGGGCTACATTCTGGAAACCCGCCGCATTCCCACAGGTCATCCGGAAATGGCCTCCAATTTCATCCTCCACGTCAACCTAACGCGTCGCCGCGATCGCCGCTTGCTCGTCGGGTTCGTCGGTGGCAGTCTCGGCTTCCTCTTTCTAACGGCGCTGGGCAGTTATCAGACCTATCATATTACGGAGAGCAACTCGTTCTGCGGTGAGGTGTGCCACACGCCGATGGAGCCGCAGTTCAAGGCCTATCAGCACTCGGCGCACGCCAAGGTCGCTTGCGTCGCCTGCCACGTTGGCCCCGGAGCCGGCAATTACATCCGCACCAAGATCAGCGGCATGCGCCAGCTCTATCACATGATTATGGGCGATTTTACCCGCCCCATCGCGCTGCACAATATCAACCAGCGCCCGGCGCAGGAAACCTGCCAATCCTGTCATTGGTCGCAAAAGCACACCGGGGACTTGCAGAAGACCTACCGGCATTTCCTCGCCGACGAGGCCAACACACCCTTCACCGTGCAAATGGTGCTCAAGGTGGGCGGCAGCGATCCGGTGCATGGACCGGTGCAAGGCATCCACTCGCACATGAGTGTTTCCAACAAGGTCGAGTTCATTGCCACCGATGAGGGTCGGCTCAACATCCCGTGGGTGAGGGTGACCGATGCTAATAACAAGGTCACGGAGTACCGGACCAAGGACTTTACCGACGATATTTCCAAGTATGCGATCCGCACCATGGATTGCATGGATTGCCATAACCGGCCGTCCCACAAGTATCTAACGCCAAATGCAGCGGTGGATCAATCGTTGGCCTTTGGCCGCATCGACGTGACCCTGCCGTGGGCCAAGGCCAAAGTGGTCCAGGCGCTGGTCCAGCCCTACGCAACGCGCGAGGAGGCCAACGCGAAGATTGAGAGTTTCCTGCGGGGCCAATACCCGGATGAAAAACGCGTGAACGCGCTCATCAAGGAGACCCAAGCGATCTACACAAGCAATTTTTTTCCGGAGATGAAGGTGGACTGGCGGGTGCATCCCGATATGCTTGGCCACAAGGACTCTGCCGGGTGTTTCCGCTGCCATGATGGCAAGCATCTCGCCGGCGACAGCAAGAGTTCGATCAAAGGCAGTGATTGCAATGCCTGCCATCTCATCGTCTCCCAAGGGGCCGGCAAGGACCTCGAAAAAGTCGATGCCAAGGGCCTGCCCTTCATCCACATCGACTCGGAAAACTCCGATCCATCCTGCTACGAGTGCCACACCGGGCAAACCCAGGAATAGCTTGGAATAGCTAGGAATAGCTTGGCACAGTCCATTGACTTGTTTGAATTCGGGCAGGATGGCCGAACCACAGCGGCAGTTGGCAGCCTGGCCGCCGCCACCTCTCCTTGAGTGCGGTGGCTAGCCACCGCCTAGCCCAGCCAGCTTGCTGGCGCGTGTGGGCAGCATGGAGCGGGGGCAGCTTGCCCCCTGCTGCCCATGAGACGAGAAAGAGCAAGCCGCCATGCGGCTGTCCTTGCTCTATCCATGGGCCACGGCGGTTGGCAACCGCCGCTCCCTTGAGTGCGGTGGCTTGCCACCGCCTAGCCCAGCCAGCTTGCTGGCGCGTGTGGGCAGCAAGGAGCGGGGGCAGCTTGCCCCCTGCTGCCCATGAGACGCGAAAGAGCAAGCCGCCATGCGACGGCCCTTGCTCTACCCATGGGCCACGGCGGTTGGCAACCGCCGCTCCCTTGAGTGCGGTGGCTCGCCACCGCCCGGCCCAGCCAGCTTGCTGGCGCGTGTGGGCAGCATGGAGCGGGGGCAGCTTGCCCCCTGCTGCCCATGAGACGAGAAAGAGCAAGCCTCCATGCGACTGCCCTTTCTCTATCCATGGGCCACGGCGGTTGGCAACCGCCGCTCCCTTGAGTGCGGTGGCTAGCCACCGCCTGGCCCAGCCAGCTTGCTGGCGCGTGTGGGCAGCAAGGAGCGGGGGCAGCTTGCCCCCTGCTGCCCATGAGACGCGAAAGAGCAAGCCTCCATGCGACTGCCCTTACTCTATCCATGGGCCACGGCGGTTGGCAACCGCCGCTCCCTTGAGTGCGGTGGCTTGCCACCGCCTAGCCCAGCCAGCTTGCTGGCGAGTGCGGGCATGGTGGCGGGCCGCCGCCTCTCCTTGAGGGGATGGCGCTACAAGTGGGGAGTGGGCGGCCCGCCCATTTGCCAATGCGTAGTCAGGTGTCAAGCGCCTCAGAGGGAGCGCAGGGCGGCCTTGATCGCCTCGAAGTCGGGGAGGTCCTTGGGATGGTCCTGTACCTCGGCGTAACGGACGATGCCCTGTTTGTCGATGACGAAGGCGGAGCGCTTGGGTACGCCGCCCATGATGAGGTTGGCCTCAGGGAGGAATTGCTCGTAGGCGACGCCGTAGGCTTTGGCGACGGTGTGTTCGTAATCACTGAGCAGCGGGATGGTAATGGCCTCCTTGGCAGCCCACGCGGCTTGCGCGAAGGGGTTGTCGCCGGAGATGCCGAATACCTTGGCGTCGAGCGCCTCGTAATCCTTGATCCCGGTCGAAATATCGCACATTTCCTTGGTGCATACGCCGGTGAAGGCCATCGGCACGAACAACAGCAAGAGGTTGGCACTGCCGATCTGCTCGCTCAATTTCACAAGTTGTGGGCCCTCGGCGGTTTTGGTCACGAGGGTGAAATCTGGGGCGCTATCGCCTACTTTAATGGTCATGGTCGCTTGGTTGGTTGGTGGTTGATCGAGTCGCCAGTATAGATGCTAACGCTCGCCGGTCAACTGCCACCCGCTCATGAACTATGAATTCTCCCAATTTTCAAGGACTTGAGTAGGCCATGGCCAGCCAGAGCGGGCTGCGTGCCACGCCTGTCGATTCGCTTGCGTGTGAGGTGGACTCCGTGCACACTCAGCCCATGGAAAAGCCGCGAGACCCTGCCGGCGTGCCGATGGAGCGCGATTTCACTGCCGGGCTGGCACCGCCGGGGCGGCGGCGCTCGTTTGCGGGTTCGACTGGGAATGTCGACTTGGATCAACGCATCGGTGAACTCGTTGCGAGCATTCCTGGGCTGCGTCATCCGGAGTTATTGGTGGAGATGATGATCACCGGCGCACGCACCGCGCGGATGGACATTGCGGCGGGCGAGTTCAAGCTGTTCAACCGCGTACTTAAGGAGATGCGCCGCGCCGAAGAGGTCTTCAAGCCCTGGCGCAACGTGCGCAAGGTGTCGGTTTTCGGGTCTGCCCGCACCCATCCGGAGGAACCCGAATACAAGGCCGCGGTGGCCTTTTCCCGGCGTATGCGCGAGGTGGGTTTCATGACCATCACTGGGGCCGGGCCCGGCATCATGGCCGCTGGCAACGAGGGTGCGGGTCGCGCCGAGAGCTTCGGCCTCAACATCGTGCTGCCGTTTGAGGCCGTGGCTAACGAATTCATTGCCGGCGATGACAAGCTGCTGGCCTTCCACTATTTTTTCACCCGCAAGCTCAGTTTTGTGAAGGAAAGTGATGCATTGGTCGGCTTTCCCGGCGGCTTTGGCACGATGGACGAGGTGTTTGAATCGCTCACCCTGATCCAAACCGGCAAGTCCACCATTCATCCCATCGTGCTCATTGATGCCAAGGGCGGCACATACTGGGAATTCTGGGCGCGATTCCTCCGCGAGCACCTGCTGCGCCTCGCCCTCATCTCCGAAGCCGATCTCGGTCTTTTCAAAGTCACCGATGATATCGAAGCGGCGGTCACCGAAATTACCGGCTTCTATCGGGTCTTCCATTCCTACCGCTACGTCGGCGACCAACTGGTGATGCGGCTAACCAGCGCGCTGGCCGAGGGCGAACCTGCACGCCTGCAGGAGCAATTTGCCGATTTACTCAAGTCCGGCGGCATCATCCAGCGCGGCGCGCTGGATGCAGAGGCCGACGAACCCGAGATGGCCACCCTGCCGCGGCTGGTGTTTCGCCACCATCGCCGCAACTTCGGCCGCCTGCGCCAATTTATCGACGCAGTTAACCTCGCGCGGATCGTGGCGTGCTAACTTTTCTGAAGAACTTGAAGATTTACCGCAGAGTCGCAAAGGTCGCAAAGGGGCGCAAAGGGCAATGGGTTATCGAGAAAAATCCGGTCTTGCTCCGCGTCCCTTTGCGGCTTTGCGGCAAACTAGAGATGTGCTAACAATTAAGAATTCAACCTGTATAATCCGTGAAATCTGTGGTTCAGAGAAGCGCCAATCCATCATGACAATCCCGAATTCCAGCAAGAGTAAGACCGATCGCGCCGATGCCCTGCTAACCGCCCGCGGCCTCTGCGACTCACGCGAGCAAGCGAAGCGGCTGATTTTGGCCGGCGAGGTGCGCAGCGGCGACCGGCTCATCGAGAAACCCAGCACCAAGCTGGCGGTGGACGCGCCGCTCGCCGTGAAGGCCAAGCCGCGATTCGTCGGCCGCGGCGGACTCAAGTTGGAAGGCGCTCTGGAGGCCTTCGCCATCGACCCATGCGGCTGGGTGTGTCTCGATGTGGGGGCCTCCACCGGCGGCTTCACTGATTGTTTGCTGCAGCGCGGGGCGCTGCGAGTGCACGCCGTGGATGTGGGAACCAACCAATTGGTATGGAAGCTGCGCAACGACCCGCGGGTGATCGTCAAAGAGCAATTTAATGCCCGCCACATGGTGACGGCCGACCTCGGCGAAACTGTCCGCCTCGCGGTGATGGACTTGTCGTTCATTTCCCTAACCAAAGTATTGCCGGCGGTGTTCTCGGTGTTGGATGAGGCGGGTGGTGTGGTGTGCCTGATTAAGCCGCAGTTTGAGTTGCGGCGCGAAGATGTTGGCAAGGGCGGAATTGTTAGAGATGCCGCTCTGCACCAGCAGGCAATCGACAAAATCCGCGGCTTTGTCACCACCGACCTCGGCCGCGAGTGGCGCGGGCTGATTGCCTCGCCGATTACCGGCACCGATGGCAACCAGGAGTTTCTGGCGTGGCTCGGGTAAGACAGGTCGGGCGGGTCGGGCAGGTCGGGCAGGTCGGGCAGGTCGGGCAGGTCGGCGAGTTGCCTCCGCGTGTGCTCCGCGCTTGCAATCCGGGTCGCGCCGCTTTGTGATGTCCGGCATGGACCACTTGGCACGCGCCCGCAACGTCATTGAAATGGAAACCGACGGCCTGCGCCGTATGGCTGGGCACCTCGACGCGAGCTTTGTCGAGGCGATTGGACTGCTTCACCGCACGCTCGACCAGCGTGGAAAAATCGTGGTGGTGGGCATTGGCAAATCCGGCAACATCGGCCACAAGATCGCCGCCACCTTCAATTCCACGGGCGCGACGGCCGTACTACTCAATTCCCAGGACGCCTTGCACGGCGATTTGGGCCTGCTCTCAGACGGTGATGCGGTCATCGCCATGTCCTACTCCGGGGAAACCCGCGAATTGTTGGACCTGCTGCCCTTCATCAAGCGCTTCGAGGTGAGTGTCATCGCGCTGAGCGGCAAACCCGACTCGACGCTGGCGCGGCTCAGCGACGTGACGCTGGACACCTCTGTGGAGCGCGAAGCCTGCCCGCTAAACCTCGCGCCGACCAGTTCGTCCACCGCCATGCTAGTGATGGGCGACGCGCTGGCGATGGTATTATTGGAAGACCGCGGCTTCACTGAGGAGGATTTCGCCCGCTATCACCCCGGCGGCTCGCTGGGCCGCGCCTTGCTGACCCGCGTGTCCGACATTATGCGCGCCGATGCCGCCCTGCCCACCGTGCCGGAGGCCGCCTCCGTGCTCGCTGCGCTGCAGGCGATGCACCGCGCCCGCGCCGGCGCCTGCCTGATTCTAACATCCTGCGGCAAGCTCGCCGGCATTTTCACCCATGGCGACTTTGCCCGCGCGTTCCAGCAGGATCCGCTGTTAGGCGAAAAGCCGGTGGCCGGGTTGATGACCCGCCATCCGGTGACCGTGCGGGCCGATGCGCTGGCGGTGGAAGCGATCAAGTCCATCGGCAAGAACCGCATCGACGACATCATCGTGCTCGATGCTGCGGGCATCCCCATCGGTCTGATCGACACCCAGGACCTCGCGCGGCTCAAAATCGTGTGATGACTCGGAGAAGACAGAAGAACGCTTCGCTTCAAGACACAAAACAAGAATGACCTGGCCCTCTTTTCTGCTGTCTTCTGTCTGCTAGTCTTGTGTTTTTTCAACCCATGACCCATCAACGCATAACTCACGCCACGCCCCAGATCGTCGTGATCGGTGGCGGGCCGGCGGGGTTGCGGGCGGCGGAGGTGGCTGCGGCAGCGGGTGCCCTGGTCACCCTATTCGATGGTAAACCCTCGGTGGGCCGCAAATTCCTCGTCGCCGGCAAGGGTGGACTGAATCTAACACACGGTGAGAAACTTGAACCCTTTGCCAGCCGCTACGCTGGTCCAGGCCAACCTGCCGAATTCTGGCCAGCAGTATTGCGCGAGTTCGGTCCCGCGGAAATGCGCCAGTGGGTGGCTGACCTGGGCATCGCAACCTTCCAGGCAGGCAGCGGCCGCATCTATCCAACCGCGATGAAGGCGGCGCCGCTGCTGCGCCACTGGGTGCAGCGTCTGCGCGGGCTGGGCGTGCGCTTCGAGATGAACCATCGCTGGACGGCGCTGGTGCCGGGCGCGCCCCTCCGCCTGGGTTTCTCTAACGAGGCAAGCATTGCGGCCGACGCGGTGATTCTGGCACTGGGTGGCGGGTCGTGGCCGCAGACCGGTTCGGATGGCGGTTGGACGAGCATTCTCACCGCACTGGGCATCGCCTGTCAGCCACTGGTGGCGGCGAATTGTGGCTGGGAATGCGCGTGGCCGGCGGACTTGTTAGCCATAGCGGAGGGCCAGCCTCTCAAAAACATTCACGTCCGCGCCGGGGATCACCTCGCCATCGGCGAACTGCTCGTCACGCATTACGGTCTGGAGGGCGGCGCTATCTATCAACTTGGAGGCACCCTCCGTGCGATGCCGCAACCGGCCATAGCCATCGACTTCAAACCCGCCCACAGTCACGCGCAACTCGTCGCCAAGATGCAGTCAGTGCGGCGGGATTTCTTAACTGAAGCGCGGGTCCGCTGGAAACTCAGCGCGGCCGCCCATGCCATCCTAGCCCGCCAGCCATGGCATGAGGTCGCGGCGCTCGCCCGCGAGGTCAAGCACTGCGGCATTGCGCTGCTCGGCCCGCGGCCCATCGCCGAGGCGATTTCCTCGGCTGGCGGCGTGTGTTGGAGGGAACTAGACACCGCTCTCATGCTTAAAAAGCTTCCCGGTGTGTTTGTGGCTGGCGAGATGATCGATTGGGAGGCGCCCACCGGCGGGTATCTCTTGCAAGGTTGTGTCGCCACCGCCACCCGCGCCGCGCAGGGAGCGCTGGCTTTAGTTGGCGCGGTCTAAGGGGTTGCGCTAGGATATCTCTCGCATTCGCATCGGCGCTCACACAGCGCCGCAACACATCTCACGATGTCTTGCGACCGTTATCATCGCGCTCGCTGTGGCCGCGGGTCAAAGCGCGCTCGATTTCCACCAGAGTGGCGGACTCGCCGGGGGCATCCCAGACGGCACGCTTGCCTTCGCAAACGATGCGGGCGGGCGCAGTGCGCCGAGGTCGCAGCGACAAGTGTTGGCCACCGAGTTCGAGTTCTAGCAGATCGCCGGCGACCAGATCCAAGCGCTCCCGCACGGCTTAGGCAAAATGACCCGCCCCGCTTTGTCCATGGGGATGCAAATCTTCATGCCATTTTCTATCCCACATGGCATTTTTAATGTTAACTGGAATCTCCGGCCAAATGGCTTTTCGTCTTGGCTATACCGGCATTCGCGTGCATTTTGCGTCGCCATGCCCAACGGTTTGTCATCAGAGGAACAGCTTCGCTACTCGCGCCACCTGCTTATTCCAGGGGTGGGTGTGGTTGGTCAGTTGCGCCTCAAGCACGCTTCGGTATTGCTCATCGGCTGCGGCGGGCTCGGCTCGCCAGCCGCACTCTATCTGGCGGCGGCCGGGGTCGGTCGCCTCGGCCTAGTCGATGCCGATGTGGTGGATGTCTCGAACTTGCAACGCCAGATTCTGCACGGCGAATCGTGGATTGGCCAACCCAAGCTCGCCAGTGCCGTCGCCCGCTTGCGCGAGGTCAATCCACACGTCAAAGTGGAATGCCATCCAGTCCGCTTCACTCCGGACAACGCGCTGGAGATTGCCGCCAGCTACGACATACTGCTCGACGGGTCGGACAATTTTGCGACGCGATTCCTAACGAATGACACGGCATTTTTCCTTAAAAAACCGCTGATTCATGCGGCGATCCAGCGCTTTGATGGCCAGGTGGCGGTATTTGCGCCGCATCTGGGCGGGCCGTGCTACCGCTGCCTGCTGCCAGATATGCCTGCCGCTGGCGCGGTGCCATCGTGTGCTGAGGCGGGAGTGTTGGGCGTGTTGCCGGGCATCATTGGCTCGTTGCAGGCCTTGGAGGCAATCAAGTTGATTGTGGGGCTTGGTAGTATTCCGCTCGGGCAGCTCACCGTGTATGATGCGCTAGGCAGCGCCTTTCGCACGCTCAACTTGCGGCGCGACCCGGAATGCCGGTTGTGTGGCGAGCGGCCGCAAATTCATCATGTAGCTAATGCACAAACCACCGCTTCAGATCATTGTTCTCTCACTTCAAACATTATGGAATCCATCACCGTCACCGAACTCCACGCGCTGCTCACAGACAATTATCAAGGCCTGCTCATTGATGTGCGCGAGCCTGATGAGCACGCACTGGCCAACATCCCGCAGGCCCGGCTCATTCCGCTAGCCACCCTGCCAGAACACTTGGCGAGCCTGCCGCGCGACCGCCAGATCCACATTCACTGTAAGCTCGGCGGTCGCTCAGCCCGGGCGGTGAATTTTTTGCTCGAGAACGGGTTCACCCGCGTCAGCAACGTCAGCGGCGGGATGGACGCGTGGCTGGAGCAAGGGTGGTGAATGGGGGGCTGTCGGAGCCCAGCTTGCCCGAGAGGTCAGGGCAAGTGCTTCAGCCAGGCGAAAAATGCTGCTGTATCGGCAGCCATCGGCGTGGCGCATTTGGTTTTGTCGGCCAGGCAGGCGAGGCGCTCGGGAACGTGGACATGGCCCGGGCCCAGCACGCGGTCAAGCGTTTCGGGAAATTTGGCGGGGTGGGCGGTGGCGAGCACCACGGTGGCGGACTGCGGGTGCTGGTCATGCCAGTGGCCTGCGGCACACCAGCCGACGGCGCCGTGCGGGTCGAGTTGATAGTGATGGTCGGCTGCCACTTCAGCGATGGCCGCGAGGGTGTCCTCGTCACTCACCGAACAGCCGCTGATGCGGCGGCACATCGCGCTGCGGTCGTGTTCGAACAAGGCAAGCAGGCGGGCAAAATTTGACGGGGCGCCCACGTCCATGGCGCTCGAGTGGGTGGCTTGGCTCGGGCGCGGTGTGTACGCTTGGCCTGCTAGATAGGTGGTGAGCACGTCGTTGCGGTTGTTGGCGGCGACGAATTGGTCGACGCTGAGGCCGAGGCGCTCGGCGAGCAGACCGGCGGTGAGGTTGCCGAGGTTGCCGGAAGGTACCACAAACACCGGCGCGATGCCTGCGGGCAGGAGTCTGGCACTATGAATATAGTAGAAAATCTGCGGCACCAGGCGCGCTATGTTGATCGAGTTGGCGGAGGTCAGCCGTAGGCGCGTGGCCAAGCCGGGGTCCAACAAAGCGGCCTTGACCAGCCGCTGGCAATAATCGAACGAGCCATCGACCTCCAGCGCGGTGATGTTGCCGCCCAAGGTGGTGAGTTGTTTTTCTTGGAGTCCGCTCACTTTGCCGCGGGGATAGAGGATGACCACGCGGATGGCTGGCACGCCGTGGAAGGCATGGGCCACGGCACCGCCGGTATCGCCGGAGGTGGCCACCAGAACGGTGAGCAGGCGGTCATCGTCGCGGGTGAACCAGCTCATTAGCCGCGCCATGAAGCGTGCACCAAAATCCTTGAAGGCGAGTGTCGGGCCGTGAAATAGCTCCAACATATAGTGTCGCGGGGCAACTTCCACCAGCGGCGCGTCAAAGCTGAGCGCGTCGTTGACGATGGCGCGCAAGGCGTCGGCGGGTAGATCCTCGCCGAAAAATGCCTGCGCCACCCGGTAGCCGATCTCTTGGAAGCTCAAGTCCCGCCAGACGTCCCAGAAACCCGCGTCGAGCTGCGGCAGTCGCTCTGGCAGGTAGAGGCCGTTGTCTGGCGGTAGCGAGGCGAGCACTGCCTGTTTGAGCGGGACGCGGTGGGCGGCATCATTGGTGCTGACAAATTGCATGGCGGTGGGAGGGGGCGTTCAGTTTGGAAAGAAGAAAACAACCGCAAAGGTCGCAAAGGGACGCGGAGCAAGACGGGGTTTTTCTCAATAAACCCTGCCACTTTGCGCCTCTTAGCGTCCTTTGCGACTCTGCGGTCAATCTTCAAGTTCTTCAGAAGAATCAGATCACATGGACGCCGCGGGGATTAATCCGGGAGACGTAGATTTGGTTGGGCAAGGGCACGGCGCTAAACACCTTGGAAATGGCGTCGCCGGCCTTACGGGCGGTGGCTTCGCCCTCACACAATGCAAACACGCTCGGGCCGGCTCCGGAGATGGAAAACCCGAGCGCCCCGGCAGCCATCGCGGCGCGCTTGGCTCGATAGAAATCTGGGATGAGCTTCTGGCGGCGCGGTTCTGCGATCACATCGTGAATCGAGCGGCTGATCAGACCGTAATCCTCCTGGATGAGGCCGCAGAGCAGGCCGCCGAGGTTGCCGATCTGCTGGGTTACATTGCGCAGGGGGATGTCTTGGGGCAGAATTTCCCGCGCCACTTTTGTTAGTATCTCAATATCCGGATGGACCACTGCGACCCACAAGTTAGCAGGGGCGGGGATGCTGGCGACGTCGAGTTCGTCGTTAGAGCGGATGAAGACAATGCCGCCGAGCAGGCATGGAGCGACGTTGTCGGCGTGCCACGCGCCGTCGGCCGAGGCCTCGCCAGCCATGGCGAAGGGCAGCAACTGTTGTTTGGTGAGGGGTTCGCCGATGAGCGTGTTCACCGCGAAGGCCCCGGCCACCGCACTCGCGGCGGAAGAACCCAGGCCGCTGCCAAAGGGCATTTTTTTGTGGATCTCCATTTCAATGCCGCGGTCGCTCATGCCCAGATGGCGGAGCAAATCCAGCGCCGCGACTCCGGCGGTGTTGCGTTCCGGGTCGAGGGGCAGTTTACCCTCGTCGCCGGTGATTTGAGTGATGCGGAAGCCGGGGGTATCCGAATGCCTGACGACAACTTCGTCGCCGGGGGCGTCGATGGCAAAGCCCAGCACGTCGTAGCCACAGGCCACGTTGGCGACAGTGGCGGGGGCGAACACGCGGATTTCATGTGCGGGTTGGGATTTCATGGCTGGGCTTCTCCTAACATATTAGTGGGATGGCTTGAGGTGGTGCGGCAGGTGACCGGGACGCGACGTTAAACCGCTCCCGCCCCAGCGCCAAGCGCAAAAATATCCGCAGTCTCATCCGGCCTGCCGACGGAAAAATTCACCGCATACCACGGTTTTCATTTCCAGCGGCCGCGTATGCATTACGCTGTGTGAGCCGCCAGCCATGTCCGCCATTGATTTCAAAGCCAAGCTTCGCGAGGTGCCGCGCCAACCGGGAGTGTACCTGATGCGCGATGCGCTGGGCTCGATCATTTACGTCGGCAAGGCGAGGGATTTGAGGCGGCGGCTGGCATCGTATTTCATGGCCTCGGGCAAGGCGCGGGCGGATCTCAAGACGCGGGCTCTGATTGACTCGATCTGCGATTTTGAGATTCACGTGGTGCGCAACGAGGAGGAATCACTGTTGCTAGAGAGCAAACTCATTAAGGATTACCGGCCGCGCTACAACCTGGCGCTGCGCGACGACAAACGCTTTTGGCTAGTGAAAATCCGCCTCGCCGACCCATGGCCGCGCTTTGCCATGACGCGGATGAAAAAGGACGATGGCTCGCGCTATTTCGGGCCGTTTCCCCATTCCAGCGCACTGCGCGAAACCCTCTCGTGGCTCAATCGCAAGTTTGGCTTGCGGGCCTGCCGCCCGCTGCAACCCGGCGAGTCCGACTACCGCCATTGCAACGCGGACATCATCCGCAATTGCGCGGCACCGTGCATCGGGCGCATCGAGCATGCCGCCTATGCCGCTAGAATCGACGAGGCCTGCCGGATATTGGAAGGCAAGGGGCGGCGCGAGTTGTTCGATGAACTGCGCCGCGACATGGAGCGGGCCGCCGCGCAACTCGAGTTTGAGCGCTCCGCCACCTTGCGCGATATTCTCGCCAATCTCGAGAAAACCCTCAGCCCAACCCGACAGTTCAGCCGTGGCCGCGGCCTGCCCAGCACCGTCAAACCCACCGAAGACTTGGCCGAACTCGGCGAACTCCTACATCTCGCCGGCCCGCCGCGCGTCATGGAATGTTTCGATATCTCCAATGTCTCCTCCAATCACATCGTCGCCTCCATGGTGCGCTTCACCGATGGCCGGCCAGATAACCAAAACTACCGCCGCTACCGCATCCGCACGGTCGCCGGCCAGGATGATTTCGCCTCCATGGCGGAGGTCATCCGCCGCCGCTACTCGCGCATCCTGCTGGAAAATTCCACGGCCGCCACAGCGGCGGACCTGTCACAGGAGGATGTGTTGGACGCTCAGCGGCGACTCGCCCGCGATGGCCGCGCACGCATCGTGCTGCCGGATTTGGTGATTGTGGACGGCGGTAAGGGCCAACTCGGCATGGCCGTTAGAGAACTCCGCGCCCTCGGCCTCCACGAGCTGCCCGTCATCGGCCTAGCCAAACAACATGAGGAGGTGTTTATTCCGGGGCACAGCGAATCACTGCGCATCCCGCATGAGCGCGGTGCCCTCAAACTGCTCCAGCGCATCCGCGATGAGGCCCACCGCTTCGCCAACGCCTACAACGCCCTGCTCTACCGCCGCCGCATGCACGAAAGCCTGCTCGACGATTGCCCCGGCATGACGCCAAAGCGCAAGCAGGCGTTGTTGGAAAAATTCGGCAGTGTGGCCCGGCTGAAAATTGCCGCCGTGACAGATATAGCTGCGCTGCCTGGTATCTCGGAAAAATCCGCTGCCGCGATCCTGGCGTTCCTGCACCGCGAGTAGCCCCCCCCAGGAGTGCGGGGACTGGTCACCGCCTTGCAGTTAGGGCGGGCTTGCCCGCCGTGGTGCGGAGCTGCCCATGAGCTGCGGGTGCTGCCCATGAGCTGCGGGTGCTGCCCATGAGGTGCGGGTGCTGCCCATGAGGTGCGGGTGCCCGGTTTGCAGCGTGCTCCTACAGGTACGGGCGCTCCATGGGCGCTCCATGGGCGCTCCGCGCCACGGGGGCAAGCCCCCACACTCCAAGGCGGGGGCAAGCCCCCGCACTCCAACGTTAGAACTGGCAATTTCCCGGCGTCCTTGCAAACGGGATCACGTCGCGGATGTTGGCCATGCCGGTGACAAACATGAGCATGCGCTCAAAACCCATGCCGAAGCCCGCGTGCGGCACGCTGCCGTACTTGCGCAAGTCCGCATACCAGCCGTAGGTCTCCGCGTTGAGACCGTGCTTGGCGAAGTTGCCTAACAAAACATCCAGACGCTCCTCGCGCTGGCTGCCGCCGACGATTTCGCCGATGCCGGGCACCAGCACGTCCATCGCGGTGACCGTTTGGTTATCGTCGTTGAGGCGCATGTAGAACGGCTTGATTTCCTTCGGATAGTTGAAGACGGTGACGGGTTTTTTGCAATGTTCCTCGGTGAGCCAGCGCTCGTGCTCGCTTTGCAGGTTGAGGCCGTACGCCACCGGGTAGTCGAAGGATTTGCCGCTGGCTACTAGCAGCTTCACCGCCTCCGTGTAGCTGATGCGCTCAAACGGCCGGCTCGCCACAAACTCGAGTCGCTCACGCAGCCCCTTGTCCACGAATTTCTCGAAAATCGCTAGGTCGCCCTCGTTATTTTCCAGTGCTTCCTTGACCAAGTATGTCACCAGTTCCTCGGCCAAATCCATGTCGCCGGCCAGATCGCAGAACGCCACCTCCGGTTCGATCATCCAGAACTCTGCGGCGTGGCGTGAGGTGTTGGAATTTTCCGCACGAAAGGTCGGGCCGAATGTATAGATGTTAGATAGGGCGCAGGCGAAGGTTTCCCCCTCGAGTTGGCCACTTACTGTTAGATAAGCGCGCTTACCAAAAAAGTCTTCGGCGTCGCATGCGCTTTTGTCGTCGGGCAGGGTGGTCACACGGAACATTTCGCCGGCCCCCTCGCAATCACTGGCGGTGATGATTGGAGTGTGGACGCAGATGAAATCGCGTTCCTGGAAAAACCGGTGAACGGCGAAGGCCAGGCGGCTGCGCATCCGGAACACCGCGCCGTACAGATTGGTGCGCGGCCGCAGATGGGCGATGGAACGCAAAAATTCGGTGCTGTGACCCTTTTTTTGCAACGGATAATCATCCGGCGCTTCGCCTAATAATTTTATGGATGTTGCCTGCATCTCCCAGCGCTGGCCGGCGGCAGGGGAGGGGATGAGTTTGCCGCGCACCTCCACCGAGGCGCCCGTGCTCATTTTGGCGATTGCCTCGTAGCCGGGGATGGCGGCGTCGGCGACGATTTGCAGGTTGCCGAGGCAGGTGCCGTCGTTGAGTTCGATGAAGGAAAATGCCTTAGCGTCGCGGCGGGTGCGGATCCACCCAGCCACCTGGAGAGTGTCGCAGGATTGGTCGCGTTGTAGGACATGCTTGAGCAATGTGCGCATGCCAGCGAGTAGAGCCATTCGCCAACTACTTGTCAAAGCACGCTGCAAAAAAGTGCGGAGTGCGGCAGCTTGCTGCCGCCAGGCTAAGCCAGCTTGCTGGCGAGCGAGCCGCTCAGCGGCGCGGAGTGCGGCAGCTTGCTGCCGCCAGGCTAAGCCAGCTTGCTGGCGAGCGTCGGCTTCATTTGCGCCCCTCACAGCCCCCCCGCATGGAGCAAGCTCCAGCCTCCTAGGCGGTGGCAAGCCCCCGCACTCCCAGGCGGTGGCAAGCCCCCGCACTCTGCTGCACACCGATCAAAACTCATCCCCAGCCAACAACCTCGAGCACGGAAACCCGTACACGGTCTTTATCCTGGCAGGGGTATCCACTCGCTCAAACCACGCGGCAGAGCACCAGGGATACTGGTTCGCTACACTCACTAACTTGTGATGGACAGCATTGGCATGCACATAATGCAATCTCGCCAAATGCGAGGCTTCTCTGGTGACGTGAGATTCCATGTAATTGTGCCACACTTTCCTGCCGCTCGTGCCGTCCTGCTGATTCACCCATCTGGCGGAAATCGAGTGTGCCTCCCGGATCAGCACGGGCAGACCCGCTGCACTCTGCGCTGAAGTGCCCGCAACCAAGTGATAGTGATTGGGAAAAACCGCCCATGCTTGCACCTGCCAACCGTGTTTGTGGAGCGTGTCCAACAATAAGTCCTGGATGAAGTCCAGCCGCGGTCCACCGCCGAAGAAATGTTGTTTGAGATAGGTGCCGGCGGTTATCATATACACCCCGGCCTCACCGAGATAATGGGGAGGGCATCGGCCAACTTGACATAGCCGATGAATCTACCCATTCGCAAAAGCTGATACAAGGAGAAAAACCCGCAGTTGTCACCGGCAGCTTGTGACCGCCCCGCCAAGCCAGCTTGCTGGCGAGTGTCGGCTTGCCACGGAGTGCGGCAGCTTGCTGCCGCCAGGCTAGGCCAGCTTGCTGGCGAGCGTCGGCTTCATTTGCGCCCCTCACAGCCCCCCCGCATGGAGCAAGCTCCAGCCTCCCAGGCGGTGGCAAGCCCCCGCACTCCCAGGCGGTGGCAAGCCCCCGCACTCCCAGGCGGTGGCAAGCCGCCGCACTCCCAGGCGGCGGCAAGCCCCCGCACTCCTAGCCTCACTGCTGGGTCACGCGCACCGACTCACTTGGTGAGGGTGCAGGTGCCGTCTGTTACGCTCTGCCAGTTAGAGCCAGTCCACTTATCGAGCGCCATGCGGCCCTGGATGAGTGTGGAGGTGGAACTGTCCAACGCGGCGGTGATCTGCAGGGAGGACAATGCACTGTGGTTGATATGCCAAATGCTGGACCAAGGGCCGCTTTGGAAATCCAAATAGGTGATTGTGCCGTTGGAGAGCGTCGAGCCGTTGTAATACTGATAAGTCCCGCCGCTACCTGCGGCGTTAAATTGATAGACCAGGTTCTGCGCCCCGAAGTTAACGGTCAACGTGCGGCTTGCTATCGATGCCGGCCCGAGTGCGCCCGGATATTGGATCAGGGGTATATTGTAGAATGCCTGCACCGCAAGGCTGGAATTCTCGAAGACGATTTCTTGGCTGCCGAGGCTACCAGTTCCTTGATAGATTTCACCGCGCTTACTCCAGGATTGCAGGTTGGTGCTGCGAAAAAGCTGGAACACAGTGGCTGCCGGTTGCGCGGCGGGCATCGCGTAGCTCA
>WBXD01000020.1 GCA_008932935.1 Verrucomicrobiota bacterium
CGCATGCCCGGTTGGTCGTCCGTAGTCTCCTCAAATGCCTTTGCCAACAGGTCGGCTCGATCCAAATTCTCGCCGCGGAAGAAAAAGTCGAACGTGAGGCAAGCTACCACCGGACTCTCGCGTATGACTCTCTAACGGTTCGCTTCACCGCTCACTAACCTCGATTTCAGCAAGCCAACAACCATCCATGACTCCCAACATTACCTCCGCCGCCACCGGCGACGACCACGATGCAAAATTCAATCGCGGCTACATCTTCGCCATCGCGCTGACCGCCGCGCTGGGCGGGCTGATGTTCGGTTATGACTGGGTGGTGATTGGTGGGGCGGAATTTTTCTACGAGAAATATTTTCATCTATCGGGTGCGCTGCAGATCGGCTGGGCCATGAGCAGTGCGCTCATTGGCGCCTTGGTGGGAACGTTATTTGCCGGCATCTTGAGTGACCGGTTCGGTCGTAAACCTTTGCTGCTGGTGTCGGGTCTGCTGTTTGTCGTCACTTCCATCGGCACGGGACTTGCTCCCAGCTTTCTCTTTTTTGTAGTCAACCGGTTGTTAGGCGGTGTGGCCATTGGCATCGCCTCCAATCTCTCGCCGCTTTACATCGCGGAAATCGCCCCCGCTGGGATGAGAGGCCGTTTGGTTTCGGTCAACCAACTGACAATCGCCATCGGGGTGATGCTGGCGCAGATCGTCAACTGGCTCATCGCGCAACCGACGCCGCCCGGCATGGCGATCGCCCAAATTCCGTTGGATTGCTGGAACGTGCAGATCGCTTGGCGCTGGATGTTCGGCGTGACGGCCGTGCCCGCGGCGATTTTTTTTGCCGCTATGTTCTTTGTGCCGGAAAGTCCACGCTGGCTGGCAAAAAAAGGCCGTTCCGAGAAATCCTTGGAAGTGCTCGAGAAAATCGGCGGCAGGGCGTATGCGGCCCGCTCGGTAAGGGATATCGAAGCCACGCTGGTCGACGAAATCGACAAGGTGGACCTGCGTGAGCTGCTCACCCCGAAGATGCTCAAGATCTTGTTGCTGGGAGTCGTGCTGGCGGTGTTCCAGCAATGGTGCGGCATCAACATCATCTTTCAGTACGGTTCGCGCATCTTCGCCGACGCCGGTTACGCGATGTCGGGCATCTTATTCAGCATTGTCATCACCGGCGTTGTGGGGGTAGTGATGACTTTTGTCGCCATCGCCACCGTGGATCGTTGGGGACGGCGCGGGCTGATGTTGAGCGGCGCTGCCGGGCTGACGCTGATCTATCTGGCCACAGGCTGGGCGTATCACGAAAGCATGAAAGGCCTGGTTCCGGTCATCCTGGTCGTGGCGGCCATTGCCTGTTACTGTTGCACGCTGGCCCCGATTACCTGGGTGATCCTTTCCGAGATTTTCCCCAACCGCATCCGTGGCGGTGCCATGTCCGTCTCAGTGATGGCGCTATGGCTCGGCAATTTTCTGCTCTCGCAGACGTTTCCGGTGATGTATGAAAAATTCGGGCTCGCCAATTGCTTCTGGGTCTATGCCGCCATCTGTGGCGCAGGATTTTTATTCATCTGGTTCAAACTGCCTGAAACCAAGGGCAAAACCTTGGAGCAGATCGAACGCGAACTGGTGGACTGATAGAGGCTGCTGATCAGCAATCCAAAATCATCAATCGTGCCACTGGATCGCTTCACGCGTGGTGGCGGCACTGGCGGAAGCGGCTGGGCTTGACCTGATTGATGCGGCGGATTTGCATGGTGACAGACAAAAAGAAAAGCAGTGATAACATCGTGTTCCCGGCCATAGCAAGAGCCGGTGGCCGGATCGGGGAATGGGGGGTGATGGCCGTCTGCACGCCGAATTGCCCTGACATCATGGCATGTCCGGCGTATGCATAACCCAAGCCGCGCCACCATGCTACCTCACATCATCCGCCGTCCGCTCCTGCTTGCCACCGCCCTTGGCATGACTTTCGCACACGCGGCAACGCCCCCGCCGCGGCTCGTTGCTGGCTTGCTGCAACCACTCGTCGATCACCACGCCCTTGCCGGGGCGGTGATCTTGGTGGCGGACAAGGACAAGATCCTCGACGTGGAGAGCGTTGGCTTTGCCGACATTGCGGCGCACCAGGCAATGACGGAAGACTCGCTCTTTTGGATTGCCTCGATGTCCAAAGCGATGACCGCCGCGGCCTTGATGATCCTGATGGATGAGGGCAAGGTTGCCTTGGGCGACCCAGTGGATAAGTATCTGCCGGAGTTTGTCGGCCAAGCAGTGAGCATCAACCCTGCAGCGGCCGATGCCCCGTCGGCGAAACCCGTGCATCCCATCACTATCAGGAACATTCTCAGCCACACCAGTGGCATGGCATTCAGTTCGCCGATGGAGTCGCCCACGTTGGATATCCATCCACTTGCCGAGCGGGTGCGGAGTTATGCCAGGATGCCGCTCCAGTTTCAGCCAGACTCGAAATACCAATATGCCAATTCGGGCATCAACACCGCAGGCCGCATCATCGAAGTCATCAGTGGCATGAGCTACGAGGACTTCATGAAAAAGCGCCTGTTCGTGCCTCTGGGCATGAAGGATACCACCTTCATGCCCACCGCAATTCAGCTCACGCGCCTCGCCAAATCCTATAAGGCGAATCCCGCCGGCACCGACCTCGAAGAGACCACCGTCAGCCAGTTGAAGTATCCCCTCGACGACCGCACCCGCCAGCCCATGCCCGCCGGTGGCTTGTTCTCCACCGCTGCCGACACCGCGCGGTTCTGTCAGATGCTCATCAGCGGCGGCTCATTCCAGGGGCAGCGCATCCTCTCGCAAGCTGCCGTCGCCCAAATGACCAGCCGTCAGACGCCGGCCGGCCTGCCCGAGAGCTACGGCCTGGGGTTATCCATTAATGGGGACGGCTATGGCCACGGCGGCGCATTGAGCACCAACATGAATGTCGATACCAAGCGCGGTCTGATCACCGTCTTCATGGTCCAAAATGCCGGCTGGCGCGATGAGGGCAACCAGGCACTGCCCATCTTCAACAAGGCCGCAGTGGAGAACTTCGGCCATTCGCCCTAGAACTCAGTTAACGACCTCGTTTTTGCCGCAGCAGCGGGCGCTTTGACAATCTGGCGCAGGGCCAGTCGGTCCAACTCAGCTTCAATGGGTTCACTTATCACTACATCGCCAAAGAACCTGAACTTGACGTCCATGCCTGCGGGTGTACCGATGTGGAGCGGTGAATTTCGATCCCTACAACATTCTGGCAGGCTTTATTTTCGGGACGATCGGGTTTGGCGCCCTCACCTACGGCAAAAAACTCGAATTGTGGCAACCCGTCGCCATTGGCGTGGGCCTGATGGTTTACCCGTACTTGGTCAGCAACATCTGGCTGCTGTGGGGCATCGGGACGGGTTTGTTGTTGCTCTTGTGGCTTTACCACGACGAGTGAGGCGGGAGACGGGCGAAAAAAGGGACGAGATTGAGCTGTTTTTTTGGCAGATTTGTGCGACTCTCCCTCCCGCATGGCCAGACAACGCGACCCCGACGAGCCGAAAATCTACTTTTTGCCTAATTTGATGACGGCAGGCAATTTGGCCTGTGGATTTTTTGCGGTGCTGATGATTTTCAAAGGCCTCATCGAGGTGCAGCTCGAAGCACAAAAAATGCCCAACGGCCTGCCTCTGCCAGCCAAGGAGTATTTCGAGATTTCTCGGCAATACTACGAATACGCCATTCTGCTGATATTCGGCTCGTGCCTGTTTGATTTGTTGGATGGGCGCTTGGCACGCTTGGGCGGGCATGAATCGCCGTTTGGCCGCGAATTTGATTCGCTGGCCGATATCGTGTCGTTCGGGATGGCCCCGGCGATGTTAGTATCCAAGGCGGTGTTATTTCCACTGGGTGACATCGGCTGGGGGATTGCCTTTGTCTATCTGCTGTGCGGGGCGATGCGTCTAGCCCGCTTCAACTGCCTGGCCGCGCTGCCCAAAAAAGCCGATGCCACGAACGATTTTCGCGGCATCCCCATCCCAATGGCCGCTGGATTCATCGCGTCGCTGACGTTTTTGATCATCCAAATCTACGATAATGACCGCGAGCTCGGCCCGTGGAAATACGCGCTGGCGGGTGCCATGCTCGGCCTGTCTTGGCTGATGATCAGCGATGTGCGCTACCCAAGCTTCAAAAAAGTCGGCTTGCGCACCCGCGGCACCTTGGGCGCACTCGTCATCGCCGCCCTAATCCTGGTGCTAACGGCAAAATTCCACTATATTGCCCCGGTGGTGGTGTTCAGCACCTATCTCATCTACGGCATGATTCGCCCGTGGCTGTCTCAAGCCTGGCGCAAGGAGATCGAGGTGGAAACCGAGGCCGACACCGAGGCCGACACCGAGGCCGAAGCGGATGCCGCCAACAAGTAAAGCCACCTCTTTCCCGCTATGTCAGACGTCACTTTTAGCTCACACGCGCCCGGTTATTGGCCGGCCGAGGCCATGGACCATTGGCACGATGCCCGCTGGCAACTGCGCAACCGCGTCAATTCCCTAGCGGATCTGGAGGCGCGACTTGATCTAACCGACATTGAGCGCGCCGGCGTGCTGTTGGCTGGGCACAAGCTAGCGATGTCGATCACCCCGCATTTTTTCAATCTAATTGATCGAGATGATCCGGACTGCCCGATTCGCCGGCAAGTCATACCGCGCATCGAGGAGGGCTGGAACGCGCCCGAAGAACTCAGCGACCCCTGCGGCGAAGATTCCCACATGCCGGTGCCTGGACTGGTCCACCGCTATCCGGACCGGGTGCTGTTTCTAGTAACCGACCGCTGTGCCTCGTACTGCCGCTATTGCACCCGCTCGCGGGTGGTTTCCGGGGTCGGCGAGCAACATCTCGAAACCCAGTGGGAGGCAGCATTCAAGTACCTCGAGCGTACCCCACAGGTGCGCGACGTGCTGCTGTCCGGCGGCGATCCGCTGATATTTTCCGACGAGCGCTTGGACCGCATCCTCACCCGTTTGCGGGCTATTCCGCACATCGAGTTCCTGCGCATTGGCACGCGCATCCCAATTTTCATGCCCCAACGCATCACCCCGGAATTGTGTGCGATGCTCAAAAAGCACCATCCGTTGTTCATGTCGATTCACTCCAACCATCCGCGCGAACTCACCTCCGAGGTCCGCGATGCCCTCGGCCGCTTGGCCGATGTGGGCATTCCGCTGGGTAACCAGTCGGTATTACTGCGCGGCGTCAACGACTCGGTGGAGGTCCAACAAGAATTGGTCCACAAGTTGCTGATGTGCCGCGTGCGCCCCTATTATCTCTATCAATGCGACCTGATCAACGGTTCCTCACACCTGCGCACCCCGGTGGCCGATGGCATTGCCATCATCGACGGCCTGCGCGGCCACACCACCGGCTACGCCATCCCCCAATTTGTGGTTGATGGGCCCGGCGGCGGCGGCAAAATACCGCTCAATCCGCAGTACATCATCGACAGCACTCCCGGCAAACTCACCATGCGCAACTATGATGGCGCGGTGTTTGATTACCCCGATCCTTCCCCCATGCCTCCGGCCGTACTCGAACGACTCCACCAGCAAAGCCTGCAGCCACAGACCCTGTGACATTCAACTGCCCACCGTGAAATCCATTCACCATCGTAGCGCCGGCATCCTGCTTCCCGCATTTTCCCCGCGGCGCAAGGGCGATCTAGGTATCGGCGACACTTTGGCCCTGCGCGAGTGGGTCGATTGGGCCGCCGAACATCACGTCGGCTTTCTCCAACTCCTGCCCATCAATGAAAACGGCACCGAGGAATGCCCTTACAGCGCACTGTCCTCCATCGCCCTGGACCCGATCTATCTGGCCATCGAAGCCAGCGAAATCCCCGGCCTTACCGCTGCGGAAGTGGCCACCGCCCGCCTCGACCTCACTGACGTACGCGCCGCCCGTCTCGTCGATTACCCTGCCGTACGGCAGGCCAAGCGGACGCTGTTAGAGCTGGCGTGGTCGCGCTTTGAGGAGGCAGCGCCCGCCATGAGCGAAGAGTTTGCCAGCTTTGCCAGCGCGGAAGCCGGATGGCTGGAGAACTACTGCCTGTTTCGTTGGCTGATGGAATGCCACGGCGAATCCCTCACCTGGGACCAGTGGCCCGAGTCCTGCCAAACCCCGGAACAAGCACGTACCTTCCTCCAGCGCCAGCGGGCCGCCGATGCCCCAACTGTCGCTTACCGACTCGGTTATTATGCCTTCGTCCAATGGCTGTGCTTCCGCCAGTGGCGCGCTCTGCGAGCCCACGCCGATAGCTGCGGAGTCAAACTCATGGGCGATGTGCCCATCGGCGTGAGTTGGCATTCCAGCGACGCGTTTTTCGCCCGTGATTCATTCCATCTCGACTGGTGGGGCGGCTCGCCACCCGAAAGCATGTTCGTCCACGACCGCTTTCTGCAGCAATGGGGGCAAAATTGGGGGATTCCGCTGTATCGCTGGGATGAGATGGAGGCGCAAGGGTTCCCGTGGTGGAGGCAGCGCATCCACAGTCTCACCGAGATTTTCCGCATCTTCCGCATCGACCATATCCTCGGCTTCTATCGCATCTACGCCTTCCCGTGGCGGCCCGAACGCAATGCGGATTTCGCCTGCCTCAACCACGACGAGGCTGCGACCCTCACCGGTGGCCGCTTGCCGCGATGGTTCAAGCGCCCCGACGATACCGCCGAGAACCGCGCCGCCAACCGCCACGATGGCGACCTGCGCCTGCGGGCTATCATCGAAGCCGCCGGCTCCAACGAAATCGTCGCCGAGGACCTCGGCTGGGTGCCGGATTATGTGCGGCCACACCTTGCCAAGCTCGGCATCGCCGGGTTTCGCATCCCGCATTGGGATTGCAACGAGCACGGCCACCCGCTGCGCGGCCACTTGTTCCCCGAATGCAGCTTCGCCACCTATTCCACCCACGATCACGACCCACTGGGCGCCATCTGGAATGCCTGCCACAACGCCACCAACCTCCACCACGGTCATTATACTAACAAAGAGGAGGCGGAGGCCGCACGCAACGCCAACAATGCGCTGCGCATCCTGGCGGAATTTGCCGACATCCCCATTCCTGGCAACGGCCAGTGGCCGCACTTCACCGATGGCATTCAATGGCGCCTCATCAAGGTGCTTTTCGCCTCCTCTGCCCGCTACGTCGCCCTGGTGGTCACCGAACTCTTCGGCCTCGAGGACCGCATAAACTGCCCCGGCACCCGCGGCCCCCACAACTGGAGTTTTCGCCTGCCTTGGACTCTCGCGCAAATCCGCGCCGACCCCGCGCTCGCCTCAGCCTGCACCAAGCTCACCTCCATCATCGGCATCACCCGCAGGTAGCTCATATTCCTAGCAACCCATCCCAGCGCGCGAGGTGGCACTCGTCGCAACCGATGGCGCGCTTGGGTGAGCAGATACACCCATCATAGAACAGGGCGATGCCGACCGCCCGCAGCAGATAGGTCAGCCACGCGCAGGATGTGCACGGCGGCGGAGTGGGCCATTGCGGAAGTTTCGGCGGTGAGGGAGCCTGAACAAATTGGATTTGCTGCTTGTCGTAGACGTGCGGGCTTGCTTGGCTGGTGGCCCGATGGCCACCCCTCAAAACATCATCGCGCTGATTTACGACTACGATCAGACGCTGAGCCCGCTGTACATGCAGGATGATGTGCTGTTGCCAGAGTTTGGGATCGACCCGGGGCAATTCTGGCAGCGCTGCAACTCCCTGGTGCGCAACCACCAGTGGGACGGCGAACTGGCGTATATGAAATGCCTGCTAGATTACCTTGGTATGGACCGGGTGACCAACGCAAGGCTCACCAGCCTGGGTGCCGGGCTGCGATTTTTCCCGGGACTGCCGGAATTGTTTGATGCGCTGCCGGCCAAATGCCTCAGCCCCGAACACGAGGCGGCCGGCATCAAGGTCGAGCACTACATCATTTCCTCGGGCCTCAAAGCCCTGCTCGATGGCTCGCGCCTCCAGCCCTACGTCAAGGCGATCTTCGGCTGCGAGTTCGGCGAAGATGCCGAAGGGCGCATCAGTTTTCCCAAACGCGCCATCTCGCACACCACCAAGACCCAGTTTTTGTTTCGCATCAACAAGGGGATGCTCAGCTACGAACAGGACGTCAACGACCACATGCCGATGGACTTGCGCCCCATCCCGTTTGAAAACATGGTGTACGTAGGCGACGGGCCGACGGATGTGCCCTGCTTCACGGTGATGAACCGCAATGGCGGCCACGGCATCGCGGTGTACAATCCCGAGGACCCCAGCGGCCGCTCCTTCCGCAAGAGTTACCAACTTTGCAGCCACGCCGGACGCGTCAAACACATCGCTCCCGCCGATTACCGCGAAGGCTCCCACCTCTGGCTGCTGCTCGCCGAAATGGTCCGCGAAATCGCCGAACGCATCCTGCGCCGCCGCATCGATGAGCGCGACCTCGCCACGGTGCCAGCCCCCACTTTTTAATACTCTGCCGCATGCCCGACAAGACCCGCTTCCACTTCACCGGCATCTGTGGCACCGCCATGGGCGCCGTCGCCGCCGCCATGCAACAACGAGGCTTCAGCGTCACCGGCTCGGATGCCGGCGTCTATCCGCCGATGTCGGATTTCCTGCGCGCCCAAGGCATCATCCTCAGCGAGGGCTATCACGAAGACAATATTCCGGCCAATGCCGAGGTAGTCATCATCGGCAACGCCATTTCGCGCGGCAACCCGGAGGCGGAAGCCGCACTGGACCGCAAGTTGCTCTATCAATCGCTGCCGGAGTTGCTCAAGGAGTTTTTCCTGCGCGGCAAACGCAACCTGGTCGTCAGCGGCACCCACGGCAAAACCACCACCGCCTCGATGCTCGCGTGGCTGCTGCGCCACGCCGGGCGCGACCCCGGGTTCATGATCGGCGGCCTTCCTAACAACCTTGGCTGTGGCGCGCATTTCACCGATTCGCCCTTCACCGTATTGGAAGGCGACGAATACGACACCGCGTTTTTCGACAAGCGATCGAAGTTTCTGCACTATCTTCCAGAGTGCGTGGTCATCAACAACATCGAGTTCGACCACGCGGATATCTTTGACTCGCTCGACGAAATCAAGCTGAGTTTCCGCCGCCTGCTCAACATCGTGCCGCGCGGCGGCCGCGCCTTCATCAATGGCGACGATGCCAACTGCCTGGCGGTGGCCACCGGCGCTCCTTGCCCGGTGACCAGCGTGGGCTTTGACGATGGCTGCGAGCTGCGGATTGAAAACCTCAACTACGAGAGTTCTCGTAGTTCTTTCACGCTGGGCGGGCAGGCGTATTCGCTGCGCATGACCGGTGAATTCAACGTGCGCAACGCGGCGATGGCGGCGGCGGCGGCGACCTTTGCCGGCTTAAATACCGCGGAGATTCGCGCTGGCCTGGAAGCGTTTGACGGCGTGGCCCGCCGCCAAGAACTGCGCGGCGAGGTCAATGGCATCCGCGTGATCGACGACTTCGCCCATCACCCAACCGCAATCCGCTTGGCAGTGCAAAGCCTGCGCCAGCGCTTCCCGGGCGCCCGACTGTGGGTGCTGTTCGAACCGCGCAGCAACACGACCCGTCGCGCAATATTCCAGCACGAATTGGCCGAGGCACTGGCCACCGCCGACTGCGCGATTGTCTCCGCCATTCCCGACCTGCACAAAATCCCCGCTCACGACCGACTCGATCCGCTCAAACTCGCCGCCGATATCACCACCCATGGCGGCCATGGATGGCATCTAACCGACATCGATCAAATCTTGCAACACGTCGCCACTGCGGCTCGCCCCGGCGACGTCATCGCCGTGCTCTCCAATGGCGGCTTCGGCGGCATCCATCAGAAACTCCTCACCGCTCTCGAGCCGGCGTGAGACGGTGGCGCTGCCTTGCAGGCCGCTGTGCAGGCATGACGGGGTGGCTGTGGCGTCCCGCCGCAGGCCGTGCCTGCGCGCCTCCGGCCGCAGCGCCAATGAAGCGTCAATGGCATGCCTTGCCCTGCCCACCAACCCGACCCCACCGCCGCCGGGCGCTGACCGCGAGCTCCGCGCGTTGCGCCGCGCATTCACAAAAGAGTGTTCGGCAAGATGCCGAACACAGCCGGCGAGACGCCGGCGCTCCCCAATTTCGAGACGCCGGCGCTCCCCGATTTCCAGACAGCTTCTAACACCGCCATGTCCTCCAACCACTCCCCCACCCCGCCGCCGGACGCTGAGCGCGAACGCCGCGCGCTGCGCCGGTCCTTGCTGCGCTTGGCTCCGCCTCCGGCACCTGCGGACGTCAATCTAAAAATAAAGCAGCGCCCCTGCTGCTCTCCGCCACCAGTAGCCGCCGGCGCGTGCTGCGGCGGGCCGAAAGCTCCGGCGGGCGGTGCCTGCTGCGGCAGCGGGGCGCGGCGGCGGCCGGATTGGTTGCTGTGGGGGTCGGCCGCGTTTTTCCTGCTAGGGCTGGCCGGACATTTTCTAACTGGCGGGCCGGGATGGCTGCACATTTTCGGGCACACCTGTTATGAGATGTTGGTGCGGACGTGGTGGAGCCTGGGCCTGGGGATTGTGGCTGTGGCAATCATCGGGCGGGTTCCTAGCGAACTGGTGGCGGCGCTGCTCGGGCGCAGCGGCACGCTCAATGGCTTGCTGCGGGCGGTGGCTGCCGGGGTTGCGCTGGACCTGTGCAACCACGGGATATTGATGGTGGGAATGAGTTTGTACAAACGCGGCGCGTCGCTTGGACAGACGGTGGCCTTTCTGATAGCCAGCCCGTGGAATTCGCTCTCACTCACGCTGATCTTGGGCTCGCTGATTGGCTGGGGGTGGATGGGCTGGTTCATCGTGCTGTCGATGGTGGTGGCGCTCATTACCGGGTGGATCACCGAACGCTTGGTGGCAGCCGGCCAACTCCCTGCCAACCCCAACGCGGTGATTCTGCCCGCCGGTTACCGCAAGGGTCCGGCCCTGCGTGGCGTGTTGCGCTCGTTACAACCCAGCGTGGAAAATTATTCGCGCCTGGCCATGGAAGGCTTGGGCGGCTCGCGCATGGTGCTGCGCTGGATTTTGTTCGGCTTTGTTCTAACTGGACTGTTGCGGGCCTTGGTACCGGAAACGTTGTTCCAACACGCGTTCGGACCGACCCTCGGAGGGATGTTTCTAACGCTGGTGGCCACCACTCTGCTAGAAGTTTGCTCGGAAGGTTCCTCGCCCATTGCGGCGGATTTGCTGACCCGGGCGCACGCGCCGGGCAATGCCTTTGTATTTCTGATGGCGGGTGCAGCCACTGATTACACCGAGCTACTGAGCCTGCGCGCCACCACTCTGTCGTGGAAGGCCAGCCTGGCCCTGCCACTCATTTCCACGCCGCAGGTATTGCTCATCGGCTGGTTGATCAATCACTACAGCCATTGAATCTCCACGTTTCGGCCTTGCGTCCGGCACGTTTCCACCGAATCCTCGGCTGAGACCCACCATGCCCGACTCCCCATCCCCATCCCGTTTTTCGGCGTTTCTGAAGAAATTCACCGTGCTGCGCAGCGCACCGCGCGAGTTGTGGATCATCTACGGTGCCTATACCTTGGAAAACCTCGCCTATAAGTGCGGTGCCGCCGGGGTACTCACGCTCTGGCTATCCTCTGATCTGGGGTTCACCGATGTGAAAGCCGGTACCTGGATCGCCATCTGGTCGGCAATCATGACGCTTATCACCGTGTTGGTCGGCTCGCTAACCGATGCGATTGGCATCCGCCGCACGTTTCTGCTGGGATTTGCCATTTGTCTAACCGCGCGCTGCGTGATGGTGCTCACGCTCAACCGCTGGCTGGTATTGCCGTTCGGGCTCTATCTACAGGCGGTGGGCATCGCGCTGATGGTGCCGGTGATGATCGCGGCGGTGAAGAAATTTTCCAATGCGGCGCAGCGCTCGGTGGCGTTCTCGATGTACTATGCGCTGATGAATCTGGGCTTTGCCTGCGGTGACGGTATCTTTGACAGCGTGCGCGGCACCGAACGCCCCGGCACGTGGGTGATTTCACTGTTTGGGCACACCTTCGGGTCGATAGATTTCTCGCGCCTGCCGCTTGGCCTCGGGGAGCACGGCCACTGGACCTTGCCGCTGCTCGGCATGGAATTAAGTTCCTACCGCGCACTGATTTTCCTCGGGGCGATGTTCACGGTGCCGGGATTTCTGTTGGTTTGGTTCTTTCTGCGCGAGGGCGTGGAGATGACCGAAACCGGCGTGACCATCACTCCCCGCACCGCCAGCGGACGGCAAGGGGCATCGTGGGCGCTGAACCTGTGGGCGAGTTGCAAGGCAACCGCGGTCAAGACCGCCTCAATCTTCGCCGGCTTGTGGCGCCAACCCGCATTCTATCGCTTTCTCATCTTCATGACCCTGGTGGTAGGCGTGCGCATGATTTTCTTTCAGTTGACCTATCTATTTCCCAAGTACGGCATCCGTGAGCTGGGGCCCGGTGCGCCTTTCGCGCATATCAGCGGCATGCTCAACTCGGTGCTAATCCTAGTGCTGGTGCCCATCTGTGGGGTGCTCACCCAAAGGGTTACCGCCTATCGGATGGTCACCGTCGGCAGCCTGATCTCGGCCTTGTCGGTGTTTTTCATTGCGTTGCCGCCACACTGGTTCCAAGCGCTAGCCGATGGTTGGCTCGGCGATGTGGTCGTCCACCAATGGCTCGGGGTGGCCGGCGCGGTCAACCCCCTGTATATGTCGATTTTCCTGTTCACCGTATTTCTATCCATCGGTGAAGCCCTGTGGTCGCCGCGCTTATATGAATACTCCGCAGCCATCGCGCCGCACGGCCAGGAGGCGTCCTACATGTCGCTGTCAATGCTGCCGTATTTCGGCGCCAAGCTGGTCGCCGGGGCCCTTTCGGGTTGGTTGTTGCAGGAATTTTGTCCGGAAACCGGTCCGCGGCATTCGGAGGTAATGTGGATGGTCGTCGGCGGCATGGCACTCATAACGCCGGTGGGAGCCTATGTTTTCCGCAAGCATATCCAAGTGCACGAGGACGGGCGCGCGGAGACTTGATCTGGAGGGCGGCAGGATGGAGCGCTGGCATTAACCGACGTGGATCGGAGCTGGAGGAGACGGTGATTGAGCGCGCATGTCGGGCGGGAAGCCGCAGAGGCACTGGCGGCGGGACGCCGCCAGCACAGCCTGCCGCGAGACGCGGCAGCCACATGGCGCGCCAAATCCCGGGGTTGCCAGTGGCTGGCGATCGTGCTACGTAGGGCCCATGCGTGCATTGATTTATGGCTTGGCAACGGTTGTGATTCCAACGTGGGGCTTGCTAGCTGCCGATGCCCCTGCGGCGGCGGAATCTGAAAAAAACCCGGTGCCAGTGAAACCGCTGATTGCGGTATACGATTTGGAAGGGCAATTGGCGGAAGGCGGCCAGCGCAAGCCATCGCTGCTGGATATGGATGCCACACGGCCGCTCACCTTGTTTGATTTGACCAAGAGTTTGGGCCGGGCGCTGACGGATTCTGCAGTGAAGGCGGTGGTACTCGACGCGGATGGCGCGGAGTTGGACTTTGCCCAGATCCAGGAAATCCGCAGTCATCTGCTCGCGCTGCGCGAGGCCGGCAAGGACGTGTGGCTGTATAGCGAGCATCTAACCAACGGGATCGCCCTCCTCGGCAGCGCGGCCAATCACTTTGCGCTGATGCCGGAAGCCGATTGCGGGTTCAACGGTATTTACGCGGAAACCATGTATTACAAGGGTTTGCTCGACAAGCTGGGAGTGCTGGCGGATGTGATTCACATCGGCGACTTCAAGAGTTATGGTGAGACATACTACCGCAGCGGGCCCAGCGATTATGCCAAGCAACAGGAAGAAACCCTCATCTCCTCAATCTTTGAGCAACTCGTTGCCCAAGTCGCCAGCGCCCGCAAACTGGCACCCGACAAAGTGCGCGCACTGATAGATGACGGTGCCCAGACCGCCACCGGAATGGTCGCAGCCGGACTCGCCGACGAGCTGATCTACCGCACCGAGTTGGTCAAAAAATTGCGCGAGACGTATGGCAAGGAGGCCAAGTTTGACCGCAAATTTCAGCTTCCCGATCTGGACGGACCGGACTTCAACGGCTTGCTAGATGTATTCCAATTGATATTCCGCAGCAAATCCGACACCTCAAAATCCAACAAAGACTACGTCGCGGTGGTCGTCCTGGACGGCGATATTTCCGACGAATCGGTGGCCCCAGTGCGCAGCCAAATCCTCAAGCTCATCAAGGACGAGCACGCCAAAGCACTGGTGCTGCGGGTAGATTCGCCCGGTGGATCCGCGCTGGCCAGCGAAGTGCTGTGGGAAGCCGCCGATCAGTGGAAACGCGGCAAGCGTCCGCTGGTGGTGTCGATGGGTGGGGTGGCGGCCAGCGGCGGATACTATGTTTCGAGCCCTGCCGACCGGATCTTTGCCGAACCGGGCACCATCACCGGTTCGATCGGGGTGGTGGGCATGAAGTTCGTCGTTGCAGGAGCTTTGGAAAAACTCGGTATCACTACCGCCACCATCCAGCGTGGCAAGAACGCCGGTGTCATGAGCATGGCCCGAGAGTATTCCAAGGAAGAGGCGGAGATGGTGCGCAAGTCGATGACCGCAGTCTATGCGACCTTCAAACAACGCGTTACCGACGGCCGCGGCAAGGCATTGAAAGGCGACCTGGAGACCTTGGCCGGCGGCCGCGTCTACAGCGGCAAGGAGGCCCTGGCCGTCGGCTTGGTGGATGAACTCGGCGGCCTGCGCGAAGCCATTATTCACGCCAAACGCGCCACCAAACTACCCAAGCTCGAAGTGCGCCTGCTGCCCGAACCCAAAAGCCCGATTGAGGGCCTCTTTGCCAAACCCGACAAGGACGAAAGCGAAATCCTCCGCTCCGCTGCCGGGCCAGCGCTGCACCTACAACTCCGCCAGCTGCTCGCCACCGGCGGCCTCCTCGAGGCTCTGTCGCCAGCCGCCCGCACCGGAATCCAACGACTTGCCGGGCGCATCGAGGCCTTCAAGGGCTCGCCCATCCTGCTGCTGGGGCCGGAGCTCAACCTGCGCTGGTAGCGCAAGCGCGCTAGCCGGCAAAGTGAGCGGGAGGCTTACCCAGCCTCACGGTTTCTGAACTCGGTGGCAAATGATTTGGCACATTTTGACGCCTAGTTCAGAAAGCCTGAGCCTCCGGCTCGTCGGCATGGCGCAGTGCCGCGAGGCGTTGCAACAGCGGTGGATGCGAGTAATCCAGCCACACCCGCAAGGCAGCCGGTGTTGGATGAGCCAGGTGATCGACGGAAAGTTTTGTGAGAGCCTCGCCGAGGGCTTCGCCGTTACCGGTGACTTTGGCGGCATAGGCATCGGCCTCAAACTCGTGGCGGCGCGACCAGGCGTTTGCCAGCACCCCAAAACATTTGCTAACGGGTTCGAGCAGGATGCTGAAGAGCACCAGGCCGACGTGCGGTGAGATGACACTAACACCAAAAGCGTCGAATAGCAGGCGGGCAAAGGTGCCGTGGGGGTTGGTGGCAAGACCTAGCAGAAAAAACACCGCCGCACTGTGCACGACGCCCACCGCCAGCCGCTGCCGAATGTGGCCACAACGAAAGTGCCCGATCTCATGGGCCAGCACGCCCAGCAACTCGGCCTGGCTACTTTTTTCTATCAGCGTGTCGAACAGCGCGATTTTCTTGCGTCGGCCCAGGCCGGTGAAGAAGGCATTGGCTTTGGTCGAGCGCTTCGAGCCGTCCATCACAAACACGCCGCAGAGGGGGAAACCGCAGCGATCGCCCAAGGCCTCGATGGCTTGTTTGAGAGGGCCTTCGGGCATGGGCGTGAATTTGTTGAACAGCGGCATGATCCACGATGGGGCCAGATAAGTGAGTGCCAGTTGGAAACCCGTGACCACTGCCCAAGCCCACAGCCAGGCGTGGGCGACGTTGCTGAAAATCCACAGCACGGCGGCCAGCAGTGGCAGGCCCAGCAGCGCGGCGAGCAGCAGGCCCTTGAGGCGGTCGAGGACGAACGTGCGCGGCGTGGCGCGGTTGAAGCCGAAACCCTGCTCGATGACAAACGTTTCATACACCGAAAACGGCAAGCCGATGAGGCTTTGCCCGAGCAGCAGCAGCGACAAAAATACCAGTCCTGCCAGCAATTCAGAGCCGACCCACCCGCGTGCCAACCCATCTAACCAGCCGAACCCGCCCAGCCCCCAGAACATCAGCAGGACCGTCAGCGAGGCGCTCGCTTGAACCATACCGAAGCGGGCGTTGACTCGCAGGTAATCGCGACCTTGGTCGAGTTTCGCCGTGTCCATCAGCCCGGCGAGGGCAGTCGGCACCGTGGCGGGAAAGGCCCGCAGGTTCAGCAAGGTGGCGGCGAGTTCGAGTTTCCACAGCGCAAACACGCTCAGCACAATGATCACAGTCATAAAATTCCAATCACTCATCCGCGCCAGCATGCCCAGCGCCCACCTGTCCGGCAAGCCTGCGCTGCGCTCTTCCCATGGCTCTTATGAGGTCGAACACTGAGTTCTGAACATGGACTGGGCACGCGCTGAAGAGTGTGCGGCAGGATGCCGCACACAGCCGGCGGGACGCCGGCGCTCCCCACGGAATTTGACAGCTTGGGCGATGAGCTGGGCAGGAGTGGCTGGCCTCCGGTCTCAGGTCTCAGATCTCAAGACGGTGCGGCGGTGGATATCCTCGGTGAGCTCGTTGTTAATTTTAAGCAACTTGTGGAGTTCGTCCTGGATTTTCAACAGTGCCTCCGCGTCCCGGTAGGTTTGCAGCGCCTGTTTGTCCGAGGCCTTGGCCGCGACTTTTTGGCCGACCATGATGACCGATAGCAGCACCAATTGCAAAAATGTTTGGGCAATCCAGGAGACGATGGCGGCAGTGCCCGCCTCCAATGCGGCTGGCAGACTGATCAGCGCAATGGCGGCAAACACGTAGGCGCACCACATCGTGCTCACCGCGCCGGTGATCACGACCGCCAGACGGCCGTTGAAACCGGTATGCTCGTGTTGCGTCAGGTGAGCGCCTGCTTTGCGCCGCTCTTCAATGCGGGGATGCGGAGTGTGTGAACTGGAGTGGCTCATGGGAGGATGGTACGCGGGCGAATGTCTCAATGTTTCAGCATCTAGTTGACCCCCCCCGCACGCAGCCTCACAGCTCCTGAACTCGGCGGAAAATGATTTGGCATATTTTGACGTTCAGACGATCACAATGTGATCGAAACGCCCCCACTCCTTGATGCCCAAGCCTTCTGAGTAAGTTGGCTCGGATGAACCATCTGAAATTCGCCGCCAGCGGCACACAATGCCAGTGTGGCACCACACCCGCGGCGCCCCTGATGAATCTATCAAGGGCGCCTGGTGCAGCCTCAGTTAGGGCTTTTTGGCCGATGCCTGCTTCTTGGCCTGGGTGGCGCTGTTAGTCTTGACCTGCTTTTGCGAGGACTTTTTTTGGTTTGCTTTGGGGGATTTGTCGCCCATGGTCGTGATTTCTTTGTTAGGGTGAAGACAGCTGCCGTGGCAGGATTGCCGCGCCAGCGTGCCGCAGGTTGCGTGAGGCGGGGATCGGTGTCAAGGGTGGGAATGAATTTTCGCTCGGGTGCAAAACACCCGCTGACGCAGTGCCAGCTGTCGGGAGCGACGCCATCCTTAGCCAAGTTTACACGCCACCGAAGCTCATGTAGTCATCGTAGTCGAGCCACTCAAACCACGTTGCAAGGTCATCGCGTTGTGCGCCGCCGGCTTGTTCAATGGCAGCGCTGATGTAGCTGCGGCTGCCGTTATCGCCCGGAGCGGAGGTTTCACGGAAGCGGCTCCACGCTTCGATCTCATGGTCGGCACGCTGGATCGGCGCATTGGCCTGGATCCAAGTGAGCAGGGCTCCGTCGCCAAGACCTGTAGCCACCTCGGCCTTGAGCGCTTCGGGGTCGATGCCGGTGAAGGTGAAGAAGCGGTGGTCGAGCGGGCAGGCATAATGGTATTCACCATTTTTTCCGGCAAGTGTGGCGCGGCACTTGTCGAGGATGCGCGGCAGAATGACGAAGCCGCCGAGGCGGACACGGGCACCGCGAGGCGGTTGTTGGGTGAGGTCTGGATGAGTCATAGTCCGCCCAGCGTGGCGAGTAATAACCAAAACACAAGCGGGAAAAAAATTGGCTGGAAAAATTCACCTTGGCGATGGAGTGGGAGTCCGATGAAGCATCCTGAGTTTTCACGGCGCTTAGTGCATCGACAAGAAGACAGCCTATCACTCCGAGTGGCAACCACGCATTGCAGCGAGGCATCGACGCATCTTTGGATGCTCCGAAACGTGTCGCAGGGAGCGTTGACCGTTTGCGATAGTCAGACTCGACGCGGCGGGCACGTCATGATATTCTCCTCGCTTCGACCCATCCACCGCATGAAACTCCGCACTTTTCTCAGCTTTTTGCTTGCCTCCGTGTCTGCGGCCGCAACTACCCTTGCCGCCCACGCCCCCACTCACATCCTGCTGCTGGCCGGCCAACCGTCGCACGGCCCGGGTGAGCACGAGCACAACGCCGGGGTGCTGTTGCTCAAAAAATGCCTGGATGCCAGCGGCCTGCCGCTTACCACCACCGCCCATCTGGGAGCCGAGTGGCCCAGCCCCGCAGAACTCGCCCAAGCCGACACAATTTTGTTTTATGCCGACGGCGGTGGCGGTCATTTCATGCTGGCGGCCGATCATCTGGAGCAACTCGCCAAGGAGATGCGCCGTGGCGCGGGCCTAGTCTGCCTGCACTATGCGGTTGAGTTTCCAGCAGACAAAGGCGGGCCGCAGGCACTCGACTGGATGGGCGGATTCTTCGAGGCGGACTGGAGCGTCAATCCGCATTGGTTGGCAGACTACAAGGAATTGCCGCTACACCCGGTGAGTCGCGGCGTGAAGCCATTTTCTAGCAGTGATGAATGGTATTTCCACATGCGCTTCGCCGGTGCCGATAAGGGCCAACTCACCCACTTGCTCGCTACCGTGCCCCCTGAGAGCACCATGGCCCGCAAGGACGGCCCCCACGAAGGCAATCCCACCGTGCGGGCGGAAGTGGCCGCCCACAAACCGCAGACCACCGCGTGGGCATTTGAGCGCAAGGATGGCGGTCGCGGCTTCGGATTCACCGGCGGCCATTTCCACAAGGGCTGGGGCAGCGCCGACCAGCGCAAGCTCGTGCTCAACGCGATTTTATGGACGGCCAAGGCGGAAGTGCCCGCCGACGGGGTTGCCTCGGAAGTCAGCGCCGAAGACCTCAAGGCGAATCTCGACCGCAAATAGGGTGGCAAATTGGCCTGCCGGAAAAATCCGAGGCAGCCACCTTGCGGCCGACCTCTGGAATCCCTGACAAGCCACCAATGCGACCTTTACGCCAAGCCTGACGCCTGGCGTTTTCAAGTCTTGTTTCTTGCGTCTAAGGCGAAGCCTCGGGAGCTTTCCGCGCTTGCATCCAGCGCCGCCCAAGACATGCTGTCGGCCCCTATGAACGCCCTGAAAGGAAAAGTCCTCGTCGCCCAAGGAGGCGGCCCCACCCCGGTCATCAATCAGAGTCTGGTTGGTGTAGTCCTCGAAGCCCGCAAATTCGCCCAGGTCACCGCCATTTACGGCGCCATGCACGGCGTGCGCGGCATCCTCAAGGAACGCTTTGTCGATCTAAGCCGCGAGACCACCCACAACCTCGAACGGGTGGCCGACACGCCGTCCTCCGCCCTGCTCTCGACCCGCGACAAACCCGACGAAGACTACTGCGCCCGCATGTTCGAGGTCATGCAGGCCCACGATATCCGCTATTTTTTCTACATCGGCGGCAATGATTCGTCCGATACGGTGCGCATCATCAACGAACAGGCGCGCGCCGCTAACTACGAACTGCGGGCCATCCATATCCCAAAAACCATCGACAACGATCTGGCGGAAAACGACCACTGCCCAGGCTTCCCCTCCGCCGCCCGCTACGTCGCTCAAGCCTTCATGGGCGTCAACCTCGACAACCGCGCCCTCGGCGGCGTCTATATCGGCGTCATCATGGGTCGTCACGCTGGCTTCCTCACCGCCGCCTCCTCGCTCGCCCAAAAACACCCCGATGACGGACCGCACCTTATCTACATGCCGGAACGCGCGTTCGACACCAACCGCTTTCTCGCCGACGTCGAGCGCACCATCACCACTCACGGCCTGTGCACCATCGCGGTGTCTGAAGGCATCGCCGATGCCAGCGGCCAAGCCATGATCACCCAGCTGATGCAAACCTCAGAGCGCGACGACCACGGCAACGTGCAGCTTTCGGGCACCGGGGCGCTCGGGGATCTGCTCAGCGACACGCTGCGCCGCGAGCTCAAACTCAAGCGCGTGCGGGCCGATACCTTCGGCTACCTGCAGCGCTGTTTCATCGGCTGCCGCTCCGACCGCGACGCCCACGAGGCCCGCGAGGTCGGCGAAAAGGCAGTCCAATTCGCCATGTGGGACCACGTCGATGGCTCGGTGGTCATCCGCCGGCCGGTGCTAGATTACAGCGTGGACTACGCCTTGGTGCCTTTGGAAAAAGTCGCGGGCAAGACGCGTCATATGCCCGACTCATTCATCAATGCCGAGGGCAACGGGGTGACGGCAGCTTTCCACAGCTATTGCCGGCCCTTGCTGGGTGCGGGCGTCCCCGAGTCCCACCGCCTGCGTGCCCCCGACGTACCAAAACTCCTCGATCTCTGAAATCACCGATGTGCATGTGGAAAAACGTCCGGAGCTTCCTCGACAACGTGCAATCACGCGGCAAACCCGCCCTGCTACTCGACGGCGACTCGTTACGACCACATCGCCTGCCATGCCGCGGCCATCAGTTGGAAACTCAACCGCAAGCTGCGCTTCGATCCTGCCAAAAAAGCCTTCATCGGTGATGCCGAGGTTCACAACATGCGCACCCGCCGCGCTGTGGTGGGCCTGTAGCATGATTCTCAGGACTTTCGAAGTTTTTAAGGCTCACCGTCGGTCTGGTTGCACTCTCCAATTTTCGGAATCTCCAAATCCCTTGAAACATAAGGGAAAACGGGGGTTTTAGCGGGTACGGGTGGCGGGAATCGAACCCGCACCTCAAGCTTGGGAAGCTCACGTTCTGCCATTGAACTACACCCGCGTCGCTAGCGACAGCCAAGGCAATACCGGGATGGGCGAATTGGCAACGTTAAACTTCCCCGTTAAACTTCCCCGTTAGCGCCGTCCAGGCCAACTAGTGCAATCAGGCCCTCCCCCTCCCCCGAATTCACATCAAGCGGCGTGGCGGATGAGGGCGATGAAGACGCCTTGGATGATGAGTTCGCGGGCCGGGATGAGATCGGGAAACTCGGGGTTTTCCGCTCGCAGGAATGGTTTGCCGCGACTCACGAGGTAGCGTTTGAGGGTGGTTTCGCCATCGATGAGTGCGGCGACAATATCACCTTTCTGCGGTTCGCGCTGTTCGAGAATGACCGTGTCGCCACTACAGATATGTGCACCGATCATGGAATCGCCGCGCACTCGCAGAGCGAAGGCACGGCCGGGGCGACGAATGCCGAGGGTGGTCACGTCGATGGAAATGCAGCCTTCACGCAATGCCTCGACGTCCTGCGAGCGCCCGGCGGCGATGCTGCCGTAGACGGGGATATCAACAATCTGCGGGCGGTCGAGCGCCTCGGGAAAGATCACGGCACGGGCCTTGCAGGCGAGGCGCTGGATGACGCCTTTGCGTTCGAGGGCGCGCAGGTGGCTCATGGCAGCAGTCTGGCTGGCGAAACCAAAGTCGCGTTGAATTTCGCGGGTAGAAGGCATCACGCCGGTTTCGTGCTGTTTCAAGCGGAGGTAATCGACGATTTCCTGTTGGCGGGTGGTGAGTTGGTATTGCATGGCATTGTGAACAGTGTTCCTTAGAACAAAGACCCGACAGGACGACAACGCAAGCGAAAAAATCTGATTTTTCATCGGTGATTGCGGGCACAAAGACCCGTGTTTGGTGATATGTGGCTGGCAATGCGGCGGTGGCGGAGTAGAACGTCGGCGTGGCGAGCGTAACGGAGCAACAGGCAAACAGCGGAGGACTGCTCTACCGCTTGTGGTTGGTGTATTTTTTCCAGGGAATGGCACCGGGGTTCTGGGTGCCGGCCTTGACCAATATTCTCAGTGCCCAAGGACTGAGCGACTGGGTGGCCTTGGCTTTCATGATCGGGCCGCTCGGTGCACTGGTCTCCCCGCTTCTCGGCGGCGCCTTGGCCGACCAGTTGGTGTCGGCCAACCGGCTTTATACGGCATCCACCCTGCTGGCGGCGGTGGCGTTGGCGGGCGCTTTCGGCTGCCTCGCACTGCATTGGAATCCATGGTGGTTTTTCGGCATTTTGATGATTCACGCAGTGCTCGCCGGCCCGGGGTGGGGGCTGCTGGCGATGGTCGCCCTCACCCACCTCAGGCATGGCGAGCGGCAATTTCCGCTGGTCCGCCTAGGGTCCACCATGGGCTGGGTGATGGCTGGCTCCCTGACGAGTTTCGTGTTTAAAACCGATACCAGCGCATCAACCGGCGGTGCGGCAGCGGTGGCAGCGGGGCTGGCGGGACTCGCCGCCATGGGACTGCCAAGCACCCCGCCACTGGGCCGCGTGGGGTCGTGGCGCAACTCACTGGGGATGGGAGCCTTCGGTCTGTTGCGGGAGCGAGATCAGCTGGTATTTTTCACGGTGACGTTGTTGTTTTCGATACCGCTGGCGGGCTTTTACATGTTGGCGCCGCAGCAACTTCTGGTGCTCGGCGGCAAGCACCCGACGGCGACGATGTCCATCGCGCAGTGGAGCGAAATGCTCGCGATGTTGGTGGTGGCAGGGCTGATGACGCGCTACCACGTGAAAACCCTCTTGCTGTGGGCGCTGGGCATCTCGGTGTTGCGCTATGGCATGAGCGCCTATGCGGGGGCCTGCGGGCTGCTGGCCTGGCACATCGCCGGCATCGCGCTGCACGGGATTTGCTATACGTTTTATTTTGTTACAGCCCAAGTGTTTTTGGATCGGCGCGTCGCACCCGAACTCAAGGGGCAGGCGCAAGGCTTGCTCACCCTCGCCGCCAGCGGACTCGGCCCATTACTCGGAGCCTTGCTCTGCGGCTGGCTGCGCGGCAACCTCCTCCACGCAGATGGCAGCGGCTGGCTGGAGTTGTGGCTCACGCTCGGCGCAATGATCGCCGCCTGTTTTGGCATTTTGGCCCTGTTCTACCGCGGCAGCCGCGGGTGAAGAAGACACAAGACACAAGATGGTGACCCAGGGACCCGGGAAGTTTTAAGCTGGCGGGTGAGGATCGGCTTGCGGGGCAGACAGGACTGGTGTGTGATGCTGACGTGTTTGCCACTTACGTCAATAATTTGGACCCGGTGATCGTCTGGGTGTGGAGAGGGCTGGCATTGCGCTGGTACGGGCTGGCGTATTTGGCGGGCTTTGTGCTGGGATTTTTGTTACTGCGGCATTTGGCGAGGCACAAATTGTGGGTGTTGGCGCCGGAAAAGACGGCGGATTTCATAGCGGCGGCGGCCCTGTTCGGGGTGTTTATGGGCGGGCGGATTGGGTATATCCTGTTTTATTTTCTGCCCAAGGAAGGTTTTGAGGCCTTGGCTGCGGACCCGCTGCTGGTGTTGCGGGTGTGGGAGGGCGGTATGGCGAGCCACGGCGGGATTCTCGGCTTGGTCATTTTTACCTGGATCTGCGCGCGGCGGGAAAAAGTGTCCTGGACCGGCTTGGGCGATGGTCTGTGCGTGGTGGCCCCAGTCGGCTTGTGCTGCGGCCGCATGGCCAATTTCATCAACGGCGAACTGTATGGACGGGTGGCCACCGGCGTGAGTTGGGCGGTAAAGTTTCCCATGGCGCTGAGCGATGACAAGGCCCCTGAATTTTCGCGCTTTGACCAAGCGGCGGCTGCCGTCGCCGCAGTGAAGCCTGAGTTGAGCGCTCTCCAGCAATCGCTCGTGGCGGGACGCCAGATGATGGAAGCGGGTCTGGGTGCCAACGAGTATCAGGCCGCACGCAGTGCCATGTTTGAGCAAATACTGGTGGCCAGCCGACACTCCCCCGAGGTTTGCACCGTGCTCGGGCGCTTCCTCGAACCGCGCCATCCATCGCAATTGTATGAGGGCTTACTGGAGGGATTGGCGCTGTTTGCTATTCTGTGGTTGGTGCGGGTGCGCTTCCCGAAAGCTCCCGACGGCTTGCTCACCGGCTTATTTTTCGGCTGCTACGCGCTATTCCGAATCTTTTCCGAGTCTTTCCGCGAGCCGGATGCCGCGCTGGTCGGCCCGCTGACCAAGGGGCAATTTCTATCGCTTTTCATGCTGTTGTTTGCCGCCGGTTTTCTGATCTACGCCTGGAAACAGCACGGCGCCAGAACGGTAACGAGAGTACAGGGTGA